>CAZXLI010000064.1:0-28077 GCA_964641795.1 uncultured Bordetella sp. | reverse complement strand
CGGCTCCGCCGGTCCGCCGGCGTGGCCCCCTCGAGGGGGAAGCGCCGCAGGCGCTGCGGGGGTGGGTCATGCCAGCGCGACCTCGCCTTCGATCTCCACCGGGATGTCGAAGGGCAGCTCGGCCAGGCCGACGGCGCTGCGCGCATGCGCGCCGGCATCGGGGCCGAAGACCTCGAGGATCAGGTCGGTGAAGCCATTGATCACCGCCGGCTGGCGGTTGAAGCCGGGCGCCGAATTGACCATGCCGAACACGCGCACCCAGGCCGCGATGCGATCGAGGCTGCCCAGCTCGCGCTGCAGGCTGCCGAGGATGGCCAGGCCGGTGAGCCGCGCGGCCGCGTAGGCCTGCTCGGGCGTGACCTGCGCGCCCACCTTGCCCAGCGGCTGCGCCAGCCGGCCGTCGGCCTCGGTGGGGCCGTGGCCGGAGATCAGCGCGCGCGGGCCGACCACGCGCACCCAGGGAAAGGGCAGCTTCGCACCGGGCGGCAGCTGCAGCGGGGCGGGCAGGCTCAGGCCCAGGGCCTGCAGCCGGGTGGCGATGCGGTCGGACATGGCGGGTCTCCTGGATCGCAAGATGAGCGGCCTACCCGAGCAGGACCCAGGTCAGCACGACGATGAGCGCCAGTGTCAGCGCGGTGAAATAGACGCCCGACAGCAGCAGCTCGCGCAGCAGCGTGGTCCACCAGCGGCCGCGGTACACGCGGCGCTCGGCGAGGAAGGCGTAGACGGGAATCGCCAGCACCGCGATGTCCGAGGCCGGCTTGGCCGGGATCACCGTGACGGCCAGCGCGATGAACCAGAACGCATGCAGGTGCAGCGCGTAGACCAGGTGCTCGGTGTAGCGCATGCGGCGGTTCAGGTAGATCAGCTTCATGCCCAGCGCGAACAGCGGCACCATGAAGAACATCGCGCTGCCGAAGCGCTGCACCAGCTGCTCGGGCAGCGCCCGCATCTCGGCGGCCAGCGCCTGCGGCGAGACATCCAGCTTGCGCTGCAGCCGCTGGCACACCCACTGCGGCAGGCCCTCGCAGAAGAAGCGGCCCTGTTTCAGCCCGGCGCGGTGCGAGCCCGCATCGATGATGACCACGTCGGCCAGGCCCTGCGCGATCTTCTCGGCGCTGATCGGCGGGCCGTGGGCCTCCGAGCGGATCTCGAACTGCGCACCCAGGCGAATGGCCAGCAGCGCGATCACGCTGATCGTCAGGTACAGCCGCAGCGGCAGCACATAGCGGCGGCGCCGGCCTTCGAGGTATTCGCGTGTCAGCTGCCCGGGCTTGAACAGCAGCAGTTTCAGCGATCGCCACAGCGCGCCTTCCACCGCGATGTAGCTGCCACCGAACTGCTGGATGAATTCGCCCACCGTGGGCGGCCGGATGTTGGTCTCCTGGCCGCAGGCCGGGCAGTAGTGCGGCCGGACCGCGCCGAAGGGCTCGTGGCAGTTGAGGCAGTGTGCGGGCCGGGCCGGGTCGGTCATGGCGCCGGGTCCGGAATGCGGTAGAGCGTTCGCTCCAGGCCGTCGGGAAAGCCGCGCCGGCCGATCGGCTCGCCGCCCAGCCGCCGGACCAGCGCGCGCGCCGGCTCGTTGGCATCGTTCATGTAGGTCTCCACCGCGGGCCAGCCGAACCCGCGGTAGGCATGGGCCACGGCGGCGCGCGAGGCTTCGAGTGCAAACCCCTGGCCGCGTGCTTCGGGCAGCAGCCACCAGGTGAGTTCGCGCGGCCAGCCCTTGCCCTGCCAGAAGCCGCAGGTGCCCACCAGCGCCCCGGTATCGCGGCGCTCGATCACCCAGACGCCGAAGCCCTGCAGATGCCAGCTGCCGAGGTCGGCCGACAGCCGGGCCCAGGCGGCGCCCGGCGTCAACGGGCCGCCGTAGGCTGCCGAGGCGGCGGCATCGGTGTAGAAGCGCTGGTACAGCGCATCGCAGGCGGCGCTGGGCGGCACCAGGCGCAGCCGCTCGGTGTCGAGGACGGGGATCATGCCGGGGCGGACCATCACGGATTCGTCAGTGTCGCAGGACTCCGGCCGCGTGCCGGGCGGCCCTTCGGCGCAGAAGCCCAGCCGCTGCAGCAGCCCGCGCGAGCGGAAGTTCGCTGTCTTGAATACTGCGATCAGGCGGGTGGCGTGATAACTTGAAATCAGCTCGTCCATCATCGCGTTCACCGCGCGCCGGGCAATTCCCTGCCGCCAGTGGCGGCTGGCCAGTTCGTAGGCCACCCAGGCGCGGCCATCGGCCAGCACGGTGGCCTGCACATAGCCCGCCAGTTCGCCCGAGGGCAGGCGGATCACCCAGTTCAGCCACTGTTCGCGGCCGTCGGGCGAGCCGCGCGACTCGAGCCGGCGGTAGCGCTGCGCCAGCGCGTCGACCGAGACCGGCGGGCCGTTCTCGAACTCGTAGATCGCCGGGTCGGACAGCACATCGAACATCGCCGCGGCATGGGCCTGCACCAGCGGTTCGAGCACCAGGCCGTCGGCATGCAGCGGGCGCATCGGGTGGCGGCCGTTTCAGGCGGGCTCGGGCTCGCCGCTGGCGGCGTAGCGCTGCACCAGCGCCTCGAACTCGGCGGCATGGCGGGCGATGCGGGCGGCGTCGTCGGCTGAGGACAGGAAGGGCTTGCCCTTGCCGCACAGCAGCACGTCCAGTGACTTGCCGCGTAACTTGAGCGCTTGCCGCAACGGCCGGCAGGCCTGCAACACCGTGGCGTTCACGCTGGCCGGCAGCCGTGCGCGCAGCCAGGCCAGCTGCTCGGTGCGGAACAGGTTGGTCGGGAAGTCCAGTTCGTCCAGGCCGGTGAGGGCGGCCAGCGGCGTGAGCCGGCCATCGGCGATGGCCTTGGCATTGAAGGCCAGCACCTTCAGGCCGCTCAACCCGGCCAAGGGCTCCAGCGAGGCGCAGGCGAACTTGTTCCACACCGCGTTGCCGAACACCAGCGTGTCCAGCGAGGTGGCGCGGGCCAGGTCATCCAGCCGATCGAGCTTGCTGAAGTCGTCGAACTGCAGGCCGCGCAGCGCCGGCGTCTTGCGCAAGTCCCACAGCCGCGTGGCCTTCTGGTTCCAGTAGAAGGCCACCTGCGTCAGCCGGGGCATCTGCTCCAGCGGGCTCAGGTCGGGCAGGCGCGGGCACTTCCAGAAATGGATCGCGGTGAGCTGCTGGCCGAAGCGGCTGCACAGGTAGTCGAGCGTCTTCGGCTCCAGGCCGCTGATGGTGAGCGTGGTGAGCTCAGGCCGGTCGGCCAGTGGCGCCAGCTGCTCGATCGAGGCCTTGCCGCCGTTGAGCTCGGGCTGGATCAGCGAGGCGCGCCACGGCGGCATCTCTTCCGGCCGCAGGTGGCGTCGCAGTTCGAGCAGGTTGGCGACGGAGGCTTGTGTCATCGGCAAGCCCGCGACACCATGCGCGGGGCTGGCCGGATGCTAACAAGCCAGATCGCCGACCCGAGGCCAGGCCGCCACCGTGCGGGCCAGGCTGTCCAGCATCACCGGCTTGGGCAGCACGGCGTCCATGCCGGAGGCTTCGCAGCGGGCGCGTTCGTCGGGCATCACCGAGGCGGTGAGTGCGACGATCGGTGTCGGCGTGCGCCTGGACGAGCGCTCGAAGCGGCGGATCGCGCTGGTGGCCTCCGAGCCGTCGAGCAGCGGCAGGCGCAACTCCATCAGCACGCCGTCGAAGCGGCCGGTGGTGGCCAGCGCCACGGCGCTGCTGCCATCGCGCACCCGCACCACGCGGCAGCCCAGCCGTTCCAGCGCCGCACCTTCGAACATCGCGTTGGTGTCGTCGGCGTCGGCCAGCAGCACCAGGCGCTGCGACCCGCAGAGGTCAGGGTCGAACCGGTCGGTGGGCATGGCCTTCATCGGGGACTCCTGGACAGCGAGACTGCCGTGAACCCATTGTGGTGACCACCGGTCGCCCGGCGCCAATGGAATCGCTTTCTCTCAGCTCATCGAGAAAATCGATGAGCCTGGTCCTCAGCGCCAGCCCCAGCGGGTGAGCTTCTTGATCAGCCCGACGCGCGAGATGCCCAGCCGGCGCGCCGCTTCGGACTGGTTGCCGCCGGCCGCGGCCATGGCGTCGCGGATCATGCGCTGTTCGAGCTCGGCCAGCGCGGTGTCCAGCACGCCGGTGGCCGGGCCGCTCGCGCCGGTGGCCGGGGTGCCGGCCTTCGCACTGGCGTCGGCCTCGGGCGCGGGCAGCTCGCCGCAGGCCAGGCGCAGCAGGTCGGCATCGACCAGCTCGCTGCCGGGCAGTGCCAGCGCGCCGGCGGATTCGACCACCGCGCGCAGCTCGCGCACGTTGCCGGGCCAGTCGCGCGCGGCCAGCCAGGCCAGCGCATCGGGCGCCAGCCGGGCGCGCGGCGCGCTGCGGCGCAGGAAGCGCGCCGCCAGCGGCGCGATGTCGGCGCGCCGCTCGGCCAGCGCCGGCGTGCGCAGCACCACGCCTTTCAGGCGATAGAACAGATCCTCGCGGAAGCTGCCGTCGCGCACCATCGCGTCCAGGTCGCGGTGGGTGGCGGCCACCACGCGCACGTCGGCCTGCTTCAGCGTGCGGCCGCCCACCGGCAGGTAGCTGCCCTCCTGCAGGAAGCGCAGCAGCTTCACCTGCATCGGCAGCGGCATCTCGCCCACTTCGTCGAGGAACAAGGTGCCGCGGTGCGCGGCTTCCACCAGGCCGGGCTGGTCGCGCCAGGCGCCGGTGAAGCTGCCCTTGAGATGGCCGAAGAGTTCGCTTTCCAGCAGCTCGGCCGACAGCGCGCCGCAGTTGATGACGACGAAGGGCCCGTTCGCGCGTGGACTGCAGGCGTGCAGTGCGCGGGCGACCAGTTCCTTGCCGGTGCCGGTGGGGCCGAGCACGATCACGCTCATCGGCGTGGGGGCGACGCGGCGCACCATCGCGCGCAGCTGCTGCATCGCCGGGGTCTGGCCGACGAGGCCGAGGTCGTCGTCGGCATCGGCGGCCTGCTGCTGTTCGCGCAGGCGGCGCACTTCAGCGTCGAGCCGCGCCTTGCCGATGGCGCGGGCGACGACGAAGCGCAGCATCTCGGGCTCGATCGGCTTGACGACGAAGTCCCACGCGCCGAGCTCGGTGGCACGCAGCGCGTTCTGGTGGTCGCCATGGCCGGTGAGCACGACGACGAGGGCCGGCGCGAACTGCGGAATCAGCGCCAGCCCGGCCTCGGGGTCCATGCTGGGCGGCATCGCCAGGTCCAGCAGCACCAGGTCGGGCGTGTCGTGGCGTGCGGCGGCCAGCGCGCTGTCGGCATCGCCGGCCACCGTGACGCGATGGCCCTGGGCCTCGAGAAACGCCTTGCCCAGGCGCTGGAAGGCGGGCTCGTCGTCGACGAGGAGAACGTGTCCAGTCATGACGGCTCCCCCCCGGAGCGCCTGCGGCGCTTCCCCCCCAGGGGGGCGACACCGGCGGCCCGGCCAAGCCGGTTCCGCGGTGTCCGCTGGGGCTGCGGCCGCTGGACGCGGCGCAGCGGGCCTCCTGCGCGCGCTGTGCTCTTCTTCTCGGGCAGCGTGGGGGGACGGGTCGTCATCATGGGGGGAATCGCAAGGTGAAGCAGGTGGTCCATCCCGGCCGCTCGGTCAGCGCCACCGAGCCGCCGTGTGCGGCCATGATGCGCGCGACGATCGCCAGGCCCAGGCCGGTGCCGCCCGGGCTGCGCGAGGCGAAGGGCTGGAACAACTTGTCGCGCAGGTCGGGCGGCACGCCGGGGCCGCGGTCGCAGACATGCAGCTGCAGCGTGCCGTCGGCGGCCCGGTCGATGTCCAGCTGCACCGCCTGCTCGCCCGCAGCGCTGCGCGCGTTGGCCAGCAGGTTGGCCAGCACCTGGTCGACGCGCTGCGGGTCGGCGTCGACGATCCAGGCCTGCGACTCGAAGGCGGGCGTCAAGGTCACCGCCGGTTCGCGCCGCACCAGCTCGCGCACGCGCTGCGCCAGGTCGAAGCGGCTGCGGCGCAGCTGCCAGGGCTTGGCATAGTCCAGCAGGTCCTCGGCCAGGCGCGACAGGCGCTTCACTTGGCCGGCCACCTCCTGCCGCGTCTCGGCCGGCGCCAGGGCCACCGCCATCGAGATGATGTTCAGCGGGTTGCGGATGTCGTGCGCCACCGTGGCCGCCAGCGCGCCCAGCTCGGCCAGGCGCGCCTGCAGTTGGCGCTCGCGCTCGCGCTCGCCGGCCGCCTGCGCGCGCTGCACCTGCGCGGCGGCCTCGGCCAGCACGCCGCCGAAGAACTCGGCCAGGTGGCGCGGGCCGGGCGGGGCGTCGTCCCAGCCCTGCAGCCGCGTCACGAAGACGTTAGGCGCATCGCCGGCCACCGGCGCGCAGTGCAGCAGCGGCAGCCCGGCCTCGGCATCGCCGGAGGCGGCGGAATGGCCATCGCCGGAGGCGCCGGGATGGCCACCCCCCGCGGTGCCGGCATCGCCATCCCCCGCGGCGCCGGCCCCGGTCTCGCCGATGCGCACCGCGATCGGCGTGCCCAGGCGTTGCGACAGCAGCCGGGCGGCGTGCTCGGCCAGCGCCGGCAGCGTTTCGGCCTGCGCCAGCGCCTGGCGCCAGGCGGCCAGGTCGGCCGGCGAGGTGCTGGCGCCGGGGTACACCAGCCGCTCGGCCAGGCGCCGCACCGGGCCGTTGAGCACCAGGCACACCAGCGCCACCGCCGCGCCGCCCAGCCAGCGCGACTCGACCGGCAGCAGCAGCGTCAGCGGCACCAGCAGCGCGCCGGCCAGCAGCAGCAGCGCCCAGGCCACCGCGCGGCGCGCCCAGGCATTGGCGATGAACACCCGGTAGCGCAGGATGCCGTAGACCAGGATCAGCGGATACGCCGGCAGCCCCAGCAGCGGCCAGGGATAGAACGGCAGGTCGAGCGCCGCAATGCCGTAGCCGGACATGCAGAACAGCCCCCAGCCGCAGGACAGCAGCACCGCATGGGCCTGCCGGAACGCCGCGGCATCCGGCGCATGCGTCACGCCCCACAGCAGCACGCCGATGCCGCTGGCCGCCAGCAACCCCCACACGATGCTGGTGACCCAGCCGGCGGCACTGGGAATCGGCACCCAGGTGATGCCGGCAAACGGCGCGAAGTGGCCCGGGCTCACCACCAGGCACAGCGCCAGCACCGCGGCGCCGGCGCCGTAGGCCAGCACCAGCACCGGCCGCCGGGCCGGCAGGCCGCACAGCCGCAGGCAGAAGTGCAGGAAGGCCGCGGCGCTGAGCGGCGCGGTGGCCAGCAGCGTCATGGCCGCGTCCATCGCCGGCGGGCCGAAGGCATTCGGCAGCTCGTTGCCGACGATCCACAGCGCCACGCCGAGCAGGAACACCTGCAGCAGCCCGGCGCCCGGCACCTGGCGCGCCCACACCCGCAGCACCGCGGCCAGCGCCAGGGTTTCGATCAGCGCCAGCACGAGCGCAAGGTGGATGGCCATCGGCCGCGCATCCTGCCGCAGCCGCGCGGGCCTGTAAACAGCGTTGACGGTGGCCGGCCGCCATCTGTATCCGCCGGCGACAGGCGTCGGACACCGCCCTAATGAAATCAAGCACTTGGCGCGCTTCTGGCGCTGGCACACGACCTGCGCCAGTACCGGCAGAGATGTCAACGATGGAGCGAGCCAGATGAACCGCACGATCACCCCCACCCCGGCCGGCGCAGCCCGCGCCGTGGCGCAGATGGACACCGAAGCGCCCGCACGGCCGCTGGACCTGGCCGCGCTGGTGGGCGCCGCAGGCTGGGGCCGGTTGCCGGCCGCGGTGCGCCGTCGCTTTGCGCTGGCCCATGCCGCGGTGGTGTACGAAGGCCACATGGACCTGCAGTGCTCGCGCATCGGACGCGTGTTCGCCGCGCTGTCGGGCCTGTTCGGCGGCCCCTTGTCCACCGCCCGCGCCGAGGGCGTGGCCACGCGGGTGCGCGTCAGCCACGACGCGCGCGGCGGCGTGGTGTGGGAGCGGCAGTTCTCGCGTTGCAGCGGATCGGCCGCGCGCGTGGTGCGCTCGACCAAGCAGCCGGGCCCCGATGGCGGGCTGGAAGAGCACACCGCCGGCGGGCTGGCGATGCGGCTGGCGGTGTTCGAGCAGGGCGGCGCGCTGGTGTTCGAAAGCCGCGGCTACTTCCTGGCCCTGGGGCGCTGGCGCGTGCCGGTGCCGGCCTGGCTGACGCCGGGCACATGCCGCGTGGAGCACCATGACCTGGGCGCCGGCCGCTTCATCTTCAACCTGACAATGCGGCACCGCTGGTGGGGCGAGACCTTCCGCCAGACCGGTGTATTCCTGGACCCCTGCGTGGAGGCGTGAACATGCAAGCCGCCCTGATGGTGATGACCGCTCAGGCGCTGCTGGGCGCCTTCGACAACCTGTGGCACCACGAGCTGGCAGCCCGGCTGCCGCAGCGCAGCGGCGCGCGCCGCGAGCTGGCGCTGCATGCGGCGCGCGAGGCGGTGTACGGCCTGCTGTTCGTGGGCCTGGCCTGGTGGCGCTGGCAGGGCGCGTGCGCGCTGCTGCTGGCGGCGCTGCTGCTGTTCGAGTTCGGCGTCACGGTGTGCGACTTCCTCGAGGAAGACCGCTCGCGCCGGCTGCCGCCGTTCGAGCGCGCGCTGCACACGGTGCTGGCCACCGGCTACGGCGTGTTCCTCGGACTCTTCGCGCCGGTGGCCTGGCAATGGGCGCAGCAGCCCAGCGGCTGGGTGTTCGCGCCGCACGGCGCGTGGTCGTGGCTGTTCACGCTGTTCGCGGCCGGCGTGTGGGCCTGGAGCTGGCGCAACTGGCGCGCGGTAAGGCGCCTGCGCGGGCAGGCGGCACAACAGGCGGCGAGCCTGCCGCCCCACGCGGCCCAGGGGCCGGCGGTGCTGGTGACCGGCGGCACCGGCTTCGTCGGCGCGGCGCTGGTGCGCGACCTGCTGCGCGACGGCCGCCGCGTCATCGTGCTGAGCCGCGACGCGCTGAGCGCGCGGGCCCAGCTGGGCGAAGCGGTGTGGGTGGTCGAGCGGCTGGACGACATCCCGCCCGAGACGGCCATCGACGCGGTGGTGAACCTGGCCGGCGCCTCGGTGCTGGGCGCGCCGTGGACGCGCGGCCGCCGCGCGCTGCTGCTGCGCAGCCGGGTCGACACCACCGCCGCGGTGATTGCGCTGATGCGCCGGCTGGCGCAGCCGCCGCGGGTGATGGTCAGCGCCTCGGCGGTGGGCTACTACGGCGTGCCGGCGGGCGATGAGCCCGTCACCGAAGACGCCGCCCCGCAGCCCGGGCGCTTCCAGTCCGACCTGTGCATTGCCATCGAGCACGAGGCGCGCCGCGCCGAAGCTTTGGGCGTGCGCGTGGTGCGGCTGCGCCTGGGCATCGTGCTCGGGCCCGGCGGCGGCGCCTACCCGCCGCAGGCGCTGGCCGCGCGCTTCGGCCTGGGCGCGGTGCTGGGTACCGGCCGCCAGCCGGTGCCATGGATCCACCGCGACGACGCGATCGGCCTGATCCGCCTGGCCATCGACCCGCCGGCGCGCGGCGCCGCCGAGCTGCGCGGCGCCGTCAACGCCGTGGCGCCCGAGCTGCCGCAGCAGGCCGACTTCTGTCGCGCACTGGCCGCGTCTTTTGGGCGCAAGGTCTTCTTCCGCATGCCGGCCTGGCCGCTGCGCCTGGCGATGGGCGAGATGTCCGAGCTGCTGCTGTGCGGCCAGCGCGTGGTGCCCACCGCGGCGCTGGCGGCGGGGTACCGGTTTCGGTATGCGCGGTTGCGGGATGCGTTGGGGGAGTTGGCGGTGGCGGGGGGTGGGTAGGTGGATCGTTGGCGAGCACGCCCATAGAATCCTGCCGCAACGCTGCAGATGGCCAACTTGGGTCGATTGCCGCATGTCGACGCGTGAACGGTGAGTAGACGATCTCGCGATCGACATGTTCGGCACTGAGGGAGTGGCGCGTGACATGACACCTGAAGCCAAAGCGCGGCAGCAGATTGACCAGAAGCTGGAAATCGCCGGCTGGGTTGTGCAGGACATGCGGCAGCTCAACCTCGCTGCTGGGGTTGGCGTGGCGGTGCGCGAGTACCCCACCGACACCGGCCCGGCCGACTACGTGCTCTTCGTCAATCGCACGGCCTGCGGCGTGATCGAAGCCAAGAAAGACAGAGCCGGCGAAAACCTCACCGTCACCGAGGCACAGACCCAGCGTTACGCCACCGCCAACCTCAAATGGCGCAAGGACAACGCCCCGCTGCGTTTCCTGTTCGAAGCCACGGGCCAGATCATCCGTTTCACCGACAACGCCGACCCTGCACCCCGCTCGCGCGAGCTTTTCCATTTCTTCAGGCCCGAGCAACTGGCCGAATGGCTGGCGCAGCCTGACACCCTGCGCCGCCGCCTCGCCCACGGCATGCCTACGCTCCCCGAGCGCAACCTGCGCGATTGCCAGATCGGCGCCGTCACCGGCCTGGAGAAGTCGCTCGCGCAGAACAAGCCGCGCGCCTTGATCCACATGGCCACCGGCGCCGGCAAGACCTTCACTGCCATCACCGCCGTCTACCGCCTGCTCAAGTTCGGCGGTGCCAAGCGCATCCTTTTCCTGGTGGACACGCGCAACCTCGGCAAGCAGGCGCACCAGGAGTTCATGGCCTACACGCCGCCTGACGACGGCCGCAAGTTCACCGAGCTGTACAACGTGCAGCGGCTCGCCTCCAGCAGCATCGACCCGCATGCGCAGGTGTGCATCAGCACCATCCAGCGCATGTACGCCATCCTCTCCGGCGAGGCCATCGACGAGTCTGCCGAAGACATTTCGCTCAACGAGGTGCAGCAGACGAGCAAGCAGGAGAAGCTCGTTCGCTACAACCCGGCCATTCCCATCGAGGCATTCGATTTCATCGTCATCGACGAGTGCCACCGCAGCATCTACAACCTGTGGAAGCAGGTGCTCGACTATTTCGACGCCTTCCTCATCGGCCTCACCGCCACGCCAGACAAGCGCACGTTCGGCTTCTTCAACGAAAACATCGTCGCCGAATACAGCTACGAGGACTCGGTCGCTGACGGCGTCAACGTCGGCTATGACGTCTTCGAGATCGTCACCGAAATCACGCAGAAGGGTGCCGAACTCAAGGCCAGGGAGTGGGTGGACCACCGCGACCGCCAGACGCGCAAGAAGCGCTGGGCCGAAACGGAAGAAGACAACCTCTACACCGGCAAGGAGCTCGACCGCTCAGTCGTCAACCCCAGCCAGATCCGCCAGGTCATCCAGGCCATGAAGACGGCGGTGGAAACGCAGATCTTCCCGGCCCGCAAGGAAACGCCCAAGACCCTGATCTTTGCCAAGACCGACAGCCACGCCGACGACATCATCAACATCGTGCGCGAGGTCTATGGCCAGGGCAATGCCTTCTGCAAGAAGGTCACCTACCGCGCCGAAGAAGACGCCGACAGCATCCTCAGCAGCTTCCGCAACGACTACCACCCGCGCATTGCCGTGACGGTGGACATGATCGCCACCGGCACCGACGTGAAGCCCCTCGAAGTGCTGCTCTTCATGCGCGACGTGCGCAGCAAGGGCTATTACGAGCAGATGAAGGGCCGCGGCGTGCGCAGCCTGGATGCCGACGGCCTGAAGCGCGTGAGCGGCAGCGCCGAAGGCGCGAAGACCCGCTTCGTGCTGATCGACGCCGTGGGTGTGGAAAAGTCCTGCAAGACCGAAAGCCGCCCACTCGAAAAGAAACCCGGCGTTGCGCTGAAAGACCTGCTTCAGGGCGTGGCCTTGGGGCACCGCGACGACGACACCGTGCTCTCGCTGGCCAACCGCCTGGTGCGCCTGAACAAGCTGCTCGACGACAAGGCCATCCACCTGGATTGGGACGCGATGCCACAGGCGCTGCAGCTCGAACTGGCCGCCTTGGGCCAGCGTGTCTCCAGTGCCGGCCGTGCGCCAGCCGCCGTGCTGCGGCAGGCCTTGGCCGAGTGCACACCAAGGGTGTGTGGTTCTACGACCTGCGCACCAACAAGCACTTCACGCTGAAGACGCGCACGCTGAAGCTGGATGATCTGCAGGATTTCATCGCCAGCTATCACCCCGAGAACCGCCATGAGCGGAAAGAGGCCGAGCGGTTCAGGTACTACCGTTACGAAGACCTGATGGCCCGCGACAAGGCCAGCCTGGACATCTTCTGGCTGAAGGACGAGAGCCTGGACAAGCTCGACGACCTTCCGGCGCCGGACGTGCTGCAGCAAGAAATCATCGAGCACCTGGAAGCTGCGCTCCTGGCGTTTCGCGACGTGGCGGCGAGTCTTCCAAAGTCGACGCCCGGAGCGCCGTAGCGAACGTCAATGGCCGGGCCATGGCTGGCGCGGTCAGCCGCCGCTCAGCCCCGGCGGCTCGACTCCCCATCAGGCGCCGCAAGCCCGAACATCCCAATCGCCCAGCCCCACCTCACCCCTTCCCCTTCGGCGCCAACACCCAAGTGACGCGGCCCATCTCCTGCCCCTCCTTGCGGTCGTCCCACACCTGCCGCACCGCCACCTGGTAGCGCTGCGCGCGCTGTTTCTCGGGAATCGCCACCAGCAGCCGCAGCCGGTGCCGGGCCTTCACGGCCAATGACAGCCACGGCAGCGCATGCCGGCCCGAGGGCCGCAGGCGCAGGCGGATGACGCGCTTTTCGCGGTCGATCTCGGCCTGCTGCGCCGCTTCGCCCAGCTGGCCGGCCAGGCGCAGCGGCAGTTCCAGCACCAGCTTGGCTTCGGCGGGCAGCTTGGCCAGCACCTCGAGCCGGAAGCGCCGCGGTTCGTCGAAGGCGCCGGGCATCAGGAAGGGCAGCGCGATAAAGCCCTTGGGCGCCTGCGGGTCGGTGGCCGGGTCGTTGTCGACGACGTTGAAGTTGCGCCAGGTGACGTTGTTGTTGTTGCGGATGAAGTTGCTGAAGTTGTTCCAGTTCAGCAGCGCGCCGGGTGACGGGGCCGGGTCGCGCGGGTGGTCGAGCAGCGCCACGAAGCAGTAGTGGCCCGGCGCCGGAATCTGCGCGGCCGGCCAGGTGATGGCGTCCGACACGGTCAGCACTTCGCCGGTGGGCACGTTGGGCAGCACCACGCTGCCCAGCGGGTGCCACAGGTCGGGGCTGACCAGCGTGGCCACTTCCGACCAGAACACGCGCGCGGTGACGTTGGCCGCCGCGCTGCCGCCCTGGTTCAGCACCCGCACGTAGACGAAGTTGTCCTGGCCGGCTTCGGCCGCGTCGCTCAGCGTGTTGCTGTTCTCGGTGCCGCTGCCGGCGCCGAACGCGGCCTGCGGTGCGGCCACCGGCGCCTGGCGCAGGATGACGTCGGGGCTGGCCGAGATGGCGCCGTTGTGCGGCTCGCCGCTGTCGCCGACGAAGTCGCGCAGGTACACGTCCGGCGCCAGGCCGAGCGCGTTGCCGTCGATGATGGCGCGCAGGTTCGGCAGCCGGCTGATGGCGGTGGTTTCGCCGGCCGCCGGCGCGGTGCCGTTGGCGGGGTCGCGCAGCAGCGCGCGCATCTGCCGCGGCCCGAAGCGGAAGCCCAGCTGCGCCTGCGCCAGGCCCTGGATCGCCAGCACCGCGCCGGTGACGATGGGCGAAGCGCTGGAGGTGCCGCTGAAGCTGCTGGTGTACAGCGTGGTGCTGCCGGCGTTGTTGGACGAGGTGGTGTTGACGTTCTCGCCCCAGGCATAGGCGTCGATGCGCTGGCCGTGCGGCGCCCACACCATGCGCGTGTGCGGCGCGGCCGAGGTGGCGGCGGTGACGATGATGGCGCCCGAATCGCGGAAGTCGGCGCTGGCCGGGTTGAACAGGTTGCGGCCCATCGGGTCGACGAACGTGTCCATCGCCAGCGGCGGCGTGCTGCCGTTGTTGGTGCCGTTGCCGCCGGCCTCGACGACGATGATGCCCAGCGCGGTGGCCAGGCGGATGGCGTCGAACTCCTGGTCGAAGGCCTCGATGGGGCCGAGCAGGCTGGCACCGTCGACCGTGACCTGGGCTTCGAGCAGCAGCACGTCACCAAAGCTCAGGTTGCCGATGGCCGCGATGATGGCGTCGGCCCGCGTGCTGCCGTTGTACGACACGGTGCGCACGCTGGCCACGTTGGGCACGATGCCGACGCAGCCCGTGGTGTTGTCCACCGCGCACACCTCGCCGAGCACCGAGGTGCCGTGCGCGCGCGAGCTGTCGAGCAGGGTGCCGTGCAGCATCGTCGCGCCATGGGCGTTCAGGTCTTCGTGGCTGAAGGTCCAGCCGCGTTCCATGTCGATGAAGCGCTGGCCGGCGCCGTCGCCGCCGGCAAAGCCCCAGGCATATTCGGCGTCGATGCCCTCGGGCGCCGGGTTCAGGTAGCCCTGGTTGGCTTCGCGCACGTCGTCGCCCGGGCTCACCAGCGGGTCGGGCGTGGGCCGGTCGATGTAGGCCACGCGCACCGCGGGCCATTTCAGCAGCTCGTCGCGCAGCGCGGTCAGGTCGACGCGCTCGTCGCTGTCGACCCAGAAGTAACCGTCGAAGTGAGCGGGCTGGTAGCTGGGGTCGCTGCGCTGTGCGCGTTCGATCAGGGCCTGCAGCGTCTCGGGCTTGGTGCTGCGCAGCCCGCGCTTGAGCGTGATGCCGGGAAAGCGCTCGCGCAGTGCCTTCCAGGGGCCGACGTGCAGGCGTTCCACGTCGGCCTCGGCGCCGTCGCGCTGCGGCACCTCGTATTCGGCGCGGAACTGCAGCATCAGCCGCGGCTTGCCCGGCCAGGGGTTGTGGTCGCGGTAGGGCGGGCGTTGGGCGGGCTCGGAGGTGATCATCAGCAGGCTCCCGGAACGGTGGGAAGAAGGTCAGTCCAGAATAGGCGCCGCAGTGGCCGGGCGTGTCCCTCATTGAAGGGACGCGCCGGAAGCAAACTAGGGGCCCCGCGAACACCACGAGGCGGAACCGACGATGAGCGACAGCACCGACACCCACCGCTTCCTCTCCCGCATGCGCATCGCCACACCGGCGAAGGTGTTTTCGCTGGGCCAGGCGGCACCGGACACCGCACCGCGGCCGGCCTCGCTGGCCAGCGAGGCGCGGCGCTGGAGCTACGTGCTGCGAAGCCGCGAACGCTGGCCCGCCGGGCCCGAGGTGGCGCAGCAGCAGCAGCAGGACGCGGCCGCCACCTTGCGCGGCTTCGGGCTCGACGACGCGGCGCTGCGCGACATCGCCGCGGCCGGCGAGGCGGTGGTGCAGATGCCCTACGAGGCCGAGCGCATCGGCTGGGACGGGCGGACCTTCCCGTGGGAATTCGTGCTCGCGCGGGCCACCAAGCCCTACCGCAGCGAAGGCCGCCAGCTCACCGTGATGCGCGAGCTGCAGATCGACGCGGCCGCGGAAGTCCGCGCACGGCGCTGGCCGCGCCAGTTTGCGCCGGCCGCCATCGGCGCGCAGGCACCGGCCCCGCGCGTGCTGTTCGTGCACAGCTACCCCGGCGCGCTGACGCAGGCCTACGACGTGCAGGGCGAGCAGGAACGGGTGCGTGCCGCCTTCGGGCTGGCGGCCGACGATGCCCAGCGCTGGCAGCTGCTGGAGACGCCCACGCTGGCCCAGCTGCGCGAGCGCTGCGCCGCGTTCCGGCCCGAGATCGTGCACTTCAGCGGCTGCGACAACCACGGCGGCCTGCTGCGCTACCGCGAAGCCGCCGGCCCGGATGCGCTGGTGACGATGGACGGCCGCGTGCAGACGGTGACCGAATGGCTCACCGGCGACACCGTGGTGCTGGACGGCTGCCTGCTGCGCGGCGAAGGCGGCCTGCCGCAGATGACGGTGCCGCAGGCGCTGGGCGAGGCGCTGGTGGCCGGCGGCCACGCGCCCTTCTTCGTCGGCCTGAACCTGTGGAACTCGGCCGCGCGCATCGCGCCGCTGCTGCTGCCGGCCGGCGTGCTGTCCAGCATGGGCTTCCAGGACAGTTTCGAGAGCTCGCTGGCCGAGTACTTCTTCGAGACCCTGTACGCGCGGCTGCGCGCGCTGAACTGGCACCTGCCCGGGGCTTTCGTGGCGGCCTGGGCCGAGATGCGGCGCCAGGCCGACCTGATGCCCGGCACCGGCATCGCGCTGTGGGCGCGCGCGCCGCTGCTGCCCGCGCCGGGGCAGGCGGCGGTGGCGCCGCCGCCACCAGCAACCGATATCACGCCGGAAGAGCGGCCATCGCAGCCGGTGGAGCTGCTGTTCAAGGAAAAGACCGAGATCAACTACGCCGAGCTGCACAACCACCAGCCGCTGTTCGAGCGTTTCGAGCTGGTGTGCCTGCAGCCCGAGGCACAGCCGCGGCTGCGCGTGGAGGTGGAGCTGCACTGCGGCCCCGAGCGGGCGCGCTACGACAGCGAATTCGTGCTGCGCGAGCCGCGGCTGAACCTGCTCAAGCGCATCCGCCTGCCGCTCACCGCGGCGCTGATGCGCACCGCCTCCGAGGCGCTGCGCAGCGCGCTGTACGTCAAGGTCAGCGTCGTCGGCGGCGCCACGCTGCTGGCCGACACCTTCTCGCTGCGCCTGCTGCCGGTGGACCAGTGGCGCGACAACCAGAAGAGCGGCCGCTGGCTGCCTTCGTTCGTGCTGCCGCGCGACCCCGCGGTGCAGCGCGTGATCACCGCGGCGCAGCGCTACGTGCGGGTGATCCGCGACGATCCGAATGCCGGCTTCGAGGGCTACCAGGCCGCGCCCGCCGGCACGGTGCAACCCGACGACGAGGCGCTGGCCGACATCGACCTGCAGGTCGAGGCGCTGTGGGCCGCGCTGCTGCACGAATGGCAGCTGGGCTACATCAACCCGCCGCCGGCCTACAGCGCCAAGCTCGATTCGCAGCGCCTGCGCACGCCCAGCACCATCGAGCAGGCGCGCATGGGCACCTGCATCGACCTGGCGCTGCTGTTCGCGGCCTGCCTGGAGCTGGTGGACATCTACCCGGTGGTCTTCCTGCTCGAAGGCCATGCGCTGCCGGGCTACTGGCGGCACTCGGGCTTCCAGACCGAGTTCCGCGCCGCGCTGCCGATGGCCCGCGACGCCAGCAGCGACGAGCCCACCGATGCCGCGCCCACCGTGCGCGAGCAGCGCGAGCCCTGGTGGAGCGCCGACCACGCCACGGTGTGGAAGCTGATCCGCGAGCGCCGGCTGGCGCCGCTGGAAACCGTGCGCCTGACCGAGCACTGCAGCTTCCGCGAGGCACGCCAGGCCGGCATCGACGCGCTGCGCAGCGCGCGCGATTTCGATTCGGCGCTGGACATCGTGATCGCGCGCGAGCATCTGATCACGCCGCTGCCCATCCTGGGAGGCCACGAATGAACGGTTTCGTGACGAGCGCGCCGCTGGCCTTCGACGCCGCGCTGTGGCGCCAGGCCGACGAGGCGCTGGGCCTGACCGAGCCGGCCGGCGCGCCGGTGGACGTGCCGATCGCCACCCGCCGGCGCCGCAACTTCACGCCGGCGCTGCAGGACCCGCGCGCCAGCGTCAGCCTCGTCGACGAGGACGGCGTGCTGCGCTGGCTGTACGAACCGCCGCCGGCCCAACTGCTGCGCGGCCGCGCGCGGCGCGCCGGCGGCTTCGGCTTCGGCGACGTGCTGGCGCGCTTTGCGTTCGCCGAGGACGACAAGCCCGACGTCGGCGCGAACCGCGTGACCACCGGCCTGACCGCGCTCGATGGCTGGCTGACGCCGAACCAGGGCCTGCGCCAATGGGCGAACGGCGCGCTGCAGCCGGCCCCCGCGCCGCAGCTGCAGGGGCGCACGCTGCTGCTGGTGCACGGCACCTTCAGCAAGAGCGACATGTGGTTCGAGCAGCTCGGCGACGCGGCCAACGCGCCCGGCCGCGCGCTGCTGCAGCAGTGGCAGCAGACCTATGGCGCGAACATCCTGGCCTTCGACCACCCGACGCTGTCGGTGGCGCCGTGGCTCAACGCGCTGGATCTGGGCCAGTCGCTGGCCGGCGTGCAGGGGCCGATCGACATCGTCTGCCACAGCCGCGGCGGGCTGGTGGTGTCGTGGCTGCTGCGGCTGATGCCGGTGAACGTGCCGCGGGCGGTGTTCGTCGGCTCGCCGCTGGCGGGCACCAGCCTGGCCTCGCCGTACCGGCTGCGCGCCGCGCTCGACCTGCTGGCCAACGTGGCCAATGCCTTGTCGCAGCTGGGCGGCGCGGCCAGCGCGGTGTTCCCGCTGGCGGCCGGCGCCGCGGGCCTGGCCAAGGTGCTGGGCCGCACGCTCAAGCTCGGCGCCAGCCTGCCGGTGGCCGATGCCGCGGTGGCCCTGGTGCCCGGCCTGGCCAGCCAGCAGCGCACCGACAATAACGCCGAAACGCAGCGGCTGTTCGCCGCGCGCTGGCAGGTCCAGCCGGCGCTGGCCGGCGTCAGCGCCGACTTCGAGCCCAACCTCGGCCAGCCGTTGTGGAAGTTCTGGACCCGCTTCCGCAACCCGGGCCTGCAGCTGGCCAACCTGGGCGCCGACCTCGTGTTCCCCGGTGCCAACGACCTGGTGGTCGACACCGAGACGATGAGCTTCTTCGGCCAGCCGCCCGGCGTGGTGCAGGGCGTGCCGACGATGCTGGCGCTCGGCCGCACCGCCGACACCTACCACACCAACTACTTCCGCAACCCGCAGGTGGTGGGCTTTCTGGCGCAGCAGACGGTGTGACTGCGCAGTGAGCGGGTCAGTCTGCGCGCCGAGCGGCCATGCGTTCCAGCGCAGCGGCCAAGGGCGGCAGGTCTTGTTCGATCACCAACCAGACGGCGGCCAGATCGATGCCGAGATAGCCGTGCACCAGCACATTGCGAAAACCTGCCAACTCGCGCCACGGCACGGCGGGCTCGGTGGCGCGTATTTCTTCGGAGAGACGCTGGCTCGACTCGGTCAGGGTCTGCAGGTTGCGGACCACGGCATCCTGCACCATCCGAGATGCCTCGAATCGGCTGCGGTCCTGTTCGGTGTACTCGGCGATGCGCTGCAGGCAGTCGCGCATGTGGATCAACAACGCGCGATCGGATGCAGGGCCGGGCGTCATAGCGCCACGCAGGAGGACAGCACTTCGTCGCGCAAGGCCGGATGCAGCGCCGATTCGGTCACGACATCTACGGGGCGGTGCAGCAGATCCTGGACATCCATCAGCAGCCCGCCCAGGGCGAGCGCGCTGGTGCCGGGTGGCAGCGTGACAAGCAGGTCGACGTCGCTGCTGTCGTCGGCATCGTCGCGTGCCATCGACCCGAACACACGCAGATCGGCAATGCCGCGCCGGGCCGCGAGGGCAAGCAGTTGATGGCGATGGGCCTCGATGAGCGGATGCATGGCGAAGGCGGCAAGCGGACCAGCCAGTTTAGCGGCCGATGCCTGACGGCGCCTCACCCCATCGGCACCGCCCGCGCCAGCCGCACGACGGTGACGCCCGCGCGCAGCTGTCGCAGCGAGGGCATCACCAGCGTGCAGTGGTCATAGGGGCTCGTGAAGGGTTCGCCGGCGTCCCAGCCGAGCACGGTGCCGGCGCGTTCGATGCACTGGCCGCCGTGCCAGTCCTGCGCAAAGCGCACATCCAGGCTGCGCGCGGCCACCGCGTGCGTCACCGCCAGCACCTGCTGCGGCTCGGCCGGCAGCGGCTGCCACCAGCCGGGCGGGAGGTCGGTCAGCGTCAGCGCGCCGCTGGCGGCCAGGAAGCGCGCCAGCATGTCCAGCGCCACCGTGCGGCTGGACAGCGCGCCGTGGTAGCCGCACTCGAGCAGCAGCGCGCGGCTGTCGTCGTCGGCCATCGCGCCGAAGCGGCCGTGGTCGCGCAGGCGCAGGCCCTCGCGGTGGCCGGCGTCGCTGATGATGCAGCGCGGCGCGCCGAGTTCGCGCGCCAGCCGGATGTGGCGCATCGGCAGCCCGGTCAGCAGCAGCGGCTCGCCGGGCTCGTGCATCGAATGCAGGTCCAGCAGCCAGTCGGCCTGTTCGACGAAGGGCTGCAGCGCGCGGGCGCGGCGGCGTTCGCTGGTGGTGGCTTCGAGGCCCGCGAGGCCGGGGCCCCAGACGCGGTTGAAGTCCTCGTCGACGAAGCGCGAGGCATCGGGCTGCGTGGCATCGAAGCGGTCGAAGGCCGCCAGGTTGCAAAACGCCAGCGTCAGCGTGCCGCAGCGCGGGCGCAGGCCGGCTTCCAGCGCCGCCAGCAGCGCCCAGGCGCCGCAGAGCTCGTTGCCGTGCACCAGCGCCGTCACCAGCACCGAGCGGCCGGCTTCGGCGCCG
This sequence comes from uncultured Bordetella sp., assembly GCA_964641795.1. Classification (GTDB taxonomy): domain Bacteria; phylum Pseudomonadota; class Gammaproteobacteria; order Burkholderiales; family Burkholderiaceae_C; genus Pseudaquabacterium. Next base: position 7,921 of record CAZXLI010000064.1, on the reverse strand, counting down.
TGGAATTGCCAGACGCCTTCGGTGCCGGTGTTGCCTTCGCGCCAGCGGCCGAGCTCGGGGCAGGGCAGTTCGAAGGGGGCGGGCAGAGCCGAGGCGGCGGCCCGGGGTGGGGTGGTGTCACTCACTGCGGATCTTCGCGAAGTCGACGATGCGGGCGTATTTTTCCTGCTCGGCCTTCTGGTAGGCGGTCAGCACTTCATCGGGCTTGCCGCCGCCGGGCGCGGCGCGTGCGCCGGCGTCCTCGAGCTTGCGGCGCAGGTCGGGCGAGGCCATCGCGGCCTGGAAGGCCTGCTGCAGTTTCGTGGCCACCGGCGCCGGCAGGCCGGCCGGGCCGAACAGCCCGAACCAGATGCCGATGTTGACCTTGCGGAAGGCCGCATGCTCGCTGAAGGCGGGAATCTCCGGCGCGGCCTGCGCACGCCGCGCCTCGGTGACGGCGATGGCGTTCACCTTGCCGGCGCGGATCTGCGGCAGGCCGCTGGACAGCACGAACACGCCGAAGTCGAGCTGGCCGCCGATCAGGTCGTTGGTCAGCGGGCCGACGCCGCGGTAGGGCACGTGCACCATGAACAGCCCGCCGGCCTCCTTCACCATCTCGCCGGCCAGGTGCAGGCCGGTGCCGATGCCCGAGCTGCCGTAGCTGTACTTGCCGGGGCTGGCCTTCACCAGTCGCACGAAGTCGTCGAGCGTCTTCACTTTGGTGTGCGGTGCGGCCACCAGCACCATGGTCTGGCCGGCGATCAGGCCGACCGGCGTGAAGTCGCGCGGCGGGTCGTAGCGCAGCGCCGGGTTCACCAGCTTGCCGATCGCCATCTCGTTGTTCGAGCCGACGATCAGCGTGTAGCCGTCCGGCGCGGCCTTGGCCACGCGCTGCGCCGCGATGGTGCCGCCGGCGCCGCCGGTGTTGTCGATCACCACCGGCTGGCCGAGCTGCTTCGAGAGCTCGGGGCCGAGGATGCGCGCCACCAGGTCGACGCTGCCGCCGGCTGGGTAGCCGACCACCAGCGTGATCGGCCGGCTCGGGTAGTCGCCCTGCGCCAGCGCGGCCGGCGCCAGGCCGGCGGCGGCCAGCAGGGCCAGGGGGGTGGTGATCCAGCGACGTCGTTGCATTCGGGGGCCTCGGTTCGGGAGGAGGGGTCGATGCCGGGGAGTCTGGCGCCCGGTGGTCCGCAAGGCGTGCCGAATCGGCACCGGCGCGTGCCGATCGCGCAGTACGCTGAAACCTCGCCGCGATGCCGGGCTGAGCCTGGCTGGGTCGGCTACTGGTCGGTCGCCGCCCAGGCCGCTTCCAGCAGCCGGCCCTGGCGCGCGCGCGGCCGGTACAGCCGCACCTGGAAGTGCACCTCGTCGCTGCGCGTGCCCAGCACTGCCAGCGTGCCCTGCTGGCAGTCGCCCGCCACCATCGACCACGGCAGCCAGGCCAAGCCCAGGCCGCGGCGCACGAACTCGAGGATCGCGTCCGGTGAATCGCAGACCCAGCGCGTGCGGCCGGTGGCCTCGGGCATCGCGCGCTGCAGGTGCTCCAGCAGCAGCGCGCCAAGCGACAGCGACGCGGCGTAGGCAATCAGCGGCCCGCTGGCCAGCGCATGCTGCGGCTGGCCCTGCGCGGTGGCGCGCGACACCGGCACCAGCTTGTCATGCGCCAGCGTCAGGTGGCGGAAGCGCTGGCCGCTCAGGCGCACCGACATCGCCGGGTGTTCGTAGCAGCACAGCAGGTCGGCCTCGCCACGTTCGAGCGCCTGGGCCACCTCGGTCATCGTGCCGGTGCGCAGCGCCACGCGCTGGCCGTGCAGCGGCTGGCGCGGCCGCGCCAGGCGCGCCAGCCAGTCGGCCAGCAGCGTGTGCGCCAGCGTGCGGCCGGTGGCGATGCGCAGCACCTCCCCGCCCGGCGCGCCGTGGTGCTGGCGCAGCGCGTCGCGGGTCTGCTGCAGGCCTTCGATCAGGTTCTGGCTCTGCTGCAGCAAGGCCTGGCCGGCGGCCGTGAGCTGCACCGGCGTGCGTGCGCGGTCGACCAGCGGCACGCCGACCCAGGCTTCCAGCGCACGGATGCGGCGGCCGAAGGCCGGGTGCGTGACATGCCGCGCCTCGGCCGCGCGCACGAAGCTGCGCGCCTGCGCCAGCGCCGCCAGGTCTTCCAGCAGTTTCAGGTCCACGTGGCATTGTGCGGTGGCCTGCGGGCGTGGTCTTGCCAACACCGCGACGGCTGGCTACCGTGGCCTGGCCGCCCACATCGCGGCGCCGCCGAGGTGCAGCATGGCCCCGTCCCGCATTCCGCCCGCATCCGTTCCCGCCGCCCGCCGGCGCACCGTGCTCGGGGGCCTGGCGGCCGCGGCCGTCGGCCTCGGGCTGCCGGCCCGCGCGCCGGCGTCAGGCCTGCCGCGGGTGGCCGTCATCGGCGCCGGCATGGCCGGCGTGGCCTGCGCGTGGCTGCTCGACGGGGCCTGGGACGTCACGCTGATCGAGGCGCGGCCTTCGATCGGCGGCAACGTGCAGAGCGTGCCGATCCAGGTTGGCGGGCAGACGGCCATCGTCGACGTCGGCGCGCAGTACTTCCACCCCGGGCCGTATCCCACCTACGTGCAGTTGCTGACGCAGCTGGGCCTGTACCCGCCCGCGACCGGCGGCTCGCACGTGTTCGACGCCAGCATCACGGTGGACGCGGCCAACGAGGCCACGCCACGCTTCGTCTCGCCGGTGCTGCCGGGCCGCGCCTGGCCGCTGCTGGCGCCGTGGAACCGCAGCGCGATCCAGGCCTTCGGCACCTTGATCCGCGCGGCGCAGCGGCGCGAGGCCCACGACGCCTCGTACATGCTGACGCTGGGCGACTGGCTGCCGACGCTGAACCTGCCGCCGGCGCAGATCGACACGCTGATCCTGCCGTGGGTCGCCTCGCTGTACTCGGGCAACGTCGAGGAGGCCCGCACGCTGTCGGCGCGCGCGGCGCTGGTCTTCGCGGCCAAGGCCGCGCCGGCGCAGCTCACCGACCCGCTGCAGTACTACGTGCTGGACCACGGCATGATCGAGCCGCTGCAGCGCATGGTGGCGCAGTTCAGTACCGTGCAGCTGGCCACCGGTGCGCCGGTGAACGCGGTGATGCGCGACCCGGCCGGCGGCTTCGTGCTGCAGGCCGGCGGCGGCGCACCGAAGCACTTCGACCAGCTGGTGTTCGCCTCGTCCGGCCCGCCCACCGTCGCGCTGCTGCAGGGCCTGCCCGGGAGCGCGGCGCAGCGCATGGCGCTGCAGGGCATCGGCTTCTTCGATGCCACGCTGATGATCCATGCCGATCCGCTGTACGCCGCGGCGCAACCGGCCTGGCGGTCGTTCCTGAACTGCCGCGTCGAAGGCGCGTACTGCGAGGCCAGCATGGACCTCGCGCGCGTGCTGCCGGCGCCGGCCGGCGGCAGCGCGCCGGCGCTGTGGAAGAGCTGGGTCACGCACCGCAGCGTGCAGCCGGCCACGCCGCTGGCGATGGCGCAGTTCCGGCACATGCTGCCGGACATCGCCACGCTGCAGGCCCAGCGCCAGCTGGCCGCGCTGCAGGGCCAGGGCGGGCTGTGGTTCGCTGGCGGCTACCTGCAGCCTTTCGATGCCCAGGAGTCGGCGCTGGTCTCGGCGATGGGTGTGGCCGCGGCCCTGAATCCCAGCGGCGCGAGACTGGCCGCGCTGCGCAGCTGAGCCGGCCGCCACCACGCGGCGCCGGCCGGCAGCCACATTTCTTGACCGGCGATTGCGGCAGGCTTGCCCGTTTGTGTCGGCCGCGATATATCGCTGCTGCGGCGACGGGTTCGCCGGTGGCGGGGCCGTTCACGGCCGCTATCGGCGTTTCAATCCGCTGCACCGACAGTTCGTCGCCCGGACCCCGGCCCGGCCTGGCGGCGCCGTTATCCTTCCGGCCCTTGGCCACAAGTCAAGGCACCCGAAGAACATGGAGCTCCCGTCGATGATGCGATTCGTTCTGCTGGCCGTCGTGGCCGCCGTCACCCTCGCGGCCTGCGGCAAGTCCGGCAAGGAAGGGGCCGATGCGGCCAAGCCCGGCGCCTCGGCCGCCACGGCCGGGGCCAAGGGCGCCTCGGCGCCCGCCAAGCCGCTGCTGATCAGCCCCGAAGACCTGCGCACCGTGGGCCGCAGCCTGCAGGGCTCCGGCCCGCTGCTGACCGGCACGATCCAGCCCGAACGCCGCGCCGACCTGCGCGCCGAGGTGTCCACCGTGGTGCTGCAGGTGCTGAAGGAGAACGGCGAGGCCGTGAAGCGCGGCGACCTGCTGGTGCGGCTGGACGACCAGGCCATCCGCGACAGCCTGACCTCGGCCGACGAATCGGCACGCGCCGCGGCGCAGAGCTTCGAGCAGGCCGAGCGCCAGTTCCAGCGCCTGCGCACGCTGCAGGCCCAGGGCATGAGCTCGATCCAGGCGATGGAAGACGCCGAGGTGCGGCGCAATAACGCGCAAAGTGATCTGGTGGCCGCCAGGGCCCGCGTCGCCTCGGCGCGCCAGCAGCTGCAGCGCACCGAAGTGCGCGCGCCCTTCGACGGCATGGTCTCCGACCGCAAGGTCTCGGCCGGCGACACCGCGCAGGTCGGCAAGGAGCTGGTGAAGGTGATCGATCCGGCCAGCATGCGGCTCGAAGGCCAGGTGTCGGCCGAGCGCATGCAGGAGATCAAGCCCGGCCAGTTGGTGACCTTCCGCGTCAACGGCCTTGGCGCCACCGAGTTCGCCGGCCGCGTCAAGCGCATCGACCCCGCGGCCAACAGCACCACGCGCCAGGTCGAGGTGCTGGTCGAGTTCACCGGCGATGCCCGGCCCAAGGTCTCGGGCCTCTATGCCGAAGGCCGCATCCAGACCGGCGCGGCCGAGGTGGTGGTGGTGCCCGAAGCCTCGATCGTGTGGGCCGGCGAGGAAGCCAGCGTCTGGCGCGTGGCCGGCGGCAAGCTGCAGAAGCAGCGCGTGCAGCTGGGCGAGCGCGATGCGCGGCGCGGCGTGTACGTGCTCAAGGGCGGCGTGAGCGAGGGCGACAAGATCCTGCGCAACCCCAGCGGCACGCTGGTCGATGGCCAGGCGGTCGAGATGGCCGCCGCGGTGCCGGTGCCGGCCGCGTCCGGCGGGCCGGCCGTGGCCCCGGTGGCGGCCAAGTCCTCAGGAGGCTGACGCGATGTTTCTCTCCGACTTCAGCATCAAGCGGCCGATCGCGACGGTCGTGATCATCATTGCGCTGATGTGCCTGGGCCTGCTGGCCCTGAGCAAGCTGCGCGTGAACCAGATCCCCGATGTCGAGCAGCCGGTGCTGGTGGTGAACATCAGCTACCCCGGCGCCTCGCCCGACACGGTGGAGCGCGAGATCATCAACCGCATCGAGAAGCCGCTGCAGAGCGTGGCCGGCGTCGACCAGAGCCGCGCCACCGCCAGCGAGGGCAATGCGCGCGTGGTGCTGATCTTCAAGTTCGGCACCAACATGGTCCAGGCCGCCGACGAGGTGCGCAACGCCATCGGCACCGTGCGCCACAAGCTGCCGATCGAGATGCGCGAGCCGGTGCTGCAGCGCCTGGACCCGGCGGCGCAGCCGATCATGCAGCTGGCGCTGTCGTCGAGCACGCAGACGCATGCCGAGATCTCGCGCCTGGCCGAGGACAAGCTGGCCGACCGCTTCCGCGGCATCTCAGGGGTCGCGGTGGTCAATGTCAACGGGGCGCTCAAGCGTGAACTCAGCGTGCTGCTGCGGGCCGAGAAGCTGCGCGAGTACAACGTCTCGATCACCGAGGTCACCACCGCGCTGCGCAACCAGAACACCACCGCGCCGGTGGGCAAGGTGCGCGGCTCGCTGGAAGACCAGAGCATCCGCCTGGTGGGCCGGCTCGAATCGCCCACCGACTTCGAGCAGATCGTCGTCAAGCGCCGCGGCGACGAGACCATCCGCCTGGGCCAGCTGGCGCAGGTGCGCGATGGCTTCGCCGAGCTCACCAGCCAGAGCGTGCGCAACGGGCTGCCCAACGTCGGCATGTCGGTGGTGCGCTCGCGCGACGCCAGCACCGTCTCGGTGGCGGCCGAGGCGCGCAAGCTGGTGGCCGAGATCAACAAGACCCTGCCCGCGGGCACCAAGCTCGAGATCACGCAGGACGGCGGCGTCGATGCGCAGAACAGCCTGAACAACGTGATCGACGCGCTGGTGTTCGGCGCCGGCCTCACGGTGCTGGTGGTCTACGTGTTCCTGAACTCGTGGCGCTCCACGATGATCACCGCCTTGAGCCTGCCGACCTCGGTGATCGCCGCGTTCATCGCGGTGTGGCTGTGCGGCTTCACGCTCAACTTCATGAGCCTCTTGGGCCTGTCGCTGGCGATCGGGGTGCTGATCGACGATGCGATCGTGGTGCGCGAGAACATCGTGCGCCACATGGAGCTGGGCGAGGACCGGCGCACCGCCGCGCTGCGCGGCACCGCCGAGATCGGGCTGGCGGTGGCGGCCACCACCTTCTCGATCGTCGCGGTGTTCATCCCGGTGGCCTTCATGCCCGGTGTCTCGGGTGAGTGGTTCCGGCCCTTCGGCCTGACCGTGGTGGCCTCGGTGCTGGTGAGCCTGTTCATCTCGTTCACGCTCGACCCGATGCTGTCGGCCTTCTGGGGCGACCCGCCGGGGCACCACGAGGCGCCCAAGCGCGGCATCAGCAAGGTGCTGGCCGGCTTCAACCAGTGGTTCGACCACCAGGCCGACCGCTACGGCAAGGTCATTGCCTGGGCGCTGCACCACCGCGCCTGGATGTTCTTCTTCGCCTTCGCCAGCCTGGTGGCGGCGATCGGGCTGCAGGCCAAGTTCGGCGGCTCAAGCTTCCTGCCGAGTTCCGACTACGGCACCATCGCCATCGAGGTGCGCACGCCGTCCAGTGCTAACCTGGAATATGCGCGGCTGAAGGTCGAGGCCGCCGCCACGCTGGCGCGCACGCTGCCCGAGACCAAGGCCACCAACGCCACCGTCAATGTCGGCGGCGGCCGCGTCTATGTCGACGTGGGCAAGAGCCCGACGCGCAAGCGCAGCGCGATCGAGATCGCCAAGGAACTGCGCGTGCTGACCGCACGCCTGGTCGGCGCCGAGTACACCGTGCTCGACGACCTGAACAACGGCGCGCAGAAACCCGTGCAGATCCGCTTCACCGGCCCCGATTCGCGCAAGCTGCTGGAGATCACCAACCGCTTCATGGACCAGCTGCGCAAGGTGCCCGGCGCGGTGGACGTCGGCCTGTCGGAGCAGGACCCGCAGGACGAGCTGAAGATCGAGCTGGACCGCGGCCTGGCCAACGCGCTGGGCATCTCGGTCAACGACGCGGCGCAGGCGCTGCGCGTGGCCTTCGCCGGCATCGAGGTCGGCGACTGGATCGATCCCTCGGGCGAGGCGCGCGACGTCGCGGTGCGGCTGCATCCCGATGATCGCGTCGAGTCCGGCAACATCGAGCGGCTGCCGATCGCCGTCACCGGCACGCAGCGCATGGTGCCGCTGGACCAGATCGCCACCGTGTCGATGGGCAAGGGCCCCTCGCAGATCCAGCATGCCGACACCAAGCGCACGATCTCGGTCTCGGCCAATGCGCAGGGCCGCTCGGCCGGCGAGGTGACCTCCGATGCGTTGAAGCTGGCCAAGTCGCTGGACTTCCCGCCGGGCTACGGGCTGGAGCTGGCCGGCGCCTCGCGCGACCAGCAGGAGGTGTTCCGCGAGATGGCCATCGCGCTGTTCAGCGGCGTCGGGCTGATGTACCTGATCCTGGTGGTGCAGTTCGGCTCGTTCACCGCGCCGCTGCCGGTGATGATCTCGCTGCCGCTGAGCCTGATCGGGGTGGTCATCGCGCTGCTGCTGACCGGCGGCACGCTGAACCTGATGAGCTTCATCGGCGTGATCATGCTGATGGGCCTGGTGGCCAAGAACGCGATCCTGCTGCTCGA
>CAZXLI010000063.1:0-28287 GCA_964641795.1 uncultured Bordetella sp. | reverse complement strand
CGGATGCGACATTTCTACTTGGCTGGGAATGCGACATTTCAATTCGGCTTGCACAGCCCGGCTTCACCGCGTCGCTGTCGGTCTTGTAGAAGGCCACGCCGAGCTTGCCGGGTCCGGCCGGCTGGCCCTTGAAGCCGGCACCGACGCCGAGCATCTCGATGAAGAAGGTGTCGACGATGTGCACGTCGCCGCGGCGGCCGCGTTCCTTGCCGATCCAGAAGGTGGCATCGGGCGCGACGTCGAAGCCCTTGGCTTCGGCCCACATCTGCTCGATGTTCAGGCCCTTGTCGCCGGCGTTCTGCGTGGCCGGGGTGTACTGGTTGACCATCAGCGTGGCGCGGTAGTCGATGCCGTCCTTCTGGAAGCCCTGGCTGAGCTGGAACTCGCCGTAGAAGTCGCACTCGTTGCCCAGGCGGTACTTCATGCCGCTGCTGCCCTGGCCCAGCGCATAGCAGGCACGCGAGGCATTGGCCGAGGTCAGGCCCGGGCCGGCGCGGAAGTAGCCGGTGTAGTCGAGCGCGTGCGAGGCGCCGGCGCCGGCCAGCAGGGCCAGCGCCGCAGCCGCGCGCAGCGAGGGAAGGCGGGAGGGTTGGGTGTTCACGCGAGGTCTCCGGTTGTGGATGTTCGGGTTGCCTCGCGGCGGTGCAGCCGCACGGCGCATTAACGCAAGGCGGCGTTAATGTGCCTTAATGATTAATTAACAGTCTCTAGGTATTAATACTACATTAATAAATAAACGCTGCCTGACTTCAGCCGGGCGGGGCGGCTGGTGCAGCCAGCGGCAGGCTGAGTTGCACGCACAGCCCGCGCGGCTGCAGCGAACGCAGCCGCACCTGGCCCTGGTGGCGCTCGGCGATCTCGCGCACGATGGCCAGGCCCAGCCCGCAGCCGGTGCCCTCGTGGGTGGCGCGGTAGAAGCGGCCGAACACCGCCTCGTGCTGTTCGGCCGGGATGCCGGGCCCGTTGTCGCTGACCTCCACCAGCGCGCGGCCGCCCTCGGCGCGCACGCTCACCGTCACCTCGGCGCCGGTGCCGGCGTAGCGGATCGCGTTGTCGATCAGGTTGAACACCGCCTCGCGGAGCAGCAGTTCATTGCCCAGCACCGGCACCGGCGGCGCGCCGGGCGGGGCGTCGTCCAGGCCCAGGTCGATGCCGGCCTGCAGCGCCCGCGGCACGCAGTCGGTGACCCAGGCTTCGACGCTGCTGCGCATATTCAGCAAAGTACGTGGCAGCGCGGCGGCGGCCTCGGGCTCGGCGCGGGTCAAGGTCAGCAGCTGGTTCACCAGGTGCGCGCTGCGCACCGCGCCTTCGTGCACGCGGGCCAGCCGGGTGGCGAGCTCGGGGTCGCGGTTGTCCTTCAGCGCGATCTCGGTCTGGCTCTTCAGGCCGGCCAGCGGCGTGCGCAGCTGGTGGGCAGCGTTGCTGATGAAGCGGCGCTGCGCGGCCACGCTCTCCTGCACGGCGGCCAGCAGCTGGTTCAACGCCCGGGCCAGCGAGCGCACCTCCTGCGGCGCGGCCTCCAGCTCCAGCGGCGCCAGGTCGTTCGGCGCGCGGTCTTCCACCAGCGCGCGCAGCCGCGCCAGCGGCGCCAGGCCGGCGCGGATGCCGGCCCAGACGATCATCGTCATCAGCGCGATCAGCGCCGACAGCGGCAGCACGGTGTCGAGCAGGATGCCGCGCGCCAGTTCGTCGCGGCTGGCCTGGCTGCGCGCGATCTGCACCAGCATCACCTGGCGCGAGTCCTTTTCGCCGATCGGCACGAACAGCGCGGCCAGGCGGATGCGTACCGTGTCGAGCTTGCCGTCGTAGAAGTAGGGCTCGCCCAGGCGGGGCTGCTCGATGCCGGGCGGCAGCGGCAGCTGCCGGTTGCCGAGGATGAACTGCCCCGGCGGCGTGCTGACCATGTAGTAGACGCGGTCGTCCGGGTCGGCTTCGATGATGTCCTGCGCGGCGCGCGGGAAGTCGATGAACAGCCCGTTGCCGATCGGCTTGACCTGGCGCGCCAGCGAGCGCGTGGCCTGCAGCAGGCTGGCGTCGATGCCGCGGTTGGCATAGCGTGCGGCGACGTTGTAGGTGACATACGCCGCCGCCAGCCACAGCACCAGCTGCGGCAGCAGCACCCACAGCAGCAGCTGGCGGTGCAGCGAACGGTGGCCCACGGCACTGGCCAGCCGGCGCTGCAGCCAGGAGAGGATGGCCATCGTCTTCGGGCGCCAGCGGATGGCGCGCTATTGCGCGCCGCCCACCCGCGGCGCGGCTTCCGACTCGAGCAGGTAGCCCAGGCCGCGCACCGTGCGGATCACGACGCCCGAGCCTTCGAGCTTGCGCCGCAGCCGGTGGATGTAGACCTCGATCATCCCGGGTGCGGTGGGCGCCTCGTCCCGATCATTGGTCCAGGCCAGCGTGATCTGGTCCTTGTGCACCACCTTGTTGCGGTGGGTCAGCAGCAGCTCCAGCAGGTCCCATTCGCGCGGCGACAGCTCGATCGGGCTGCCGTCGATGCTGGCGCGCCGCGCCTCGCGGTCGAAGGCCAGGCGGCCCATGTCGGCCGGCGGCGTGGGCGCCGGCATCGCCCGCGTGCGGCGCAGCAGCGCGCGCAGGCGGGCCTCGAGCTCGGGAAAGTCGAAGGGCTTGGTCAGGTAGTCGTCGGCGCCGGCGTTCAGCCCGGCCACGCGGTCGTCCAGCCCGTCCAGCGCGGTCAGCACCAGCACCGGCAGGGCCGGCTTCTCGGCGCGCACGTGCTTGAGCACCGTCAGGCCGTCGACCATCGGCAGGCCGATGTCGAGCACCGCCGCGTCGAACTCGTGCTTGAGCATCAGGTACTCGGCCACCGCGCCGTTGGGCGCATGCTCGACAGCGAAGCCAGCCTGCTGCAGCTGCGCGCTCAACGCATCGGCCAGGATGGCATCGTCTTCGGCGAGCAGCAGGTTCATGACCGTGAGCTTAACGAGATTCAGGGGAATTAATGATCCCTGAATACCCCGTGGCAGGACACGGCCTGCGTGCGGCGTTCAGGCCCCTTTGGCCCGGGCCCTGGCCGCGGGCCGCGCCCAGGCCTTCTTGATCTCCGGCCACAAGGTGCCGTAGCGAGCGGCCGGCAGGTCGGGCGGGCCCTGCGGCGGCAGGTCGACCACGAAGTAGACCGCCCGCGGCCGCAGGCTGTTGAAGTACAGCTTGTCGTTGCCCAGCAGCTCGGCCAGCCGGTCGCCCAGGCGCAGCGCGACCTCGGGGCTCAGCGTCTCGTCGAACGCGGCCTGGATCCAGGGGTAGCCCACGTCTTCGTAGCAATGCAGCGTGAGCAGCGGCGGGTCGAAGTCTGCCAGCGCGGCCTGGATGACCTCGGGCAGCGACTTGCCCTTGCCGGCTGCCCTGCCGGTACCGAGCTGGTACTGGCTCCAGTCGTTGATCAGGTCCATGGCACGTGATCTCCCCTGCGCGGTGGATGCGCGCGCTGGTCAGCCCAGAGGGCCGACCATACACTGAGCCGATCAGCCCACCGTCAACAGCATCCACCAGGCGAGGGAGGAGCGAGTGGCCTCAGCAGCACCGCAGTACGGGCGCCCGAAGAAGCGGGCCATCGCGCTGGCAGGCGGCGGGCCCGCGGCAGGCTTTCACATCGGCGCGCTGAAGGCGCTGGAGGAAAGCCAGATCGGGTTCCAGGTCTGGTCGCTGTCCTGCATCGGCGCCTGGGTCGGCGTCTACTACCACCAGTTGCCCGAGCTGCCGGGTGTCAGCCGTGCCGAGCGCACGCATGCGTTCTTTGGCGAGCATGCCTTCCGCGACAGCGAGGCCTACCGTGGCTTTCCGGTCAACAAGGCCTTCGCGCCGAACTTCGGCGCCTTTGCCGAGGCCTGGCGCGCGCATGCGTCGAGCTTGCAGACCTACCTGGACGTTCTCAACGTGTCGAAGGAACTGCCGGGGGCGATGGCGGCGTGGGGCCGCTGGCTGCAGTCGCCGCAGAAGTGGGGCAGCGAAGGCGATCGCAACCTGCACCTGCTGAACAACGTGCTGGCGCTGCACCCGCTGACGCGCTTCATCACCTCGATGGCCTACCTGGCGCCGGTCAACGGGCTCAGCAACATCTACTACCCGGACAGCTCGTTCCTGAAGGGCATTGCGCTCGAGGCGCTCGACCTGCTGGGCACCCCGGGACTGGACCAGATGGATGGCCGGCAGCTTGATGCGCTGGCGGCCCGCTATCGGCAGCCGGCATCGCCCGCGCAGGCCCGGGTGCCGGAGATCTACCACAACGCCTGGCGTCTGGCCGGGGATGATCCGGCCGATACCGGCGAGCTGCGGCTTTTCAATAACAAGTGGCTCGAGTACCGCAGCGGCCAGCGCGCGAAGCGGCGCGACTACATGCCGATCACTCGGCCCAGCCTGTGCGCCTGTTCGGCGCTGCCCTACATCGAGCAGACGGTGAAGATCCCGAACGACGGCGGGCGCGAGTACAGCGAGGGCGCGCTGATCGACACGGTGAGCTTCCGCAACCTGGTCGAGGACCATCCGGACCTGGACGAGATCTGGGTCATCCGCATCGTCGACTACCGCCAGGTGCGCCGGCCGCACAACCTGCACGACAGCCTGGCGAACCTGTGCGAGCAGTTCGCGGCCGAGGTTGGCGAGAACGACATCGAGATGTTCAAGACCCATTTGCGCAAGAGCGCCGGCCGCATCCCGCGCGTGGTCGAGATCCCGTTGACGGCGAAGACCCAGATCAACTACCGCTGGGACCGCGACAACCTCGAGTGCGGCTATCGCGAAGGCCGCAAGGCGGTGAACGACCTGCTGACGCGCCAGCCGGCGCTGAGCTCGGCCACGACCCGCGCGCCGGCCTGGTGAAGCGACAGGCGGCGCAGCTCAGGCGGCCAGCCGCGGCGCGGCCAGCATGGCGGCCGCACCATGCTCGCAGCGCCGCAGATCGAAGCCATGCCGGGCGGCCAGGGTCTGGGCCGCATCGGCCCACTGGCGCGCGCGCTCTGCGTGCCCCGCGACCTGCAGCCGATGCGCCCACACCAGCGTCGAGAAGGCCTGCTCGGCCCGCGCCTGGCCCTGGCCGTACCAGTGCAATGCCTGATCGAAGCTGGCCTGGGCCGCTTCCGGCGTGCCACCGCCCTGCAGCGTGGCCAGGGCCTTGACGCGCCAGGCCATGCCGGCGGCGAAGTGGCCGCCGATCGCATCGGCCACGGCAATCGCCTCGTCGGCGCAGCGCAGCGCGCCGTCGAGGTCGCCGCGCACCCAGGCGATCTCGGCCTCGATGGCCGGCAAGTAGTCCAGCAGCGACCAGCGTTGGTTCTCGACCTGCGCCAGCAGCCCGCGCGCCTGCGCCAGCGCATCGGCCGCCGCATCGACATCGCCGCTGCGGCACTGGCACAGCGCCAGGAACACCAGGCCGTGCCAGCCGAGGTAGGGCACCGCATGGCTGGCGCTCAGCGTGACGCAACGCTGCGCATCGGCCACTGCCGCATCGAGCCGGCGGAGCGCCATCAGCGCATGGCTGCGCCAGACATGGGCACCGGCCAGGTAGATCGGCGACTGCAGCTGCTCGGCCTGGCTGACCGACAGGTCGCCGGCGCGCAGGCCTTCGTCCACCGCGCCGGTCTGGCAGCTGGCATAGGCGATCCAGCCCAGGCCGGCGAGGTAGTCGATGATGCTGCCGGTGCGGTGGTAGTGGTCGATGTTGCCGCCGTGCAGGAAATCCAGCGATTCGTTGAACAGGCCCTGGCAGCACAGCGTCATCGCCAGCGCCGAGGCCGGCTTGCGCTCGATGCTTATGTCGCCCTGCGCGAGGCCCAGCGCACGGATCTCCTGGAACAGCTTGCGCGCCTCCGCGTAATAACTCGAATACAGCTGGGCCCGCGCGTCCTGGAACAGGATGGCCGCGGTCATCGGCGCGCCGCAGCTCACACCGTCCTGGCGGGCCAGCGCCCGCGCGCGTTCGCTCAGCGCGCGCAGGCGGCTCGGCAGGATCGCGAAGCGGCCCACTTCCATCATGCCGAGGATGATCTCGATATTGCGCGTGGCATTGCGCGGGCTCGGTTCGAGCCGCGCAATGGCCGCATCGGCCCGCGTGAAGTAGGACAGCGCCTCGGGTATCGCGACGATGCGGGTCGAAGCCAGGCCGGCCGCGTACAGGTAGTCGACCTCGCGGTCGGTGAGGCCGGCATGCTCGCAGTGGTGGGCCATCAGGCCGGGTTCGCGACGCGCGGTTTCGGGCTGGTGGGTTTCGATCGCACGCACGATGCGCTCGTGCAGCGTGCGCCGGTCGCTGCGCAGCTGGTTGTCGTAGGCCGCCTGCTGCACCAGCGAGTGCTTGAATGCGTACTCGGCCTGCGGCGGTTCGCCATGCTGGAACAGCAGCTGCGCCTCGACCAGCCGGTCCAGCGCGGCGATCAGCAGTCGCGGCGGCTTGTCGCTCACCTGCGCCAGCAGCGCGAAGCTGAACTCGCGGCCGATGGCGCTGGCGGTGCGCGCGACGTCCTTGATGTCGTTGAGCCGGTCCAGCCGGGCCATCAGGCTATCGCGCAAAGTGGATGGAATGTCCAGCGCCGGCAGCGGGTCGTCCAGCACCAGCTCGTCGCCTTCCTCGCGCAGCAGGCCGGCTTCGAGGATGGTGGCGGTGAGCTCCTCGATGAACAGCGGCACCCCGTCGGTCTTGGCCAGGATCTCGTCGACCACCGCTTGCGGCAGCCGGCGTCCGCGGCAGGCGGATTGGACCAGTTGCGCCGCTTCAGCCGGCGGCAGCGGGTTCAGCTGGAGCTCGCTCGAGCGGTCGGCCTCGGCCCACTGGTAGCGGCGTTCGGGCCGGGTGGTGACCAGCGCCATCAACGGCTGCTGGCGCAGGTGCTGGAACAGCGCGACCAGGAACTGTTCGGTGGCGCCGTCCATCCAGTGGGCGTCCTCCACCAGCAGGAGCACCGGCGCAGCAGCGCAATGGCGCGCGAAGTGGCGCAGCATGATCTCGCGCGTCAGCTGGCGCTTGCGATCCGGCGGCAGTGTCGGCGGCACATCGCCTTCGGCCAGCGGGATGCCGAGGAATTCGGCCATCAGCGGCAGGTCCAGCGGCGTCGCCTCGCTGCCCAGCCAGGCCTGCAGGCGCAGGCGATCATCGGCCGCGCCGGCCGGGTTGACACCGATGTCGCGGCGCAGCCAGGCGATCACCGGATGCAACGGCGTGCTGGCCTGGCTGGGCGAGCATTGCATGAAGGCGGTGAGTCCCGGCACCGGCAGCAGTTGCTCGCTGGCCGTGCGCAGCAGGCGCGACTTGCCGATGCCGGCCTCGCCGATCAGCGTGACGATGCGGCAGCTGCCGGCGCGCGCCTCGTCCCAGCGCGCCTGCAGTGCCGCGCGCTGCGCCTGGCGGCCGATGCATTCGGCGCGCGGCGAGTGCTGCGCATCGAAGCGCGCGCCCGAGCGCGACTCGCCGATCACGCGCCACACCTGCACCGGCTGGCTGAAGCCCTTCAGCACATGCAGGCCCTGGTCGGCGTAGACGAAGAAGCCGCCGGCCAGCCGCCGCGTGTCGTCCGCAATCGCCACGGTGCCCGGCGCGGCCAGCGACTGGATGCGCGCGGCGAGGTTCGGCGTCTGCCCCATCACCGCGTTCAGCTCGGAAAAGCCCATGCCCACCATGTCGCTGATCACCGACAGCCCGGTGGCCAGCCCGATGCGCACCTCGATGCGGCTGTCGCCGGCCAGGCGCTCGCGGCCCACCGATTCGACGATGTTCAGGCCGGCGCGGATGGCGCACTCGGCCGCGTCTTCGCGCGCCGCCGGGTAGCCGAAGTAGGCCAGGATGCCGTCGCCGATCACCCGTGCGATGAATCCACCGGCCGCTTCGATGAGCCGGCAGCACGACGAGTAGTAGGCATGGATCAGGCTGCGCAGGTCTTCCGGGTCGAGCCGCGCCGACAGCTCGGTGGAGCCGACCAGGTCGCAGAACATCACGGTGATCTGGCGGCGTTCGCCCTGGCCCGCGGCCGCGGGTGCCGATGCCGGCAGGCCCAGTGCGTTACCTGGCTGGCGCTGCTGGAGGGCGTGTTGCAGGATGCGGCGGTGGCCGAGCGACAGGCCCAGCTCCTTCAGGTCCGCTTCCGACAGCAGCCGCAAGGCCTCGAAGCCGACATCGTGCGCCGCGAAGGTGGCGGCGTAGCGGCCCAGGCCCAGGGCTTCCAGCCACCGGCGGAAATCGTCAAGCTCGGCGGTCACGCGCTCATGGCTCCCAGACAGTGTTTTCGTGGCAGGCGGCGGCAGCCTGCGCTTGTGCCGGCAATGTAGACCATCGCCTGCCGTGCGTCGATCCGGGGAGGGCCCAGGCGGGCCGCGCTGCCTGAGGGGGGGCTCGCTACACTGCCGCGATGATCCCTGCTCTTGAACCCCTGCTGCAGCGCGCCGAGCGCCTGCTCAGTCGCCTGGAAGCGATTCTCCCCCACCCGCTGAGTGCGCCGGACTGGGCGGCCTCGGTGGCCTTCCGCTACCGCAAGCGTGGCGGCTCGGGTTTTCTGCAGCCGGTGCGCCAGGTGGCGCGCATGGCACTGAGCGACCTGCAGGAGGTCGACGGCCAGAAGGAACGGCTGGTGCGCAACACCGCGCAATTCGTCGCCGGCGCGCCGGCCAACAACGTGCTGCTGACCGGCGCGCGCGGCACCGGCAAGAGTTCGCTGATCAAGGCCTGCCTGAACGAATTCTCGGCGCAGGGCCTGCGGCTGATCGAGGTCGACAAGGCCGATCTGGTCGACCTGCCGGACCTGGTGGACCTGGTGGCCGATCGGCCCGAGCGCTTCATCATCTTCTGCGACGACCTGAGCTTCGACGAGGGCGAGCCCGGCTACAAGGCGCTGAAGTCCATCCTCGACGGCTCGGTCTCGGCCGCCGGCGACAACGTGCTGATCTACGCCACCAGCAACCGCCGCCACCTGCTGCCCGAGTACATGAAGGAGAACCTCACCTACACCCACACCGACGACGGCGAGGTGCATCCGGGCGAGGTGGTGGAGGAGAAGATCTCGCTGTCCGAGCGCTTCGGGCTGTGGATCAGCTTCTACCCGTTCAGCCAGCAGGAGTACCTGGTGATCGTGGCGCAGTGGCTGCGCCATTTCGGCGTTAGCGCCGAGGCCATTGAGAAGGCGCGCCAGCCCTCGCTGGTGTGGGCGCTGGAGCGCGGCTCGCGCTCGGGTCGGGTGGCCTACCAGTTTGCGCGCGACTGGGCCGGTCGTGACCACACGGCCGACGAGGTCGCGGCGCCGTCGAGCGACACGCCGGCACCGGAAGGGCTGGACCGTGTCTGAGGCGCGGCAGCGTGTCGATGTCGAGTCAGCCGAAGCGCGCCGTGCGGTGGACGTCGAGTCAGCCGAAGCGCGCCGTGCGGTGGACGTCGAGTCAGCCGAAGCGCGCCGTCCGGTGGACGTCGCGGTGGGCGTCCTGGTCCGGCGCGATGCGAGCGGCCGCGAAGGCGACTTCCTGCTGACCTCGCGGCCCGAGGGCAAGGTCTACGCCGGCTACTGGGAGTTTCCGGGCGGCAAGTTCGAGCCCGGCGAGACGCTGGAGCAGGCGCTGCGGCGCGAGCTCCACGAGGAACTGGGCATCACCATCGGCGCCGTGCATCCCTGGCACGAGGAAGTGTTCGACTACCCGCACGCGCTGGTGAAGCTGCACTTCTGCAAGGTCTACGACTGGAGCGGCGAATTCGAGATGCGCGAGGCGCAGCAGATGGCCTGGCAGCGCCTGCCGGTGCAGGTGCAGCCGGTGCTGCCGGGCACCGTGCCGGTGCTGCGCTGGTTCGCGGCCGAGCGCGGGCATGAAGGGCCGCTGGACATCGGCAACACCCCAGCCGAGGTCCCGAAGACAGGTGCTTGACGTGGGTCCTGGTCTGCTACTAAAGTGATATCACTTTGAAAGCAGTCCAGGAGGCCGCATGGCGCACCAGCCCGCTCAGGAACGACAAGCCCGCACGTACAACGGATTCGCCGCCATCGCGCTCGGCCTGTTGACCGGCGCGCTGGCGGTGTGGCTCGTGATCGCGCGGCCCGGCGGCACGACGATCGGCATTGCGCTGCTGCTGTTCCTGGCCACCGCCTGGTGCTGGGCCGGGTTGTACATGCTGCAGCCCAACCAGGCGGCCATCCTGCTGTTCTTCGGCAGCTACCGTGGCACCGACCGCAGCGAAGGGCTGCGCTGGGCCATCCCGTTCTACAGCACCAGCAAGATCAGCGTGCGCGCGCGCAACTTCAACAGCGAGAAGCTGAAGGTCAACGACCTGCGCGGCAACCCGATCGAGATTGCCGCGGCCATCGTCTGGCGTGTCGAGGACACCGCGCGTGCCAGCTTCGATGTCGAGAACTACGAGGCCTACGTGCTGACGCAGGCCGAGGCCGCGGTGCGCCACCTGGCCTCGCGCTATGCCTACGACAACCTGCAGGTCGACGACCATGGCGAGGCCTCGGCCGAGATCACGCTGCGCTCGGGCACCGACGAGGTGGCGGCGGCGATGCGCACCGAGCTGCAGGCGCGCTTCGCGCAGGCCGGCATCAGCGTGCTCGACGCCAAGCTCACCCACCTGGCCTACGCGCCGGAGATCGCCGGCACCATGCTGCGGCGCCAGCAGGCCGAGGCGGTGGTGGCCGCGCGCAGCAAGATCGTGCAGGGCGCGGTCGGCATGGTCGAACTGGCGCTCAAGGGCCTGGAGCAGCGTGGCCTGGTCGACCTGGACGACGAGCGCAAGGCCGCGATGGTCAGCAACCTGCTGGTGGTGCTGTGCTCCGACCATGACGCGACGCCGGTCGTCAACGCCGGCACGTTGTACACCTGAAGTGAGCGGCCATGGCCTACCGAATTGCATTCATCGTCGGCTTGCAGCTGCTGCTGGCCGCCGGCCTGCTGACCTGGCAGGGCGGGCGTGAGCTGCCGTTGTGGCTGGCGGGCGGCGGCCTGCTGCTGATGCTGCCGCTGCTCAACCGTGCCGTGAACCGCACGAACCGCCTGCCGGCCGAGGCCGAGCGACGCCGGCCCTTCACAGGCGGTTGAGCGGGCCGGCAGCGCGCGTCATGGCCAGTCCGGGCAAGAAATCGTTCCTGCTGCGCATCGACCCGGGGCTGTGGGCCGAGATCGAACGCCTGGCCGCAGCCGAGCTGCGCAGCAGCAACGCGCAGGTCGAGTACCTGCTGCGCGAGGCGCTGAAGGCGCGGCTGGGCGAGGGCGCCGTGAACCGGCTGCAGGCTGCCGCGGCGCGCAAGCCCAAGGCCTAAGCCTCACCCCTTTGCGGGTCATCCTGCTTCGCGATACTGCGCCTCCTGATCACGAGGAGGCGACACGCCATGAGCAGCGCGCAGCAGGACAAGGCGCAACGATTCCGCCAGTTGCACCAGGGTCCTACCTTCCTGATGCCGAACCCCTGGGACGCCGGCTCGGCGCAGGCGCTGGCGAAGATCGGGTTCCAGGCCCTGGCCACCTCCAGCGGTGCCGCGGCCATGGTGCTCGGCCGCAAGGACGGCCAGATCACGCGGGACGAGTCGCTGGCGCACGCCAGGCGCATCGTCGAGGCGGTCGACCTGCCGGTGGCGGCCGACCTGGAGAACGGCTTCGGTGATGCGCCAGAGTTCGCCGCCGAGACCATCCGCCTGGCCGCGGGCATCGGCCTGGCGGGCGGTTCGATCGAGGATGCCACCGGCCGCCCCGAGCAGCCGCTGTACGACTTCCAGCATGCGGTCGAACGCGTGGCCGCCGCGGCCGAGGCCGCACGCAGCCTGGGCGTGCCATTCACGCTGACCGCGCGCACCGAGAATTTCCTGCGCGGCAA
This sequence comes from uncultured Bordetella sp., assembly GCA_964641795.1. Lineage (GTDB taxonomy): Bacteria > Pseudomonadota > Gammaproteobacteria > Burkholderiales > Burkholderiaceae_C > Pseudaquabacterium. The sequence continues at coordinate 16,493 of CAZXLI010000063.1, read as the reverse complement.
CCCCGACCTCGACGACACCATCCGCCGCCTGCAGGCCTTTGCCGAGGCCGGTGCCGACGTGCTGTTCGCGCCCGGCCTGCCGACGCTGGACGCGGTGCGCGCGGTGTGCGCCGCGCTGCCCGGCAAGCCGGTGAACTTCATGGTCGGCATCAAGGGCAAGTCGTTCAGCGTCGCCGAACCGCAGGCCGCCGGTGTGCGGCGCATCAGCCTGGCCACCTCGCTGTACCGCGCGGCGATGTCGGCGATGCAGAAGGCCGCGCTCGAGGTGTTCGAGCAGGGCACCTTCAGCTACCTCGACCGGATCTGACGAGACTCCGCCCGAGCCGGGGCTCCCGGTCGGGCGGATCCCCACGGGGGGCGTCTACCTCAGGCTCACGGTCTGGCGCTTCCAGGCCGGGTCCTGCCAGCGCGCGAACGCGGCGATCTGGTCCGGTGCGGCGGCGCTCTTCTCGGCCTGGCCGCCGGTGTCGAGCTTCAGCACTTCGAAGCTGCGCCGGGTGCGGCCCTCGACCTTGCTTTCGCGCGCGACCAGCAGCCGGTCGGTGCCAGGCACCCAGCCAGCGAACTCGAGGTAGCCGATCTCGGGGCCGTTGGCCGCGGGCGGCAGCGCATCGATGACCCACTCCTTGCCGCTGCGGCGGAACACCCACAGCTCGCGCCAGGTGTCCAGCGGCTGCACCGCCAGCGCCAGGGCGTTGCCGGCCGCGTTCGCGCGGGCAGAGGCCGCCCACACCAGGCCATAGGTGCAGCGGCCGGCCAGCGGCTTGCCCTGCGGCTGGCGGCTGTCGACCAGCTGCACGCAGGTCTCGCCGGGCTGGCCCGGCTCGGTGCGGATCGCCAGGCCCGCGGTGGTCAGCGCAGCGTCCGGCTCGGCGGCCCAGCGCGAGGCGCTGACCCGCATCGCCGCCTCCTGGTACGCGCCGCGGTCGTCGTCGCTCAGCTCGGCCTTGTTCACCGCGGCCAGCTCGGTCAGCGCGCGCTGCGCCGCGGTGGTGGCGGCCGGCTCGTGGCGACGGGCGTGCTGGTACGCCAGGCTCGCCCAGACGCCGGCGCGGCGCAGGCGCAGCTGGTTGCGCACCTGCTCGGGCAGGGCCGCGAACTGCTCGGCGCTCAGCTGGTCCAGCACCTGCGCACGCCACTGGTCCAGCGGCAGGCGCTGCGCCGGCGACAGGCTGGTGTCGACGCAGTCATGGCGCGTGAGGCCGAGCGCGGCGCGGGCGCGCTGCTCGGCCGTCGAGGGCAGCGCCAGCACGCGGCGGAAGGCCTCGCCGTCGTAGCAGGGTTGCAGCTGGCCGTCGCGCTCGGTGCCGCCGATCGCGACACCGTAGAACTTCACCACCTCGAGATGCGCGGCGATCGTCGTCGACGTGGCCTGCCCGGGCTTCATCGCGGCGCGCCGCGCCAGCCGGTCGGCCATCGTGCCGATCGCGTCGAAGACCTCGGGGCCGAGCTGCGCCGGCGGCACCGCCTGCAGGTACGCCGCGGCATAGGCCACGCCCAGCGCCTCGGCACCCGGCGTGTCGCGCACGAAGCGCAGCACCGACAGGAGTTCGGGCGCCTCGGCCGGCTGCAGATCCGTCGTGCGCACCTGGCTGGCCCGCACGAAGCCGCCGCGTTCGCGGCGGTGGTCCCAGACCTGCAGGTAGTCGAGCTTGCGGCCGCGCACCTCGAGTGAATCGCCCTGCCACAGCACGGCCTGTTGCGCGGCCGATTCGCGCGGGCCGGCGCGCAGCGCGGCCTGGTCCTGGGTGACGATGGCCATCGTCGCGAGCATCGTGAACAGCATGATGGTCACTCGCTTTCCTTGTTAGCAACCTGGCCTTCGGGTTGCGGTGCCGGAAGCTTGCCGAGCAGCGCGGTGCCGATGAAGCCGCCATCGGTGGGCGGGGGCGCGATGATCACCGAGACCTTGTCCGAGAGCTTGTCGGCCATCGCCTTCTGGATCAGCAGCGGGTGCTTGCTGAGCAGCGCGCCGTCGCGGGCCATCTGCTCGCTGGTGATCTTGCCGACGCGTTCGAGCCGGTAGCCCTCGGCGTCCGCCAGCTTCTGGCGCGACTCGGCTTCGCCCGCGGCCTCGATGCGCCGGGCCTGTGCGGCGCCCTCGGCGGCGCGGATGCGCGACTGCTTCTCGGCCTCGGCTTCGAGCTGGCGCTGCGCGATCTGCTTCTCCTTGAACGGCAGCACATGCTTCATCGCCTCTTCCTGCGCGCGGGCGGCAATAAGCTGTTCGTTGGCAGCGGCCTGCGCGGCCTTCTCGCGGCGCACCCGGTCGGCTTCGCCTTCGAGCGCGGTCTGCTCCACCTGCTTGGCCTTGAGCTCCAGCGTGTAGCGCATCTTCTCGGTCTCGAGCTCGGTGGCCAGCAGCTTGTCCAGGCCGGCGCGGTATTCGGCCGGCAGGTCGACCTGGCCCATCTGCACCGCGCGCAGCACGATGCCGTCGGCGGCCAGCCGCGGCTTCAGCTCGGCTTCGATCTGCTGCTGGATCTCGGCCCGCTTGCTCGAGAAGATTTCGCGCACGGTGTAGCGCGTGAAGGTCTTGTAGATCACGCCCTGCACGGCCGGCTGCACGACCTCGGCGCCCAGGTCTTCGGGCAGGTACTTCGCGATCGCGCCGATGCGTGCCGGGTCCAGCGCATAGCGGATCGTCAGGTCGACGCCGAGCGACAGGCCTTCGATCGACTGGAACGGCGCCGCGCCATCGGCCTTGGCGCTGTCCTGCGGCCGGTAGACCTGGTCGCGCAGCGGCAAGTGGCGCACGCTGTGCAGCCCGGGCAGCACCCACAGCGAGCCGTCGCGGTGCTGGCTGAGTTCGCCGGTGAGCTGGTTCTGCCGCACCACCACTTCGCCGCCCGGCACCGACTGCACCGGCGGGTGCACGATCAGCCAGTAGCTGCCGACGGCGACCGCGGTGGTGCCGATCAGCAGCACGCCGCGGCTGCGCAAGGTGGTGGCGGTGGAACGCAGCGCCCTGTTCATCAACTGGGTCAGGGCGTTCAGGCGGGGGTTCATCGTGGTGCTCCGGTGGTTGAAGGGTTGTCGTGTGTCGACGAAGCCCATTCTTCGCAGGGCCCCCGGAAGCTGATAGCGGCGCGCCGGGCGACTGTCTTCCGGCCCCGGAAGAAAGCTTCACACCCATCGGCGCGGCGGCACGGGACAATGCCGCCATGGTGACCGTGGCCCTGATCGAAGACGATGCGCCGACCAGCAACCAGCTCAAGGGCTGGATCGAGGCGGCGCGCCCCGGCGTGCGCATCGAGCAGTGGTTCACACGCGACGAGGCCGAGGCGGCGCTGCAGCGCACGCGCTACGACCTGGTGGTGCTGGACATCGAGCTCGGCCGCGAGCGCCATGCCGGCGTCGCGCTGATCAACGCGATCAACCGGCTGCACCATGGCACGCCGGTGCTGGTGGTGTCGGCGATGCCGGCGGCCATCTACCGCGGCATCATGAAGGCGCTGGACGCCTGGGACTACCTGCAGAAGACCACCTTCTCGGAGGCCGACTTCATCGACACCGTGCTGGACATGCTGCGCGCGGTGCGCGACAAGCCCGCGCCGGCGGCTGCGGCGCAGACCGAGCTGTCGATCGACCCGCTGCGCCAGAGCTCGCCCCTCTGGCGTGGCCAGCGCCTGAACCTGCCGCTCACCGCCCAGCGCATCCTGGCCGCGCTGGTCCAGCGCCGCGGCGAGGTGGTGAGCTACGACGAGCTGTTCCAGGTGGTCAAGAGCGGGCGCAACCGCGACAACGTGCGCAAGCATGTCAGCACCATCCGCGACGCGCTGCGCGAGATCGAGCCCGGCTTCGACGGCATCGAGAACGTGCCGATGCGCGGCTTTCGCTGGACGAATGTGTAGGCCCCGGCCGCCTGGCGGCCGCCCCCGAGGGGCTGATTCAACCCGACCGGGGAACCCGGATCGGGTTGAACGGCTTCGTTCGCGAGCCCGCTCCCCTGGTCGCTTCGCGACCTGTCCCCTGGCCGGGGAAATACTCCGTCGAGGTTTCCGTGCTGAATAGGTCCTTGCGCGCACGCTGGCGCCTGGCGCAGCGGGTGCCGCTGCGGCTGCGGCTGTTCTTCCGCGGCGTGTTCCTGCTGCTCGCGCTGGTGACGCTGGCGATGGCGGTGGGCGTGCTGAAGGAGGAGAAGCAGCGCAGCCACCGCCACTACCAGGATGGCCTGCGCAAGACGCAGGCGCAGATCGTCGCGCGGCTGCGCCACCCGACCGGCCAGCTGGCATTGCTGAACCCGCGCGCCAGCGGCGAGGCCGGTGCGCCGCTGCGGCCGCTGGTGCTGCCGTTCTCGGCGATCGACTTCGACGACAAGACCAAGGCCCAGCAGGCGGTCGAGATGGCCGGCTGCCAGGTGCAGTACCGCGACGGCGCGACGCTGTGCGTGGCGGTGGGCAACAACCCCTTTGCCGGCGGCTTCCTGTACCTGGCCGGCAGCTTCGCCAGCGGGCCGCTGGTGCCGCACCTGTCAGGCGACCTGGACTTCAGCGCCTCGCACCGCGTGCAGGTGACCGTGTCGATGCGCGGCCAGCGCTTCGGCTGGATCGCGCCGTTCGAGGCGCTGCCCGATGCAGCCGGCCCTGGCGTGCGCGGCCGCCTGACCGGCTATGCGGACGACGTGCCTATCACGCATGGTGTGCGGCCGGTGCGCGACTTCCGCGGCTGGCTGTGGCAGGACGGACGCTGTGTCGACGACAACGCCGCCGGGGCGGCGAGCGAGTGCCAGCGCCGCTCGTTCCTGTCGGTGCGGCTGCCGGTCGAGCCCTTCCGCGAAGCGCTGTTCCAGGCCGACCGCGGCCGGGTGGTCTGGCCGCCGCCGGACCTGGCGCAGATCCAGGTGCGGCTGCAGGTGCTGGCGCCGGGCGGCGGCGCCGCGCTGTTTGACAGCGACACGCCCGGCGCCGAGCCGCCGTTCGCGTTGACCGACCTGGCCGAGCTGCTGTTGCCGGGCGAACGGCTGCGCATCCGCCGCCAGGGCGCGGCCGAAGACCTGTTCCAGGCCACCGGCCGCGACCCCGATGCCGGCCCGCCGCACTGGATCGACCGGTTGGTGCGCCGGCTGCCGGTGGAGGGCTACGACACGCCGCTGGCGCTGCGCGAGACCGTGGCCACGTCCCTGGGGCGCTTTGACGTCGAGCTTGCCGGCGACGTGCGCAGCGTCAACAAGGCGCTCGCCGCGGTGGCGGCGCGGCTGTCCTGGTACGTCGCGGCGATGCTGGCCGCGGTGCTGCTGGCCTGGCTGCTGATCGAGCTGCGCATCATCCGCCGCATCACGCAGCTGACGCGGCGCGCCGCCAGCGTCTCGGGCAACGTGCGGGGCAGCGAGGCGATCGCGCAGGTGGATCTGTCCGACCTGCGCGGACGCGACGAGCTGGGCGTGCTGGCCCAGGGTCTGCAGGACCTGCTGCAGCGTGTGAACGAGGACGTGCGCCGCGCGCAGATCCGTGCCGCGCAGGAAAAGGACCAGTGGCATGCGGTGGGCCACGAGATCATGTCGCCGCTGCAGTCGCTGCTGGCCTTGCACGGCGCGCCGGACGACCCCAGCCGCCGCTACATCAGCCGCATGCAGCAGGCGGTGCGGGTGCTGTACGGCCAGGCCTCGCCGAGCGAGGCCTTCGCCTCGACCACCTTGCAGCTGCACCCGCTGGACCTGGCGGCCTTCCTCGGCCACGTGGCGGCGAATGCCGACGCGGTGGGCATTGCCAACGTGCGCTTCGATCCGCCGGCCGGCAGCGTGCCGGTGCCGGCCGACGAATACGCGCTGGAAGATGTGGTGACGCATGTGCTGCACAACGCCGACCGGCATCGCCGGCCGGGCACGCCGATCACGCTGACGCTCGACGCCACCGATACCGAGGCGCGGGTCACGATCCACAACCAGGGCGAGCCGATCCCGCAGGGGATGCTCGAGAAGGTCTTCGAGTACGGTGTCTCCGACCAGCCCGACTCGGCCGCCGAGGGATCGCGCGGCCAGGGCCTGTTCGTCGCCCGCACCTACATGGCCAAGATGGGCGGCACGATCGCGGCGCGCAATACCGCGGATGGCGTCAGCTTCGAATTGCGCCTGCCGCGAAGCTGACCCAGACAAGGGCCCGCAGGCCAGCCGAGCCGTCCGCACCCCCTACACTTGCCGCCCATGGAGTGGCTCGACACCATCAAGTGGGACCGCGACGGCCTGGTGCCGGTGATCGCGCAGGAGGCATCGTCCGGCGACGTGCTGATGTTCGCGTTCATGAACCGCGAGGCGCTGGCCCGCACGGCGGAGATGGGCCAGGCGGTCTACTGGAGCCGTTCGCGCGGCAAGCTGTGGCACAAGGGCGAGGAATCCGGCCATTTCCAGCAGGTACATGAGATCCGCGTCGATTGCGACGCCGACGTGCTGCTGCTGAAGGTGACGCAGCTCGGCCACGAGCCCGGCATCGCCTGCCACACCGGCCGGCACAGCTGCTTCTTCCGCAAGCTCGACGGCACCCAATGGCAGACCACCGACCCGGTGCTCGAAGACCCCGAACGCATCTACCGCCGATGAGTGAACTGAACTCCCAGGACCTGCTGGCCCGGCTGGCCGAGGTCATCGAATCGCGCAAGCCCGAGGCCGGTGGCGACCCCGACAAGAGCTATGTCGCGAAGCTGTTCCACAAGGGCACCGACGCGATCCTGAAGAAGATCGGCGAAGAGGCCACCGAGACGGTGATGGCCGCCAAGGACGGCGTGCCCGAGAAGATCGTCTACGAGGTGGCCGACCTGTGGTTCCACTCGATGATCGCGCTGGCCGCCTTCGGCCTGAAGCCGGCCGATGTGCTCAACGAGCTGGCGCGCCGCGAGGGCCTGTCGGGCCTGGAAGAGTTTGCACAGCGTTCGACGCCGCGCTGAGCTGCGCGGTCGCCAGACCCATCCTCCGGAGGAATTGTCGCCATGAGCCACGATGCGAACTGCATCTTCTGCAAGATCGTCGCGGGACAGATCCCGTCGAAGAAGGCCTACGAGGACGAGGACATCCTGGCCTTCCACGACATCCACCCGTGGGCACCGGTGCACATCCTGATCATCCCGAAGCGGCACATCACCAGCATGGTCGATGTGAGCCTCGAGGACCAGGCGCTGCTGGGCAAGATGATGGCTGTCTCGCCGAAACTGATGGCGGAACTGGGCGTGACCAACGGCTACCGCCATGTCATCAACACCGGCCGCGACGGCATGCAGGAGGTGATGCACCTGCACCTGCATGTGATGGGCGGACCGCGTCCCTGGGCCAAGGGCTGAATTCCCCTCGGCCGAGGGGCACCAAATCGTTCGGGACGGGTCACCTAGAATCCCGGCCATCTTTTTCAGGAGTCTGTCATGGGATCACTCAGCATCTGGCACTGGCTGATCGTGCTCGCGGTGGTGGTGCTGATCTTCGGCACCAAGAAGTTGAAGAACGTGGGCAGCGATCTCGGTTCGGCCGTCAAGGGCTTCAAGGACGGCATGCGCGACGGTGCTTCCGATGCCCCGCCGGCACCGCCACAGCAGCAGGTCACCGCCAGCAAGGCCAACGACAGCCAGACCGTGGATGTCGAAGCCAAGACCAAGTCCTGATGCGCGTTGAATGATCGACTTCGGTTTCGACAAGATGGCGATCATCGGCGCGGTGGCGCTGATCGTCATCGGCCCCGAGAAGCTGCCCCGGGTGGCCCGCACCGTGGGCCACTTGCTGGGCAAGGCGCGGCGCTATGTGGCCGACGTGAAGGCCGAGGTCAACCGCTCGATCGAGCTCGAGGAACTGCAGAAGATGAAGACGCAGTTCGAGACGGCGGCGCGTGATGTCGAATCGAGCGTGAGCCAGGAGGTGAATGCCGCGAGCGCGGCCTTCAACGAGATCGGCAAGGGCTTGCAGGACGCCACCTCGGGCCTGGGCTCGGTGGGCCTGTCCGACGACAGCGCGCACTCGATCCTCTCGCCGGCGCCGGCGTACAAGCGGCCGAACAAGAAGTGGCGCCTGAAGCGCAGCGCCGTTCCACGCTGGTACAAGCAACGGTCCGGCGTGCGGCTGCATGCGCAGTCCGGCGCGGCCCGTGTCGCGCGCTTCCGGCCGCCGGGCTTGAAACGATGAGTTCCGGCAACGACCCGCACGACGAACTGGCCGGTACCGAGCAGCCCTTCGTCTCGCACCTGATCGAATTGCGCGATCGCCTGATCCGCGCGCTGCTGGCCGTCGGGATCGCCTTTGGCGCGCTGTGCATCTGGCCCGGGCCGGGCGGGCTGTACGACATCCTCGCCGCGCCGATGGTGGCGCACCTGCCCGAGGGCGCGCGCCTGATCGCGACCAACCCGATCTCGCCTTTCCTGGTGCCGCTGAAGGTCACGATGATGGCCGGCCTGCTGCTGGCGTTGCCGGTGGTGCTGTACCAGATCTGGGCATTCGTCGCGCCGGGGCTCTACAGCCACGAGAAGCGGCTGGTGCTGCCGCTGGTGATCTCCAGCACCGTGCTGTTCCTGGCCGGCGTGGCCTTCTGCTACTACTTCGTGTTCGGCAAGGTGTTCGCGTTCATCCAGAACTTCGCGCCCAAGAGCATCACCGCGGCGCCGGATATCGAGGCCTACCTGAGCTTCGTGCTGACCATGTTCATCGCCTTCGGTGCCGCCTTCGAGGTGCCGATCGCGGTGGTGGTGCTGGCGCGCCTGGGCGTCGTCAGCATCGAGAAGCTGAAGGAGTGGCGCGGTTACTTCGTCGTCGTCGCCTTCATCATTGCCGCGGTGATCACGCCGCCGGACGTGGTGTCGCAGCTGTCGCTGGCAATTCCGATGTGCCTGTTGTATGAACTGGGCATCTGGGCCGCCCGGCTGTTCATCAAGCACACCAAGGCGCCGGACGCCGAGGCTGAAGCCGAGGCCAAGACCGGCGGCTAGCGCTGGCGCTGGGTCTGCCGCGGGCGCTGGGCCACGGTCACGTTCAGCTGCAGGCTCTGGGTGCCGCGCTGCACGCCGATCACCGCCGCGTTGCCGGGCTTCAGTGCTGCCACGCGGTGCAGCAGCTGCGCGGTGTTGAGCACCGGTTCGCCGGCCACCGTCACCACCACGTCGCCGGGCTTCAGGCCGCCCTTGCTGGCCGGGCCGTCCTGCAGCACGCCGGTGATCAGCACGCCCTCCTTGATCGGCAGGTGGAAGTTCTCGGCGAACTCCGGCGTCAGGTCGCGCGGCTCGACACCGATCCAGCCGCGCGTGACCTGGCCGTCGCGCAGAAGGCCTTCCATCACCTGCTGGGCCACGTCGACCGGGATCGCGAAGCCGATGCCCATGCTGCCGCCCGAGCGAGAGAAGATGGCGGTGTTGATGCCGATCAGGTGGCCGTGCACGTCCACCAGCGCACCGCCGGAGTTGCCGGGGTTGATGGCGGCATCGGTCTGCACGAAGCTCTCGAAGGTCGACAGCCCCAGGCCCTGGCGGCCGAGCGCGCTGACGATGCCCGAGGTCACCGTCTGGCCGACATTGAACGGGTTGCCAATGGCCAGCACCACGTCGCCGACCTGCAGCGCCTGCATGTTGCCCAGCGTGATCGCCGGCAGCCGGTCGAGCTTGACGCGCAACACCGCCAGGTCGGTCTCGGGGTCGGTGCCCACCACTTCGGCCCTGGCTTCGCGGCCGTCGGGCAGCCGCACTTCGATCTCGGTGGCGCCTTCGATCACGTGGTTGTTGGTCAGCAGCACGCCCTGGGGCGAGACGATGACCCCGGAACCGAAGCCGACCTGGGTCTCGGCCGAGCGCTCGCCGAAGAAGAAGCGGAAGGTCGGATCCTGCGCATGCGGGTTGCGCATGCCGGCCTTGCTGGCCGTGACGCTGACGACCGCCGGCGAGGCGGCCCTTGCCGCTGCGTTGTAGCCGGTGAAGCTGGGCGGCGCGCCGGCTGCACTGGCGGCAGGCGCCGCCGGGGCATGGCTCAGCGCGACGATCTCGGTGAAGCCGCGGCCGTCACGTTGCAGCCACTGCGGCTTCAGCGTTGCGACGACGAACAGCACCGCCAGGGCCACGGTCGCGGCCTGCGAGAAAATCAGCCAGAGTCTTCGCATCGACAACAGGAAAGCGCGCCATGGTGCAGCGTGTGGAACTCGAAGCCCATCTGGCCGCGCTGCTGGCCGTGGACCGCTTCAAGGATTATGGGCCGAACGGTCTGCAGGTCGAGGGTCGCGACGAGGTCGCGATGCTGGTGACCGGTGTCACCGCCAGCCTGGCGCTGATCGACGCCGCCATCGAAGCGCGGGCCGATGCGGTGCTGGTGCACCACGGCCTGTTCTGGCGCGGCCAGGATGGTCGGCTCACGGGGTGGCTGCGCGAGCGCGTGGCGCGGCTGCTGGCGCACGGCATCAACCTGTTCGCCTACCACCTGCCGCTGGACGCGCACGTCGAGCTCGGCAACAACGCGCAGCTGGGCCAGCGGCTCGGCCTGCGGGCGGAGGCTCGCTTCGGCGACCAGGAACTCGGCTTCATCGGCGCCGCAGAGGCTGCTTTGGATGCGCCGGCACTGGCCGCGCGCGTGGCCGATCGGCTGCAGCGTGCGCCGCTGCTGCTGCCGGGCGACGGCCGGCCGCTGCAGCGCATCGGCTGGTGCACCGGCGGTGCGCAGGGCTATTTCGAGGCCGCGATCGCTGCGGGCGCCGATGCGTTCATCACTGGCGAGATCTCCGAGCCGCAGGCACACATCGCCCGCGAGACCGGCGTGGCCTTCCTGGCCTGCGGGCACCACGCCACCGAGCGCTATGGCGCCCCGGCCGTCGGCGAGCACCTGGCCCGGCAGTTCGGCCTGGCGCACCGCTTCATCGAGATCGAGAACCCGGCATGAGCGCGCGCACTGTGGAGGGGAGTCCAGGAAGCACCCTCGGTTCGGGCCTGCTGGCCATCACGATGGGCGATGCCGCCGGCATCGGGCCCGAAATCATCGCCAAGGCGCTGGCGGCTGGCGGGGCCGGTCGCTGCGTGGTGGTGGGCAGTGCCGAGGTGATGCGGCGCACGGTGGCCCGGCTCGGGCTGCTGTTGCCGGTGGCGCTGCTCGCCGGTCCGCAGGACGAGGCGCCGCCGGACTGCCTGCCGGTCTGGGAGCCACCCGGCCTGCCGCCGGGCTTGGCGAACCTGCCGGTCGGCAGCGTGCAAGCCGATGCCGGCCGGGCGGCGGCCTGCTGCATCGAGGCCGCGGCGCAGCTGGCGCTGCAGGGCCAGGCGGCTGGTATCGTCACCGCGCCGATCCACAAGGAAGCGCTGGCGGCGGCCGGCATCGGCTTCCCCGGCCACACCGAGATGCTGCAGGCCTTGGCCGGCGGTGGGCCGGTGCGCATGATGCTGGCCAATGACGAGCTGCGCGTGGTGCTGGTGACGATCCACGTCGGGCTGCGCCGAGCGATCGAGCTGCTCGACTTCGACGCCGTGCTGTCGACCCTGCGCATCGTGCAGCAGGCCGCGCGCTCGTGGGGCATGCAGCGGCCACGTATCGCGGTGGCCGGGCTCAATCCGCATGCCGGCGAAGGCGGCCTGTTCGGCGACGAGGAGCAGCGCTTCATCGCACCGGCCATCGCGGCCGCGGTGGCCGAGGGCATCGATGCACACGGCCCCTATGCGCCGGACACCGTGTTCATGCGCGCGCGCCACGCACCGCCGGCCCATGTGGGCGAGTTCGACGTGGTGGTCGCGATGACGCACGACCATGGACTGATCCCGGTGAAGTACCTGGGCGTCGAGCATGGCGTCAACGTCACGCTGGGCCTGCCCTTCGTGCGAACGAGTCCGGACCACGGCACGGCGTTCGACATCGCCGGCCGCGGCATCGCCGATCCGCGCAGCCTGCAGGCGGCGCTGCGCATGGCGCGGCAGCTGGCGGCCGCGTGCTGAGGACGGCCCGGGGGCCGGGCGGTCAGTTCGGCGCCGGGGCCTTCAGCTCGGCCAGCTGCCGGCGCGCGCGCGCGGTGGCCCGCTCCAGCAGGTAGGCGTTCTCGAAGGCCCGCATGCGACCGGTTTCGCACATGCGCGAAAGCATGCGGTAGGTCATCGAGATCGTCTTGCGCTGCTTGGCGCCGTAGCGGAAGACGAAGAAGGTGCGTGCCGGGCTGACGTGGTTCAGCCGTACCTTCTGCCAGCTGTCCTCGATGTGCATCTGGTAGGCGAAGCCGATCTGCACGTTGTCGGCCAGCGACTTGCCCTGCGTGGGCTCCAGTGCCTCTTCCGACGAGGGCAGGCCGGCGATGTTGACGTCGGCCGCGGCAATCTCGGGCTCGGCACCGATGTCGATGTCGACCTGGCCGTTCCAGTTGACCTTGCTCTCGTCGACCAGGCCGACGGCCTTGGCCTCCTCGGCGCTGAAGTCAGCCGGCGAAATCGCGTCGTTCAACACGGGCAGCGCGCTGGCCGGTACGGGTGGCAGCTCGGTTGGCTTGGGCAGCGGTGTGGCCAGCGCGCCCTCGACCTGCTTGGCCAGCAGGTTGTGCTCCAGCGTGCTGAGCGCCTGGCTCTTCAGCGATTCGGCATGGGCCGGCAGCAGCTTGGCAAAGAAGTCGCGTCGCAGCTCTTCGCTGCAGCGCAGCCGGTCGAGGCCGGCGTTGACGTCTTTCATCAGCTGCGGCAGCGTGCGCAGGAAGGCTTGCCGTTGCGCAGGCACGCCCTTGGGCTGCACGCTCATCACCAGCTCGCGGCCGACCTCCCGCATGCGCTTGGCCTGCGCACTGTCGGCGCCGTGCTGCTGCTCGGCCTGGGCGATGGCCCGGCTCCAGGTCTTGCCGAGGAAATCGCGCAGGAAATCCGGCACCGGCAGCGAGTGCAGCGCGCCGTCGAGCTGCTGCGCGAAGCGCTGCTGCACGCGCATCTGGTCTTCCTTGCGCGCCAGCAGCACGTCGGCCTGGCCCTGGGCATGGACCTCGGCCTGGGCCTGCTCGGCCACGAAGGCTTCGAGTTCATTGAGCTTGCGCTCGTACAGCTCGATCTGCTCGAAATCGCCTTCGACGACCTCCTGGACCAGTTCGCGGACCCGTGCCAGCAGGGCGCGACCCTCTGCGCCTTCGAAATCGTCGACCGCCGTGCCGAGCGACGCGATGCGGTTGATGAAGCGCCGCACCGGGTGCTTGCGCGACGAGAAGAAGGTGTTGTCGCCCAGCGCCGCACGCAACACCGGCAACTGCAGCCGGGCGATCTGGCGCGCCATCTGCGGCGGCACCTTGGGGTCGGACAGGATCTGGTCGAACAGCCCGGCGATCACGTCGATCACCATGTGGTCGAGCGCGCCGGTGGCAGCCTGGCGCAGTTCTTCTCGGTGGGCGACGATCAGGTTAGGCGCCATCAGCGCGCCACCGAGCATGCCCATGCTGGACGAGCTGGCGTCGCCGTAGCCGCCGCCACTGACGTAGCCGCCGAAATCGCTGCTGCCGCCGTCCGTCCCGGGGCCGGCACTGTGCGACAGGCGGCGCAGCAGCGCCATCATCTCGCCATCGACCCGGCCCATGAGGGTGCCACGTCCGCCGCCGCTGGGGCCGAAGCCTCCGCTGCCCGTGCTGGGCCCGAAGCTGCCGCGCCCGCCACTGCCGGTACTGGCGCCGCCACGGGGCGAGAGGCGGCCGCTGGCCGACAGTTCGTGGGCCGGACCGCGGCCGTGGACGCTGTCACGCAATTCGCCGTGCAGGCTGCCCGGGCCGGTGTTCGCGCGGCCGGCCGCGTCATGGGGCGTTTGCCGCACCTGCAGACCGACCGGCTTGATGCCTGCATTGCGCAGGTCGGCCACGATCTCGGCATAGGTCTGGCGCATTGCGTTGGCCAGCGAGCGCCCGATTTCGGCACCCAGGACCTTGCGCGTCTCCGGCCGGTCGGCCACGGCCTCGACCGCGCGGATCATGGCCTGGCCCACCACCTCGGCACGCAGCGGGTTGCGCTCATGGTCGGCACGGCCCAGCTTCAGCAAGGTGCCCATGTAGGCATCGAGCTCGCGGATTTCCCATTCGCAAGCGTGCGAAATCTCCAGCGCAAAGCGATCGGCCGAGACCTGGATCTCGAGCTCGTGATCGTCGACGAGGCTGAGCGCGTCCCAGTTGGTCTGCAGGCCGCCGGCTGCGTTTTGCGCCTGCAGCGTACCGGCCTCACGCGCCACCTTCTGGTCGAGCGACTCGTTGAACGTGAGCGCGAAGATCGCCAGCTTGCGATTCAGTTCGAACTGCGCTCCGAGCAGGCCGTCGCGGTGAAACACATTGTTCGACGACAAGGCGGCCAAGCCCAGGCTGTCGACCGTGCGTTCGGCGGCGGAACGGGCTGCCATGCGCACACGCTGCACAGCACTTTCCAGGGCGGGAGGCAGGCGAAGGGGAGGGGTCAAATTCATGACGGCCGGGAACCACGACGGCAAGGCGCCGCCCGGCAACTCCCAAGCGACGCCTGTTACGCCCTGAAGTATGCGGCCAAACGCGGCCGCCACGCGGCGGCCTTGCTACAAGTGGAATCAGCGCTTGTTCAGCGCGTCGCGGATTTCTCGCAACAGCAGCACGTCTTCTGCCGGCGGCGCGGGCGGGGCGGGCGGCGCGGCGGGCTCGGCGCGCTTGAGCCGGTTGATCTGCTTGACCATCATGAAGATCACGAAGGCCAGGATGATGAAGTTGATCGAGATCGTCACGAAGTTGCCCCACGCGAACACGTTGGCGGCCTTCTGCGCCTCGGCCAGCGAGGCGCCGGCCGGCACGCTGCCCGAGAGCACGAGGTACTTGTTCGAGAAGTCGACCTGGCCGCCCAGCACCAGGTTGACGATCGGCATGATCAGGTCCTTCACGGCGGAATCGACGATCTTGCCGAAGGCACCGCCGATGATGACGCCGACCGCCAGGTCGACGACATTGCCTTTCATCGCGAACTCTTTGAACTCGCTGCTGAATCCCATGGGCTTCTCACTCCTGCTGTGTTGATTTGTGATGTTGGCGCACCACAGACGAGGCGCCGGGCCAGTATTGCGCAGCGTCTCGCGAAGTCAACCGGGCCTTGCCGTCGGGGTGGGGCTTGACCGCTCCGCTAGAATCCCAGGTTGCCCGAAGTACAAACGCAGCTCTTCATCCGAGGAATCCCATGAGTGACAGCCCGGTCGACCAAAGTCGACGCACCTGGGTGGCGATCACGGCCGGCGCCGGCGCCATTGGTGGCGTTGCGGCCGCAGTGCCCTTCGTCAGCACCTTCGCCCCGTCCGAGCGCGCCAAGGCCGCCGGTGCACCGGTCGAAGCCGACATCAGCGCGCTGAAGCCCGGCGAGAAGATGACGGTCGAGTGGCGGGGCAAGCCGGTGTGGATCGTCCGCCGCACCAAGGAACAACTCGAGTCGCTGAAGAAGACCGATCCGCAGGTGGCGGACCCGGATTCCAAGCGCAAGCCCGACGAGCTCACACCCGAGTACGCGCGCAACGAGTACCGCTCGCGCAAGCCCGAGTACCTGGTCGCCGTGGGCATCTGCTCGCACCTGGGCTGCTCGCCCACCGACAAGTTCACGCCCGGCGCGCAGCCCTCGCTGCCGGATGACTGGCAGGGCGGCTTCCTGTGCCCCTGCCACGGCTCGACCTTCGACCTGGCCGGCCGTGTGTTCAAGAACAAGCCCGCGCCCGACAACCTCGAGGTGCCGCCGCACATGTACCTGTCCGACACGGTGCTGCTGATCGGCGAAGACAAGAAGGCCTGACCGCTGAGCAGCGGTCGCTAGCCCAACAAGCACAAGAGGTCGACGACATGGCAGATTTCAAGGAAGCACCGGCGGATGCGCCGCTGGGTGTCAAGCTCATGACCTGGGTGGACAACCGGTTCCCGGCCACCAAGATGTACAAGGAGCACATGTCGGAGTACTACGCTCCGAAGAACTTCAACGCGTGGTACTTCTTTGGTTCACTGGCGATGCTGGTGCTGGTGATCCAGATCGTCACGGGCATCTTCCTGGTGATGCACTACAAGCCGGACGCGAACCTGGCCTTCGCCTCGGTCGAGTACATCATGCGCGACGTGCCCTGGGGCTGGCTGGTGCGCTACATGCACTCCACAGGCGCCAGTGCGTTCTTCGTTGTCGTCTACCTGCACATGTTCCGCGGGCTGATGTACGGCTCGTACCGCAAGCCGCGCGAACTGGTGTGGCTGTTCGGCTGCGGCATCTTCCTGTGCCTGATGGCAGAAGCCTTCATGGGCTACCTGCTGCCCTGGGGCCAGATGAGCTACTGGGGCGCCCAGGTCATCATCAACCTGTTCGCCGCCATCCCGCTCGTCGGCGACGAACTGTCCACGCTGATCCGTGGCGACTTCGTCGTCGGTGACGCCACGCTGAACCGCTTCTTCAGCTTCCACGTCATCGCCGTGCCGCTGGTGCTGCTGGGCCTGGTGGTGGCGCACATCATCGCGCTGCATGAGGTGGGCTCGAACAACCCGGATGGCGTCGAGATCAAAAAGAAGAAGGATGCCAACGGCAAGCCGCTCGACGGCATTGCCTTCCACCCTTACTACACCTACAAGGACACGGCCTACATCGGC
>CAZXLI010000062.1:0-28569 GCA_964641795.1 uncultured Bordetella sp. | reverse complement strand
CGAGCGCGACGCCGGCCGCGCTGGCGATCAGGCCGACCGCGCCGAACTCCAGCGCGTAGGCACCGGCGATCGCGCGCTGGGGCGCGCCCAGCACGCGCAGCATGGCGCAGTCGTCGAGGTGGCGCTGCGCGAAGTCGCGCGCGGCGATCGCCACCGCCACAGCCGCCAGCAGCGCGGCCAGCAGCGCGACGAGGTTCAGGAACCGCTGCGCGCGATCCAGCGTCTGCCGCATCTCGGGCCGGCCGGATTCGAGCGACTCGATGCGCAGGCCGCGCAGGTTGGCCTGCGCGATCTCGGCCGTGGCCCAGCGCACGAACTCGCTCACCGCGGCCTGCTGCCGGTCGGTGCCGGCCACCGCCAGCCGGTAGGTGACGCGGCTGGCCGGCTGCCCCAGGCCGGTGGCGGCCAGGTCATCGGCATGCAGCATCACCCGCGGCGCGAAGCTCGAGAAGCCGGCGCCCCGGTCGGGCTCCAGCACGATGATGCGGTCGATGGTGAAACGCTGGTCGCCCAGCAGCAGGCCGTCGCCCACCGTGAGCTGCAGCGCGTCCAGCAGCGCGCCATCGACCCACACCTTGCCGCGCGGGGGCGTCTCGGCCACCGTCTGCTCGGGCGCGTCCGGTGCGGCCTTCAGCTTCAGCGTGCCCCGCAGCGGGTAGCCGCTGGCCACCGCCTTCAGCGCCACCAGGCGTGCCTCGCCACCCTTGTCGTCGGGCGCACGGGCCATGCTGGGAAAGCCGGCCATGACCACCGTCTGCAGGCCCAGCTCGCGGGCCTTGGCGGCCAGGCTGGGGGGCGCCGGCTGGTCGCTGGCCACCACCGCATCGCCGCCGAGCAGGGCGCGCGCATCGCGGGCCAGCGCCGCATCGAGCCGGCTGGCGAAGAAGCCTACGGCGGTGAGCGCGGCCACGGCCAGCATCACCGCCACCATCAGCAAGCGCAGTTCGCCGGCCCGGAAGTCGCGCCAGCCCTGGCGCCAGGCCAGGCCGAGCGTGGAAACCGGCAGGGAACGGGACAGGGAATCGGTGGCAGCCATGGGTCGCGAAGGTACACCACAAGTGCAAGCGGCTGAACCCAGCGTGCAGAGCCGTTCAATGCTGCGGGGGTATCGCGCTGCTGTAATGGCCGCACCATGACGCGCACCCCTGCCCTTCCCCCTGTGTTCGTGTCCCACGGCTCGCCGATGACGGCGCTGGAACCGGGCGTTGTCGGCCCGTTCTGGCAGCGCCTCGGGCAGGCGCTCGATGCGCTGGGCGGCGCCCGTCCGCGGGCGATCCTGGCCGTGTCGGCGCATTCGCTGGCACGCGAACCGGTGCTGCTGGCGGCCGCGCGGCAGACCACGGTGCACGACTTCGGCGGCTTCCCCGAGCCGCTGTACCGCCTGCGCTACGACACCGCTGGCGCACCCGAGCTGGCCCAACGCGTGGCCGCGCTGATCCAGGCCGCCGGCCTGCCGGTGCACACGGTGGACGAAGGCGGGCTGGACCATGGCATCTGGTCGGCGCTGCGATTCATCTACCCCGAGGCCGACGTTCCGGTGCTGCCGCTGGCCTTCCCACCCGAATGGTCACCCCAGCAGTTGTTCGCGCTGGGCGAGGTTCTGGCGCCGCTGGCCGGTGAAGGCGTGTGGTTGATGGCCACCGGCAGCCTCACGCACAACCTGCGCCTGCTGTTCGGCGCCGGCCGCCCGCCACTGGATGCCCCGGAGATCCCGGCCAGCGCTGCCTTTCGCGGCTGGTTTGCCGAGCACAGCGCCGCGCGCGACTGGGCGGCGCTGCTGGACTACCGCCAGCAGGCACCGCACGCGGTGCTGATGCACCCGACCGACGAGCATCTGCTGCCCTGGTACGTGGCCGCCGGCGCCGGCGGGCGCGAAGCCGCGCCGCTGCGCATCCACCGGAGCATCACCTACGGCTGCCTGGCGATGGATGCCTACGCCTTCGGCCCGCAGGCGCCTGCGCTGCAACAGGCGCTGGCGCCGGTGCCTGCCTGAGCCGGGCCGGCCTCGGCGGGCTGGCGCCCCGGCGCCGGGTCAGCGCAACGCCGGCAGCGTGCCGCTCACGCCCTGCACCAGCCAGTCCATCCCGCCGATCTGTGCATCGTCCAGCGCGCCCTGCGCCAGCCGCGTCTTTCCGGTGTTATCCACCAACGGTGCCGCAAAGGGCTTGAAGCTGCCGCTGACGATGGCCTGGCGCCTGGCCTCGATCTCCGCCTTCAGCGCGGCCGGCAAGGCCGGGTTCAGCGCGCTCAGCTGCACCAGCCCGTCCTTCATGCCGCCCCATACCGGCTTGGGCGACCACTTGCCGGCGATCACTGCCTGCGCCACCTGGGTGTAGTAGCCCCCCCAGTGGTGGGTGACGGCGGCCAGCTGGGCCTTCGGCGCGAACTTGCCCATGTCGCTCTGGTAGGCCAGCACGGCGACGCCGCGCTCCTCGGCCGTCTGCGGCACGGCGGAGGAGCCGCTGTGGTTGGTCAGCACGTCGGCGCCCTGGTTGATCAGCGTCAGCGCGGCATCGCGTTCGCGCGCGGGGTCGAACCAGGCGTTCAGCCACACCACCTTGACCTCGGCCTTCGGGTTGGCCGCGCGCATGCCCAGCGCGAAGGCGTTGATGCCCTGCACCACCTCGGGCACCGGGAAGCCGGCCACGTAGCCGGCCATGCCGCTCTTGCTGTGGCGGCCGGCCAGGAAACCGGCGAGCCAGCGTGCCTCGTAATAACGTGCGTTGTAAGTGTTCAGGTTGGCCGCCGTCTTGTAGCCGCCGGCATGCTCGAACTTCACCTGCGGGAAGTCGCTCGCCACCCGCAGCGCCGGCTCCAGGTAGCCGAAGCTGGTGGCGAAGATCAGCCCGCAGCCCTGGGCCGCCAGGTCGCGCATCACGCGCTCGCTGTCGGCCCCTTCGGCCACGGCTTCGACGAAGCGGGTGGTCACCTGCTCGCCCAGCGCCTTCTGCATCGCCTGCCGGCCCTGGTCGTGCTGGAAGCTCCAGCCGGCCTGGCCCACCGGGCTGGGGTACAGGAAGCAGGCCTGCAGCGTGGCGGAACGGGCTTGCGGCGCGGCCGCCAGGGCCTGCGGCAGGGTCGCCACCGAACTTGTACAGACAAGCGCCGCCCACAGCGTGCGCTTGAGGTTTTTGTGCATGGTTGTCCTCGACATGGCCCCAGGGAAAACGATGACGCCGGCCTCGGGGGCACGAGGCCGGCGTCGCCCGCGATTGTCGCCGATTGCGACAAGCACCTAAGGAAAACTCCCAAGCTGGCCCGCGGCTTGCAATGCGGGTTCCGGACTTAGCATTCGCGCACCGTAAGCAGGAGGCACACGATGACTCGATTCCCGCAAGGCCTGAACAAGGCCGCCATCGCGCTGGCCGCGGCGCTGGTGATCCCGGCACTGCAGGCCAAGACGCTGGTGTATTGCTCCGAGGGCTCGCCCGAGAACTTCACCCCCGCACTCAACACCACCGGCACCAGCTTCGACGCGGCACGCCCGGTGTACGACAAGCTCACGCAGTTCGCGCGCGGCACCACGCAGGTGGAGCCCGGCCTGGCCGAAAGCTGGACCGTCTCGCCCGACGGCAAGGTGTTCACCTTCAAGCTGCGCAAGGGTGTCAAGTTCCACTCGGGCGTCAACGGCTTCAAGCCCACGCGCGACTTCAACGCCGACGACGTGCTGTTCTCGTTCGAGCGCCAGTGGAAGGCCGACCATCCGTATGCCAAGGTCTCCGGCGGCAAGTACGACTACTTCGCCGACATGGGCCTGCCCGATGACCTGCAGAGCATCGAGAAGGTCGACCCGCTGACGGTGAAGATCACGCTCAAGCGCGCCAACGTCACGATGCTGGCCAACCTGGCGATGGACTTCGCCAGCATCCACTCGGCCGAGTACGCCGATTTCCTGCTCAAGGCCAACAAGAAGGAACAGTTCGACCAGCAGCCGGTGGGCACCGGCGCCTTCTCGTTCGTGATGTACCAGAAGGACGCGGTGATCCGCTACAAGGCCAACAAGGACTATTGGGGCGAGAAGGCGCTGGTGGACGACCTGGTCTACGCGATCACGCCCGACCCCACCGCGCGCTACAGCAAGCTCAAGGCCGGCGAGTGCCACTTCGTCATCGCACCCCGGCCCGCCGACCTGCCCGAGATGCAGAAGGACGCCAGCCTGAAGGTCATCAACCAGTCGGGCCTCAACATCGCCTACTGGGCCTTCAACACGCAGAAGCCGCCGTTCGACAAGAAGGAGGTGCGCCAGGCCCTCTCGATGGCCATCGACAAGGCCGCGATCCTGAAGGACGTGTACCTGGGCGCCGGCCAGCCGGCCAAGAACCTGATCCCGCCGACGATGTGGTCGTACAACGACGCGGTGAAGGACTACCCGCACGACCCCGCCAAGGCCAAGGACATGCTGGCCAAGGCCGGCGTCAAGACGCCGCTGGAGATCGACCTCTGGTACATGCCGGTGCAGCGGCCCTACAACCCGAACGCCAAGCGCATTGCCGAGATGATGCAGGCCGACCTGGCGAAGGTGGGCGTCAATGCCAAGCTGGTGACCTACGAATGGGGTGAGTACCGCAAGCGCATGCAGCAGGGCGAGCACATCACCGGCATGCTGGGCTGGACCGGCGACAACGGCGACCCCGACAACTTCTTCTTCCTGCGCGGCTGCGACGCCGCCCGGCCGGGCGGCCAGAACCTGAGCAAGTGGTGCAACAAGGAATTCGACAGCCGCCTGGAAAAGGCCCGGTCGATCGCCGACATGAAGGAGCGCACCAAGCTCTACCAGGAGATGCAGGTCATCGAGCATGACGACGCGCCCGACATGAAGATTGCCCACTCGGTCGTCTACGAGGTGATGCGCAAGGAACTCACCGGCTACAAGCAGAGCCCCTTCGGATCGCACCAGTTCAACGGGGTCGAACTCAAGTAACCCTCCGGAGCGCCTTCGGCGCCTCCCCCCAGGGGGGGCCACGCCAGCGGACCGGCCGAGCCGGATCCGCGGCGTGTACTTGGGAAGACACTCCTTCGATGTGAGCCGTTTGTGCTTCGCTTCCTGCTGCGCCGCCTGGCGCTGACCATCCCGACCTTCGTCGCGCTGATGTTCGTCACCTTCGTGGCGATCCGGCTGGTGCCGGGCGACCCGGTGGAGGTGCGGGTGGGCGAGCGCGGCATCTCGCCGGAACGGCTGGCGATGTTCCGCCATGAGCTGGGGCTGGACCAGCCGGTGTGGAAGCAGTTCCTCGACTACGCCTGGCAGCTGCTACACGGCGACTTCGGCACCTCGCTGGCCACCAACCAGAAGGTGCTGACCGAGTTCGCCGCGCTGTTCCCGGCCACCATCGAGCTGTCGATCGCCGGCATGCTGTTCGCGGTGGTGTTCGGCATCCCGGCCGGCACCATCGCCGCGGCGCGGCGCGGCACCTGGTTCGACCAGGCGCTGATGGGCCTGTCGGTCACCGGCTACTCGATGCCGATCTTCTGGTGGGGCCTGCTGCTGATCATGTTCGTCGCCGAGCGCTGGGGCCTGACGCCGGTGTCCGGCCGCATCGACCTGATCAAGTTCTACTTCGAGCCCACCACCGGCTTCATGGTCATCGACGCCTGGCTTTCGGGCCAGGCCGGCGCGGTGAAGGACGCGCTGCACCACCTGGTGCTGCCGGCCATCGTGCTTGGGACGATCCCTTTGGCCGTTATCGCCCGCATGACCCGCTCGGCCATGCTGGAGGTGCTGGGCGAAGACTATGTGCGCACCGCGCGCGCCAAGGGCCTGTCGGCCAGCCGCGTGGTCGGGGTGCATGCCTTGCGCAATGCGCTGATCCCGGTGGTCACGATCATCGGCCTGCAGGTCGGTGCGCTGATGGCCGGCGCCGTGCTCACCGAAACCATCTTCTCGTGGCCGGGGGTCGGCAAATGGCTGATCGAATCGATCTCGCGCCGCGACTACCCCGCCTTGCAGGGCGGCGTGATGCTGATCTCGTCGATCGTGATCGGCGTGAACCTGATCGTCGACCTGACCTATGGCCTGATCAACCCCAGGATTCGCCATGGCTAGCGCAGGCCCCCACCCGAACGCCTTCGGCGCTTCCCCCCAGGGGGGCGCCGCCAGCGGGCCGGCAGAGCCGGATCCGCAGCGTCCGCTGGAGGGCGCACCCGAGGTTTCGCCCCTGCGTGCGTTCTGGGCGGCTTTTCGCGAGAACCGCGGCGCGGTGGCTGGTCTGACCGTCGTGGTGTTCGTTGTATTGCTCGCGCTGCTGGCCGACCTGATCGCGCCGTACTCCCCCACCGAGCAGTTCCGTGACGCGGTGCGCGCCGCACCGATGTGGGCCGAGGGCGGTTCGTCGCGCTTCGTGCTCGGCACCGACAGCCTGGGCCGCGACATGCTCACGCGGCTGATCCACGGCGCGCGCATCTCGCTGTTCATCGGCCTGGCGGTGATGGGCGTGTCCTTCGTCATCGGCGTGCTGATGGGCCTGGCCTGCGTCTCGCTGGGCAACGCGGTCGATGTCGCGATCACCCGGCTGATGGACCTGATCATGGCCGTGCCGAGCCTGGTGCTGGCGATCCTGGTGGTGGCGGTGCTGGGGCCCAGCCTCACCAACACCATCGTGGCGGTCACCATCGTGTACCTGCCGCGCTACGTGCGGCTGGTGCGCGCCTCGGCACTCACCGAGCTGGGCAAGGACTACGTGATCGCCGCGCGCGTGGCCGGCGTCGGCCCCTGGCGGCTGATGTTCCTGACGGTGCTGCCGAACTGCCTGTCGCCGCTGATCGTGCAGGCCGCGCTCGGCGTGTCCGACGCCATCCTGGAGGCCGCGGCGCTCGGCTTCCTCGGCCTGGGCGCGCAGCCGCCCACCGCCGAGTGGGGCACGATGCTGGCCGACGCGCGCGAGTTCATCCGCTCGAATCCCTGGCTGGTGACCCTGCCGGGCCTGGCCATCCTGGTCACCGTGGTGTCGATCAACCTCGCCGGCGACGGCCTGCGTGACGCGCTCGATCCGAAAATGAGGCGTTCATGAGTACGCCGCTGCTTGATATCCGCGGCCTGACGGTGCGCTTCGCGACGCGCGGCGGCGCGTTCACCGCAGTCGACGGCATCGACATCCGCGTCGAGCGCGACGAGGTGCTGGCCATCGTCGGCGAATCGGGCTCGGGCAAGTCGGTCGCGATGCTGGCGATCATGGGCCTGCTGCCGTGGACGGCCACCGTCACCGCCGAGCGCCTGGCCTTCGACGGCCAGGACCTGCAGGGGCTAACGCCCAAACAACGCAGGCAGCTGATCGGCCGCGACATCGCGATGGTGTTCCAGGAGCCGATGTCCTCGCTGAACCCCTGCTTCACGGTGGGCTACCAGATCGGCGAGGCGCTGGCCACCCACCTGCAGCTCGACCGCGCGGCGCGCAAGGCGCGCGTGATCGAGTTGCTCGAACAGGTTGGCATCCCCGATGCGCCGCGACGCGTCAGCGCGTTCCCTCACCAGTTGTCAGGCGGCATGTGCCAGCGCGTGATGATCGCGATGGCACTGGCCTGCAAGCCGCGCCTGCTGATCGCCGACGAACCGACCACCGCGCTGGACGTCACCATCCAGGCGCAGATCCTCGACCTGCTGCTGGGCCTGAAGAAGAGCAGCGGCATGGCCCTGGTGCTGATCACGCACGACCTCGGCGTGGTGGCCGAGACTGCCGACCGCGTGATCGTGCAGTACGCCGGCCGCCAGGTGGAATCGTCGACCGCCGCCGCGCTGTTCGAGGACCCGCACCACCCCTACACCGCCGCGCTGCTGGCCGCGCTGCCCGAGAAGGCGCAGGGCCGCACGCTGGCCGCCATTCCCGGCGTGGTGCCGGGTCAGTTCGACCGGCCGCCCGGCTGCCTGTTCGCGCCGCGCTGCGCCTTCGCGCAACCGGCCTGCGCGGTGGCGCCGCGCCCGGCCGCCGATGCGCTGGGCCGGGCGCTGTGCCACACGCCGCTGGTGCACGGTGAAGCGACGGAGGCCACGCGATGAGCACGGCGGTGTTGACCGCGCAGGACCTGCAGCGCCACTACAGCGTGCGCCGCGGCCTGTTCGCCGCGCCGGCCACGGTGCGTGCGCTGGCCGGCGTGTCGTTCGAGGTGCGGGCCGGCCGCACGCTGGCGGTGGTCGGCGAATCGGGCTGCGGCAAGAGCACGCTGGCGCGCCTGCTGACGATGATCGAGCCGCCCACGGCCGGCCGCCTGCTGATCGACGGCCATGACGTGGCCCATGCCGATGCCACGCAGCGCCGCAGCCTGCGCCGCGCGGTGCAGATCGTGTTCCAGAACCCCTACGGCTCGCTGAACCCGCGCCAGACCGTGGGCGCCGCGCTGATGGAGCCGCTGCTGGTCAACGGCGACACCGATGCCGCCCACCGCGAGCAGGCCGCGCGCCGCATGATGCGCGAGGTCGGCCTGCGTGACGAGCACTTCGGCCGTTATCCGCACATGTTCTCCGGCGGCCAGCGCCAGCGCATCGCGATCGCCCGCGCGCTGATGCTCGAGCCGCGCGTGCTGGTGCTCGACGAGCCGGTGTCCGCACTCGACGTCTCGATCCGCGCGCAGGTGCTGAACCTGCTGGTCGAGCTGCAGCAGCGGCTGCAGGTGGCCTATGTGTTCATCTCGCACGACCTCGGCGTGGTGCGCCACGTGGCCGACGAGGTGGCGGTGATGTACCTCGGCCGCATCGTCGAGCAGGGCCCGCGCGAGCGGGTGTTCGACGACCCGCAGCATCCCTACACCCAGGCGCTGCTGTCGGCCACGCCGACGGTGCACGCCGCAGCGCGGCGCCAGCGCATCATCCTGCAGGGCGAGCTGCCCTCGCCGATCCGCCCGCCCAGCGGCTGCCCCTTCCACACCCGCTGCCCGGAGGCCATCGAGCGCTGCCGCGGCGAAGCGCCGGCGCTGCAGCCACTGGCCAGCGATGCCGGCCACGTGGTGGCCTGCCTGCGGCGCGAGACAGTGGCCACCGTCAGCCCGGCCGCGGCTTAAGGCACGGCCGCCGCGATCAGCGCTTGCCGTCGCGTCAGCCGCAGCGCCTGCACGAACAGCCAGGCGCTCGGCACCGACACCGCCACGCCGCACCAGGCCGCTGCCGGCCAGCCGAAGCGGTCGACGAACCAGGCCATCACCGGCGGTCCCAGCAGCGAGCCGCTGGCACCGAACTGCGAGAACACGCCGTTGGCCCGCACCAGGCGCTGCAGGCTGCCGGCGGCCTGCGGCAGCAGCGCGAAGGCCAGGCTCGGGTAGATGCCCGAGACGGCATTGAGCAGCACCGCGGTCAGCGCCACCTGCAGCGGCTGCGGCGCGTCGACGAACACCGCCAGCACCAGCGACGCCGGCAGCACCAGTGCCAGCAGGGCCGGCGGCCCGTAGCGCCCGCCGCGCCGCACCCACCAGGCGGCCGCGAAACTGCCGGCGATGGTGGCGATCGACGCCAGCGCGGTCCAGCGCCCGGCCTCCGCCACCGGCATGCCGGCACGCGCGGTCAGGTAGCTCGGCAGCAGGCCGAGCAGGCCGACCTCGAACAGGGCATAACATCCGAACGACGCGGCCAGACACCAGGCCGCCTTGCCGGCACCGTGGTGCGCCGCTGCGGTGCCGGCGGGCGGGCCGGACGGCACGCCCAACGCCGCCGCCGGCCGGCGCAGCTGCCAGCCCAGCGCCAGCGCCGCGGCCAGCGCCAGCCCGCCGCCGGCGGCCATCGCCCAGCGCCAGCTGGACACGGCGGCCACGCCGGCCCAGGCCCAGGCGCCCACCGCCAGACCCACCGGCACGAAGGTGCTCCACAGCGCCAGCGCGACGCTGGTGTGGCCGCTCGGCGTCGAGCGCATCACGATCAGCACCGGCGCGGTGACGATGATGGCGAGGTAGCCCGCCGCCTCCATCAGGCGCCAGCCCAGCAGCGTGACGGTGCCGCCGGCCGCGCCGAGCCCCAGGCCCGCCAGGGCCAGGCAGCCCACCCCGCCCAGCAGCGTGCGCCGCAGCCCGAGCCGGGCCGCCAGCACGCCGGCCACCATGCCCAGCGTGGCGCCGCCGGCTTCGAGCAGCGAGATTGCCGCGGCCGCGGTGGTCAACGGCAGGTTCAGCTCGGCGGCGATCAAGGGCGCCAATGCCGAGAGCTTGCCCAGTTGGGCGGCCGCCAGCACGCCGATCAGGTAGTAGCCGACAATCGCCGGCCAGGGCGTGGCCCTGATCGTCACAGCCCACCCCCGGCACACGCATGGACACCGCTGTTCGCATCCACTGCGGCGACGCCCGCCAGCTCGGCCGCTCGCTGCAACGCTGGCGCGCGCTGCGCCGCATCAAGCAGTCGCATGCCGGCGAGTTGCTGGGCGTGTCGCAGGCCACCATCTCGCGCTGGGAACAGGGCCGGCTGGCGCCCGATCCCGACGAGCAGATGCGCCTGCGCACGCTGATGGGCGCGCGGCTGGACAGCGCGGCCGATCGCGAGCTGGCGCGCCTGGTCAACCAGTCCAGCGCCGCGGTGCACCTGGTGTGCGACCTGACGCACCGGCTGCTGGCGCTGTCGCCCAGCCGCGAGCGGCAGTGCAGCGTGCCGCGCAACGAACTGATCGGCCAGTCGCTGTGGCCCTATGCCAGCCCGGAGATCGTCGAGGCCGAGGGCCGGCTGGCCGGCTGGGGCTGGTACGAGCCGGCGCCGCCGGCGCTGGAGATCGTCACCGGCCCGAACGAGTACCACCAGATCAGCATCATCCCCAGCCGCTTCCGCTGGGTGCGCTTCCAGCTGTCGGACGGCGGCTTCGCACGCCTGGTGGAGACCATCGCGCCCTTGCCGCTGGCGCAAGTGCGCGGGCCGCGCCTGCATCACGACCAGCTGTCGAGCCAGGGCACGACCTCGCCGAGCGCGTCGAACTGACGGAAGCGCGGATGCGCGCTCGGGGCTTCCGCCGCCTCGTGCGCCCACACCAGCGGGTACGGGATCAGCGCCGCATGGCTGCCCGCCTCCAGCGCCGGCAGGATGTCCGAGCGCACCGAGTTGCCGATCATCAGCGCCCGCTCCGGATCGGTGTTATGACGCCGGAACACGCGACGGTAGGTGTCCGCATGCTTCTCGCTGACGATCTCGACGCCGGTGAACAGCTCGCCCAGGCCCGAGGCGGCGAGCTTGGATTCCTGGTGGAACAGGTCGCCCTTGGTCACCAGCACCAGCGGCGCCCGCTCGGCCAGCGCTTCCAGCGCCTGCCGCACGCCGGGCAGCGGCTCGATCGGGTGCGTCATCAGTTCGCGGCCCGCGGCCAGGATCTCGGCCAGCACCGCGGCGCTGACGCTGCCGCCGCTCAGCTCGATGGCCGTCTCCATCATCGACAGCGTGAAGCCCTTGGCCCCGTAGCCGAAGACCTTCAGGTTGCGCTGCTCGACGGCGGCCAGCTGCGCCTCGACCCGTGCGGCCTCGGCAAACGGCGCCAGCAGCGTGTGGAAGCGCTGCTGGGTCATGCGGAACAGCGTCTCGTTGTGCCAGAGCGTGTCGTCCGCATCCAGCGCGATCAGGGTGGGCCGGGTCATGTGTGTCGCCTGCAGCTGCAATCCTTTCCGGTCGCCAGCTTAAGGCGCCCCGGCGACGGTCCGGCGGAATGATTTATTCAGCCGGCGTCTCGGCTGGCGGCGGCTGCAGCCGGATGCGCACGCCGGTCAGGCTCACGACTTGCCCGGCACGCAGCTTGGCGGTCTTGCGCAATTCGTCCTGGCCATCCACCTGCACCCGGCCCTCGCCCACCATGGTCTTGGCCTGCCCGCCGCTGCCGGCCACGCCGGTGGCCTTGAGCAGCCGGTCGAGGGTGATGAACTCGCCGCGCAACGGAAAGTCGATGATCTGCATGGGAAGATGGCCGGAGGCGTCGAGGACCGGCATTGTGCGCCTCCGGCGCGCGCAAACTGGTATTACCGATGGTTTCACGCCGGATCGATGACGGCGCCGCTCGATTCCAGGGGAATCAAGGGTTTTCTTGGGGCAGTCCCGGCCACGCTGCGATTGACGATCCGGTCCCACGTGGTACTATATTGGTATTATTCCATTGAGCCATGCCGGACCACGCCACGCCACCCGCTGATCGCCTGCGCTTCTTCATCGGCGTCGATGGGGGCGGCAGCGGCACGCGGGCGCGCATCGTCGACCCGGATGGGCGCGCGGTCGGCGCCGGCGAAGCCGGACCGTCGGCGCTGGGCCAGGGCATCGAGCAGGCCTGGGCGCATGTGCAGCTGGCCATTGCACGCGCATTCGAGTCAGCGCGCATGCCGCAACCACCGCTGGCCGACTGCGCGCTGGGCCTCGGGCTGGCCGGTGCCCATTCGCCGGCCCGGCGCGATGCCTTCCTGAAGCGGGCGCCCGCCTGCGGCCTGCTGGCGCTGGACACCGACGGCGGCACCGCGTTACGCGGCGCCCATGGCGGCGCGCCCGGCGTGGTGGTGGCAGCCGGCACCGGCAGCGTCGGCGAAGCGCTGCGCCGCAATGGCATGCGCATCACGGTGGGCGGTTGGGGCTTCGGCATCGGTGACGAAGGCTCGGGGGCCTGGCTCGGCCAGGCCGCGATGCGCCTGGCCCATCGTGCGCTCGATGGCCGCATGCCGGCCGGCGCCCTGGCCCGCGCCGTGTGGCGCGTGGCCGGCGGCCAGCGCGACGCACTGCTTGACTGGTGCGCCGCCGCCGGCCAGCACGGCTATGCCCGCCTGGCGCCGCTGGTGTTCGACAACGCCGATGCCGACCTGGCTGCCCGCCACCTGCTGAACGACGCGGCCGCCGCACTGGACGAGATGGCCACCGCGCTCGATCCCGAAGGCGATCTGCCGCTGGTGCTGGCCGGCAGCATCGCGCAGCGCCTGCAACCCTGGCTGCCCGCCGCGCTGCTGGCGCGCTGCGTCGACCCGCAAGGCGATGCGATCGACGGCGCGCTGCTGCTGGCACACCGCGGCACCGCGATGCCCTGCCCCGAATCCTGATGCCCTGCTGATGCCCACATCCCGCCTGGAAGGCCACATCCTCACGCCGCGCGGCTTCGTGCGAGGCGAACTCACGCTGCGCGATGGCCGCATCGAGGCCGTGCACGGCGAGCCGCGTGCCGAGTACGCGGTGCGCAACGAAGGCTTGCCGATCGTGCTGCCCGGCTTCATCGACCTGCATGTGCATGGCGGCGGCGGGGCCGACACGATGGAAGGCGGCGCGGCCGTCGAGCGCATCGCACGCCTGCACGTACAGCACGGCACCACCTCGCTGCTGGCCACCACGATGACCGCGCCGCATGCCGAGCTGGTCAGCGCGATGACGGCGATGGGTGGCATCTGCCGGCAACGCAGCAGCGGCGCGGCGCGCGTGCTCGGCGTGCACCTCGAGGGTCCGTACATCAACCCCGGCAAGCTCGGCGCGCAGCCCGACTTCGTGCGCAGTGGCTCGATGGTGGAACTGCAACAGCTGCACGCACTGGCGCCGATCCGCCTGATCACCTTGGCGCCCGAACTACCCGGCAACCTCGACCTGATCGAGCCGCTGATCGCCGCGGGTTTTCGCGTGCAGCTGGGCCACAGCCTGGCCAGCTACGAAGACGGTGTGGCGGCGCTGGACCGCGGCGCCTCGGGCTTCACGCACCTGTTCAACGCGATGAGCGGGCTGCACCACCGCACGCCCGGCCTCGCCGGCGCGGCGCTGGCGCATGCGCGCTATGCCGAGATCATCCCGGACCTGCTGCATGTGCACCCGGGCGCGATCCGCGCCGCGCTGCGCGCGATCCCGTGCCTGTATTGCGTCACCGATTCCACCGCCGCCGCCGGCATGCCCGATGGCCAGTACAAGCTCGGCAGCCTCACCGTCACCAAATGCCTGGGCGGCGTACGCCTCGAAGACGGCACGCTGGCCGGCAGCACGCTGACGATGGACCAGGCGCTGCGCAACCTGGTCGGCCTGGGCCTGGAGATCGAGGAGGCCTCGCGCCGCACCGCCACCCATGCGGCCGACTTCCTCGGCCTGCACGACCGCGGCCGGCTCGAGCGCGGCGCCTGGGCCGACCTGGTGGTGCTGGACGGCGCCCTGCAACTGCAACGCGTATTCGTCGAAGGAGAAGAGATTGAGCTCGCGCATGCTGGCTGAGGCGCGTGAAGCGCCGTCGGCCGTGGCCCGGATGCTGGCGGCCGACCGCGACACCTATGCCGCCCTCGGCGCGGCGCTTCGGGCTGAGCCGCCGAACGCGGTGCTCACCGTGGCCCGTGGAAGCTCGGACCATGCCGCTCACTTCATGGCCTATCTGGTGATGGCGCGGCTGGGCCGCCTGGTCACCTCGCTGCCGATGTCGCTGGTCACGCTGTACTCGTCGCGGCTGCAGTGCGAGGGCCTGCTCTCGCTGGGCTTCTCGCAATCGGGCCAGAGCCCGGACCTGGTGGCGCCGCAGCGCTTCTTCCGCGCCGGGGGGGCGCGCACGGTGGCAGTGGTCAACGATGCCGCGTCGCCGCTGGCCGAGGCCGCGCAATGGGTGCTGCCGCTGCATGCGGGCGCAGAGACCAGCGTGGCCGCCACCAAGAGCTACATCGCACAGCTGGTGGCCGGCGCGCGCTTCGTCGCCCACTGGCAGGGCGACGCAGTGCTGGCGCGGGCCCTCGACATCCTGCCCGAAGCACTGGACCGCGCCGCCTGGGCCGACTGGCAGCCGATGACCGAGGTGCTGGCCCCTGCCGACAAGTTGTTCGTCATCAGCCGGGGCCTGAGCCTGGCCATCGCGATGGAAGCGGCGCTGAAGTTCAAGGAAGTCTGCGGCATCCAGGCCGAAGCGTTCTCCGGCGCCGAGGTCAAGCACGGGCCGATGGCCCTGATCGAGGAAGGCTACCCGCTGCTGGTGTTCGCGCCGCGCGGCCCGGCCCAGGCCGGGCTGCTGGCGCTGGCCGACGAGATGCGCCAGCGCGGCGCCCGCGTGCTGCTGGCCGCCCCCGCCGGCACGCCGAACGCCGAGCTGCCGCTGGCCACCACCGGCAGCGAGGACCTCGACGCGATCGCGGCGATCCAGAGCTTCTACCCGGCGGTGGAGGCGCTGGCGCATGCCCGCGGGCTCGACCCCGATGCACCGCGGCACCTGAGCAAGGTGACGAAGACGCATTGATGGCGATGGGCGCGACGAACTTTCATCCGGGCCATCTGGTGATGGTCGACCTTCCGGGCAAGACACTGTCGGCACAAACGGCCGACTTCCTGCGCCGCCATCAGATCCGCGCGGTGTGCCTGTTCCGCAAAAACCTCGGCACCGAGGCCGAGGTGCGGCAACTGGTTTCCGACCTGCGCGAGGTGCTGGGCCCGCATGCGCTGATCGGCATCGACCAGGAAGGCGGCTCGGTGGTGCGCGCCACCTTCCTGCCGCAGGCGCCGGCGGCGATGGCGCTGGGCGCGATCGGCGACGAAGCGCTGGCCGAGCAGGTGGGCGCGGCAGTGTCGCGCGGCCTGCGGGCGCTGGGCATCAACTGGAACTTCGCGCCGGTGCTGGACATCAACAACAACCCGGCCAACCCGGTGATCGCCGAGCGCAGCTTCGGTGCGGAGGCCGACGCCGTCATCCGCCTGGCCGGCGCCTGGCTGCGCGGCGCACTGCGCGAAGGCGTGGCCTGCTGCGCCAAACATTTCCCCGGGCATGGCGACACGCACGTCGATTCGCACCATGCGCTGCCGACGGTGGACAAGTCGATGGCCGAGCTCGAGGCGCTGGAGCTGAAGCCCTTCCGCGCGCTGGCCCATGGGCCGCAGGCGGCGCCGGCGATGATGACGGCACACATCGTCTACCCGCAGATCGACGCGTCCCACCCGGCCACCTTGTCGCGGCCCATCCTCACCGGCGTGCTGCGCGAGGCGATCGGCTACGACGGCGTCGTGATCACCGATGCGCTGTTCATGAAAGCCGTGCACGAGCGCTACGGCCATGCGCGTGCCGCGGTGCTGGCCCTGCAGGCCGGTGCCGACATGCCGCTGGCCCAGGGCAGCGAGGCCGAGCAATCGGCGGCCGTGCAGGCCATCGAGCAGGCGCTGCGTGAAGGCGAGCTGCTGCCCGAGCAGGTGCTGCGCGCGCAGGCGCGGCTCGAGGCCCTGGCGCAGCGCTTTCCGGCCACGCCGCGCGACTATCCGGCGCAGCGGCGCGCGGCCGACGAGGCGCTGATGCAGGCCGCATGGGCGCGCGGGCTCTGTGCCTTGGGTGGCGCCACGCCGCCCGCGCCCGGTGCCCGACTGCGGGTGCTGACGCAGGCCAGCGTGGCAAGCGACGGCGTCTCGGAAGCCGGCGCCTCGGCCGAGCAGCTGGCACCGCTGTTCGCCGGCTTCGCCGATGTCGAATGGGTGCGGCTGCCGGACCTGCGCCATGCCACCCCGCAGATGCTGCCGCGCGATGGCCGCGTCAATGTCCTGTTATCCAACCACCGCGGCCGCTACCCCGAGAGCGCCGCGGCGCTGCGCCCCGATCTGCACCTGGTGATCTGGAACCCGTTCCAGGCTGCCGACATCGCCGCGCCGGCGCTGGTGACCTGGGGCTATGCCGACGGCGCGCTGGCCGCGCTGCGCGGCTGGCTCGAAGGCCGTGCGCCGGCGACTGCGCGGCCGCCGGTGCCGCTCCTGCCGCGCGCCGCCTGACCCCTTCCCACGCGAGACCGTCGCCGATGACCGCACCCGCCCCCGCCCGCTCGCCGATCCGCTGGGTGCCCAGCCTGTACTTCGTGCAGGGCCTGCAGTTCTTCGTGGTGATGCTGATCGCCGGGCTGATGTTCAAGAACATGGGCACGCCCAACGACCAGATAGCGCGCTGGACCGGCGTGCTCGGGCTGGCCTGGGCCTTCAAGCCCTTGTGGAGCCCTTTCCTCGAACTGGCGCCGAGCAAGAAGATCATCGTCGTGCTGTGCCAGTTCACCGGCGCCATCGGCCTCGCGCTGATGGCGCTGGCGATCCAGCTGCCGATGTTCTTCGCCGCCTGCATCGCGGTGCTGTTCCTGCTGGCCTATGCCTCGGCCACGCACGACATCGCCTGCGACGGTCTCTACATGGCGAGCCTCAGCGCCAAACTGCAGGCGGCCTACGCCGGCTGGCAGGGTGCGTTCTTCAACGCCTCGAAGTTCCTCACGCTGGGCGGCCTGCTGGTGCTGGCCGGCCACCTGGAGAAGCAGTTCGGCGTGCACAACGCCTGGAGCACGATCTTCGCGCTGCTGGCCCTCACGCTGGCGGTGCTGGCGGCCTACAACGCCTGGGTGCTGCCGCAGGCCCGGCGCGACCAGGCGCAGGACCTGCATGCCGGCGCGGTGCTGCGCACGCTGGGCGAGGTGATCGCCGATTTCCTGCGCAAGCCGGGCATCTGGCTCGCGATCCTGTTCATCGTGCTGTTCCGGCTGGCCGAGGGCCAGGTGCAGACCATCGGTCCGCTGTTCCTGATCGAGGCGCGCGACAAGGGTGGCCTGGGCCTGAGCACCGAGCAGGTCGGCGGCATCTACGGCACCGCCGGCACCGCGGCCTTCCTGGTCGGCAGCATCCTCGGCGGCTACTTCACCGCCTGGCTGGGCTTGAAACGCGCGATGCCGATCCTGATCGTCGCGATGGCGGTGCCCAACCTCGTCTTCTACTACCTCAGCCTCGTGCTGCCGACCAGCCTGTTGCACACCGGCGTGGCGGTGAGCATCGAGATGTTCGGCTACGGCTTCGGCTTCGTCGGCATGATCCTGTACCTGATGCAGGCCGTGGCACCGGGCCACTACCAGACCGCGCACTACGCGCTGGGCTCGGGCGTGATGCAGCTGGGCTTCATCCTCGCCAAGACGATCAGCGGCGACATCCAGGTGGCCCTGGGCTACGAGAAGTTCTTCCTCTGGACCATTGCCTGCGGCGTGCCGGCCCTGGTGCTGCAGTTCTTCGTGCGCATGCCCGCCACGAGCCGCGCCGCGCCGGCGTCCGACGCCAGTTCCCCGGCCACCGACCAGCAGCCCGCCTGATGCCGCTGTACTTCTTCGACGACTTCAGCTACCAGGATCTGCCCCAGCTGGCCCACACCGGCTGGCAGTTGCGCGAGGCCGCCGGCCACCCCGGCGTGCCGGGCGGCGCGTGGCAGCGCGAGGCCTTCACGCTGCAAGATGACCCGCAGCATCCCGGCAACAAGCTGCTGCGCATGACGGCACGCACCGACGGCACGCCCGCCGGCACCGTGCAGGCGCAGATCTGCCAGCAGCGCAAGTTCCTGTACGGCACCTACGCGGCCCGCGTGCGCTTCAGCGACCGGCCGGTGCAAGGCCTTGACGGCGACCCGATCATCCAGACCTTCTACGCGGTCAGCCCGCTGAAGCACGCCTTCGACCCGCAGTTCAGCGAGGTCGACTGGGAGTACCTGCCCAATGGCGGCTGGGGCAGCGAGAAGACGCGGCTCTACGGCATATCGTGGCAGACGGTGCAGGTCGAGCCCTGGGAATCGCACAACAGCGCGCACGAGGAATTCCGCGCCTTCGACGGCTGGCATGTGCTGCTGATGCAGGTGGAGCCGGCCCAGGTGCGCATGTTCGTCGACGGCCGGCTGGTGGCGCGCCATGCGGGGCGCAACGTGCCGGTGGTGCCGATGTCGATCAATTTCAACCTGTGGTTCTCGCCGGGCGGGCTGCTGCCCGCCAGCGCCGAGCAGCGGGTCTACCGCCAGGACGTGGACTGGGTGTTCCACGCCCGCGACACGAGGCTCAGCCCGGCGCAGGTGGACGCTCAGATTGCGCGTTGGCGCCGGGCCGGCACGGCGCAGCTGGACACCGTGCCGGCCGCGCAGCCGCCGCTGGACAGCCGCTGCGACTTCTGAGCTGGGTATCAGCGGCCGCGCTGGTTGGGATGGTGGTCGTAGCGGTTCGGCACGCCATCGCCGTCGCGGTCCCACCGCGGGTTGTAGACGCGGTCGTAGCGGTTCGGGATGCCATCGCCATCGGCATCCCAGCGGGTCGGCTGCTGGTAGTAGTGGGCGCGGTGGTACGGCGCGTACACCGGTTGCTGCGCGTACACCGGCTGCGGCAGGTACACCGGCTGCGGCAGGTACACCGGCTGCTGCACGTAGACCGGCTGCTGCACGTAGACCGGCTGCGTGCGGTAGACCGGTTGCGACACCACCACCGGCTCGGCCACCACCACCGCCGGCACCGGCAGACCAATGCTCACCGACCATTGCACGCCGCCATGGGCCTGCGAGGCACCCGCGGCGGCCAGGCCAGCCAGCGCGAGGGTGGCCATCACGATCTGCTTGCGGTTCATCTGTCGTCTCCTGGGCTTCTGCGCTGCGGGAATCGCCGCGCCATGGTCAAGACAACGGGTGCCGCCACGGAACGGTTCACCGGCGCGCGTCAAGCCAAGGTAAAGACGATCGTCGGCCCTCGCGATGCGGGCAAATGTCGCAACAGGGTGCAGCTTCTGTCGGCTGCGCGGCCCCCCTGGCGCGTTGCACGCGCCACAGCTCAGATCGAATTGAGTTCGGCGACGAAATCGTAGGTGTCGCCGCGATAGATCGATTGCGAGAGTTCGATCGCGCGGCCATCGCGCAGGTAGCCCAGGCGCTCCACCAGCAGGCCGGCATCGCGCGGCTTGGCTTCCAGCAGCTTGGCCTGCTCGTCGCTGAGCAGCAGCGCATGCAGGCGCTGCAGCGCGCGCACCGGCCGGTTGCCCGCGCGGTCCAGCGCCTCGTACAACGAGGTATCCACCGCTTCCAGCGAGGGCAGCGCCCAGGCCGCGATGGTGGCCGTCTCGATCGACATCGGGGCATCGTCGGCATAGCGCAGGCGGTTGAAGCGGTAGACCAGCGTGCCCGGGCTCATCGCGAGCTTCAACGCCTCTTCGGGCGACACCGTGCCTTCGGCCTTCTTCAGCCACACGCTGCGTGGATTGCGGCCGCGCGCGCGCATGTCCTCCGAGAACGACGTGAGCTTCGAGAAGTTCTTGTCGATGCGGGTGCAGACGAAATTGCCCGAGCCCTGTCGGCGCTCGAGCAGACCACTTTCGGCCAGGCCGTCGATGGCCTTGCGCACCGTGATGCGCGAGACGTTCAGCTCGGCCGCGAGCTGGCGCTCGGAAGGCAGCGCGTCATCCGGGCTCAGGATGCGCTTCTCGATCGCCTGCTTCAGCGCCTGCTGCAGCTGGATGTACAGCGGCTGGTTGTTGCTGGGATCGAGCGTGCGCAGGATCTGCGACAGCGCCGTGGGGCGGGGGGCCTCGGTCCTCATCGGCGCCTTCTGCCTTGCCGTTGTTTAAGTACCACTATCGTACCAGAAGCGCTGGACCGGCTGCCCCTGGCTTTTACTAGGGCTTCATCAGGGCGTCACCCCTTGTTCGCAGGGATTGGTGTGCAAACAACAAGACCTATCCGGGTAAACGGCTAGACCAAAATATCAAAGTGGTAGTACATTGGTACGCATCCACTTTAGACCAAGCGCCGTGCTGCACGGCCGCACCAGCAAACCGGCCGCCCACCCCGACCGGCCATCTTCGAGAGGAGCTCATGAAGGCAACACTGACACCCATCGCATCGGCCGTGGCGTTCGCGCTGATCGGTTCGTTGGCGCAGGCACAACAAGCGGCAGCGCAGCCTGAGGCGGAGAAGAAGTCCGAGGCCAAGCCGGTGCAAGTGGCCCAGGCCCAGCCGGCCCAGCAAGTGGCCCAGGCCACCACGGCGCCGGCTGCCGGCGCGGCTGCCGCACCCGAGCAAGTGGTCGTGACCGGCATCCGCGGCTCGCTGCAGCAATCGCTGACGCAGAAGCGCATGGCCGACAGCCACACCGAGGTGATCACGGCCGAGGACATCGGCAAGATGCCGGACAAGAACGTGGCCGACTCGCTGCAGCGGGTGCCCGGCGTCACGATCAGCTCGGCCGGCGCCACCGAAGGCGGCTTCGACGAGAACGACCGCGTCTCGATGCGCGGCACCAACCCCAGCCTGACGCTCACCCAGATCAACGGCCATCCGGTGTCCTCGGGCGACTGGTTCGTGCTGAACCAGAGCGACAACGCAGGCCGCAGCGTCAGCTACACGCTGCTGCCGTCCGAACTGGTCAGCAAGATCGTGGTGCACAAGACCTCCGAGGCCAGCCTGGTGGAAGGCGGCGTCGCCGGCACGGTGGACGTCATCACCCGCAAGCCGCTGGAATTCCGCCAGCAGCTCACGCTCGAAGGCTCGCTCGGCGCGGTGCATGCCACGCTGCCGAACAAGACCGACGGCCAGTTCAACGCACTGCTGAACTACAAGAACGATGCCGGCACCGCCGGCGTGCTGGTGCAGCT
Organism: uncultured Bordetella sp.; assembly: GCA_964641795.1. Taxonomy (GTDB): domain Bacteria; phylum Pseudomonadota; class Gammaproteobacteria; order Burkholderiales; family Burkholderiaceae_C; genus Pseudaquabacterium. The sequence goes on along the minus strand of CAZXLI010000062.1, from coordinate 7,322 downwards.
GTTCTCCGAGAAGCGCCACCTGCGCCGCGACGGCTTCGAGATCCTGGGCTACAACCAGATTGCTGCCGGCAGCCCGGTGGCCGTGGCCCACCCGGACCTGGCGGGCGTGTACTACCCGCGCTCGATGGGTGCCGCGCTGTTCGAGCAGGTGCGCGAACGCGAAGGCGGCCTGATCGAAGTGCAGGTCAAGCCCATCAACACGCTGAGCCTGGACCTGTCGGCCTACTCGTCCAAGATGGACGCGGCCAACTACAACCGCAACTACCTGCTCCACGCGCCCTTCTTCCTGAACGAAGGCAAAGGCCAGTCGCCGGACGCCGGCTACGTGGTGCGCAACAACACGCTGGTGCAGGCCAAGTTCACCGGCGTGCCCGGCACGACCTACGGCGTGTACGACCAGATCTCGCGCCCCGACGAATCGGCCTCGACCACTTTCGTCAACTTCGACGCCAACTGGCGCGCGAGCGATGCACTGTCCCTGAACTTCAAGGGCGGCACCTCCACCGGCAAGGGCCTGACGCCGACACAGAACGTCGCCGAATGGGACATCGGCAAGGGCACCGGCGCCTCGTGGCAGCTCAACGGCGTGGACTCGGCCGCCAACTTCTCGCTGAACTCGCCGTCCAACACGCCGGCGGGCCGCTCGCTGGACTGGATCTTCGGCTACCAGAACGTCAACATCAAGGACAAAGACGACTGGGCGCAGATCGATGGCGAGTACGCGCTGGACAGCGGCGTGCTGTCGTCGCTGAAATTCGGCGTGCGCTCGGCCAAGCACACGCGTGACGCGCTGGGCACCATCGCGCAAGGCCCGAGCTTCAACCCCGATGCCTTCAACCTGGCCAACTGGCCGTCCAGCTATGCCAACTACCCCGGCAACTTCGGCTCGGGGCTGGGCGGCAACTTCCCGCGCGACGTCTGGTACTACACCTTCGACCAGATGAACGCGGTGGCCCCGGGCCTGTCGAACCGCGACCCGAAGGCCCGCGCCTATCCGCTGGCCGATTCGCAGCTGGACGAGCGCACCGACGCCGCCTACGTGCAGGCCAACCTCGAGGGCAAGGGCTGGCGCGGCAATGTGGGCCTGCGCCTGGTGAAGACCAAGGAGCATGTGGTCAAGTGGATCAACGTGCCCGATACCGCGCCGGGCGCGGTGCTGGGCTCGGCCTTCGGCGCCTTCCTGCCGGTGGCCACCGACCACAGCTACACCGACGTGCTGCCCAGCTTCAACCTGCGTGTCGACCTGGCCAAGGACCTGGTCGGCCGCCTGGCCGTGACCAAGACGATGACGCGGCCCGACTACGCGGCCCTCGCCGGCGCGCTGAACCTCTCGCCACCGGCGAACCAGGGCGACGTCGGCCAGGGCAGCGGCTCGAACCCCGACCTGAAGCCGATCCGCTCGACCAACTTCGACGCCGCGGTCGAGTGGTACTACGCGCCGCGCTCGCTGCTGTCGGCCGGCCTGTTCTACATGGACCTGAAGAGCTATGTCGGCCTCGGCCAGGTGAAGCGCCAGTACATCACCTTCGACAAGAACCACCTCACCGGCTACATGGCCGACTACGTGCTGAGCGTGCCGGTCAACAGCTCGGGCAAGGTCAAGGGCTTCGAGCTGGCGGTGGAGCAGCCCTTCGGCAACTTCGGCGTCACGGCCAACTACACCTACACCGATGCCAAGGAAACCGGCGGCGGCCCGATCGTCGGCGCCTCGCGCGACACCTACAACCTGGTGGGCTACTACGAAGACGACCGCTTCAACGTGCGCCTGGCCTACAACTTCCGCTCGCACTTCTTCAGCGGGCTGGACCGGTCGACCGCCTTCAACCAGGCCGATACCGCAACGCTGGCCGCCTCGCTGGGCTACCGCATCAACGACAAGCTGAGCATCTCGTTCGACGCGATGAACCTCAACAACCCGAAGCTGAAGTACTACGCGCTGAACGAGGACCAGCCGCGCTCGATCTACACGAACGGGCGTCAGTACTACCTCTCGGCGCGGGTGAAGTACTGAAGCTCCTCTGACCCCCACGCAACTCCTTGGGTGTGTTGCGGGCGGACCGGCCGGGCCGGTTCGCCCGTTTTTTGTTGGGTGATCCATGGTCGTGTCTCTCAAGCCCCTGGCCCTCGCGCTGCTGCTGGCGTGCTGCAACCCGGCCCAGGCTCAGTCGGTCCGTGCGCCGTACAAGGACGTTTCGATCGGGCTCGATCCCGCACTGCCGCGCATCACCGCGCTGCCGCCCGCCGTGCGGCAGGTTGCCTGGGGCTTTGCCACCGGCGAATGCGGCGACGAGCGCTGGGGCGCGTTCGACACCGAGGCCTTCGCGCGCCTGAACGTCGAGGCCTACCGCCGCAGCGGCACCGGCTACATCGTCTCCACCGGTGGCGAGGCCGGCATCTTCACCTGCAGCAGAGACGAGGGCATGCGCCGCTTCGCCGCACGCTACGACTCGCCGCAGCTGCTGGGCTTCGACTTCGACATCGAAGGCCGGCAAACCCCCGAGCAGATCCGCTCGCTGGTCCAGCGCGTGCGTGTGCTGCAGCAGCGCAAGCCCGCGCTGCGCCTGAGCTTCACGCTGGCCACCTTCGCCGCCAGCGATGGCAGCGGTCGCAGCCTGAATGCGCTGGGCGAGCAGGTGATGGCCGCCATTCGCGAGGCCCGCCTCGACAACGCGATCATCAACCTGATGGTGATGAACTACGGCCCCGCCGACGCCGCGCACTGCGTCGTGCGCGACGGGCGCTGCGACATGGGCGCCTCGGCGCTGCAGGCCGCGCGCAACCTGCAGCAGCGGCACGGCGTGCCGCCGCAGCGCATCGCGCTCACCGCTATGCTCGGCGTCAATGATGTGCAGGACAACGTCTTCACGCCGGCCGATGCACGCACGCTGGCCGATGGCGCGCACCGCATGGGCCTGGCCGGGCTGCACTTCTGGTCGATCGACCGCGATCAGCCCTGCCCGCCCGATGCGCCGCGCGTCTCGCCGCGCTGCCATGCGCTGGCCGATGCTCCGCCGGGCACCTTCGCCACGCTGCTGGCCGGCGAGCGCTGATCGCGGGTGCGGCGGATGAGCGGCGTGTCGCCACCCTTCCGCCTGCGATTGATGCCAGCGGGCGACGAGGTACCGGCACCGGCCGACCGCACGCTGCTGCAATCCGCCCACGCTGCGATGCTGCCGTTGCGCAGTTCATGCCGCAACGGCACCTGTCGCACCTGCATGTGCCGGTTGCTCGAAGGCCGCATCCATTACCGCATCGAGTGGCCGGGCCTGCTGGCCGAAGAAAAGCGCGAGGGCTGGATCCTGCCCTGCGTGGCCTACCCGGATTCGGACGTGGCCATCACGCTGGCGCGCGATTGATCGCGCGCAATCAGGCGCCACGCGGCAGCAATCATTCTTTGCACCAGGGGCATGCCGATCTGGCACCATGAAGCCACCTCTCCACGGAGCTGCGTCATGCGAACAACCCTGATCGCGATGGCCTGCCTGGCGTCCTGCGCCGCCATGGCCGGCACGGTGGACGTGAAGTTCATCAAGCCCGAAACCTTCACCGACGCGCGCGACAACCTGATGCGCCGCGACGAGGTGCTGGCCACCTTGGCCGACCACCTGAAGCAACTGGGCGCCAAGGGCCTGCCCGCGGGCCAGACCCTGAAGATCGAAGTGACCGACATCGACCTGGCGGGCCATGTCTTCCCGCGCACGCCCACCGAGGTGCGCGTGCTGAAGGGCCGCGCGGATTGGCCGCGCATCGACCTGCGCTACACGCTGAGCGAAGGCGACAAGGTGCTCGGCAGCGGCGAGGAGCACTTGTCGGACATGAACTACCTGATGAACCGGCCCTACGGGCAACTGGCCAGCAGCCCGTTCCCCTACGAGACGCGGATGCTCGACGTCTGGTTCAACGAGCGCTTCGCCGCGGCGAAGAAGCCTTGAGCTTGCCGGCGCCGCGCGCGGCCTCCAGCGCCGCGTGCAGCGCCAGGTACTCCTGCGTCAGCTTGTGGCGCGCGTCGAGGTGGATCATCGGCGTCGCGGCGTCGTGCGATTCCTTCACCCGCACGCTGGCGCTCAGGTAGGGCTCGAGCACCGGCAAGCCTTCGTCCACCAGTTCCTGCACCAGCCGCTGCGGCAGCTTGGCGCGCGGCTGGAACTGGTTCACCACGATGCCGCTCACCTGCAATTCGCGGTTGTGGTCGGCCTGGATCTCCTGCACGCTCTCCAGCAGGGCATACAGCGCGCGACGCGAGAAGTCATCGCAGTCGAACGGAATCAGGCAGCCTTGCGCCGCAATCAGGGCCGAGCGGGTGTAGAAGTTCAGCGCCGGCGGGGTGTCGATCCACACCTGGTCGTACTGGTCGCCCAGCTCGTTCAACGCATCGCGCAGCTTGTAGATCTTGTAGCGCGATTCAAGCTTGCCGTGCAGTTCCTCCAGCGCGGGGCTCGAGGGCAGCAGTTGCAGGTTTTCGAACGGCGTGTCGGCCACGAACTCCTCGGCGCCACGGTGGCGCAGGCTGAACTTCAAGGTCTGGTCGAAGAACTCGGCCAGCGTGTCGCGCGGCGCGTCGGTACCGTCGCCCAACAGGTAGCGGGTGGAATTGCCCTGCGGATCCAGGTCGATGACCAGCGTGCGCTGGCCCTGCGCGGCGCTGATCGCCGCGAGGTTGCAGGTGATCGTCGACTTGCCGACGCCGCCCTTCTGATTGAACACGACCGTGCGCATGCTGTCCCTCGGTGATCGGGCGCCAAGCCGCCCGGCGCAATTATGCTGCGGCGCAACAAGCAAGGAACGAACCCGCGAACTGGGGGGCACCGACATTGCACTTCGTCAAATCACTGCCACACAGGCACGGCATACTGCAAGGCATCGAAGGCAGAAAACAACCGACCGCACCAATGGGCGGAATACCGGAACCCGTGACCGGCGCCGACGACCCTAGGGCCACGCAAGTGGCCCTTTGCTTTTGGCGCGCCGCATCGTGCTGCGGGCGCGCTCGCTAGACTGGGCCATGCCCTCCCCTTATCGCGTGCTGGTGCTCGGCGGCTACGGCTTCTTCGGGCGCCGGCTGGTCGAACGGCTGGCGCGGCAGGCGGGCTTCGAACTCTGGGTGGCCGGACGATCGCTGGCGAGAGCCCAGGCCCTGGTGGATGCCTGCCAGCCCGCCGCGGCCAGCCTGCGCGCCGAGGTGATCGACGTGCACTCCGTTGACCTGCCGCAGCGCCTGCGACAACTGGCGCCACACGCCGTGGTGCACACCGCCGGCCCGTTCCAGCGCCAGGGCTACCAGGTGGCGCGGGCCTGCATCGCGGCCGGCGCGCACTACATCGACCTGGCCGACGGGCGCGAGTTCGTCGCCGGCATCTCGGCCTTGCACGCCGAGGCCGCCGCCGCGGGCGTGGCGGTGATCAGCGGCGCCAGCTCGGTGCCCGCGCTGTCCGGCGCTGTTGCCGATGCGCTCACCGACGGCATGACGCGCGTGCAGCAGATCGACATCGGCATCAGCCCCGGCAACCGCACCGAAAGGGGCTTGTCGACCGTGCAGGCCATCCTCGGCTACTGCGGCCAGCCGCTGCCGATGGCGGGTCCGGCAATAACTTATGGATGGAGCGGCCACTGGCAACACGGCTATCCGGCGCCGGTGGGCCCGCGCCTGCTGTCACCCTGCGATGTGCCCGACCTCACCTTGCTGCCACCGCGCTACCCAGGCCGACCCACGGTGCGCTTCGGCGCCGGCCTGGAACTGCGCTTCCTGCACCACGGCATGAACCTGATGGCGCTGCTGGTGCGCCGCGGCATCGTGCGCGACTGGTCGGCCCATGCCGCGCTGCTCAAGCGCGCCGGCGACTGGTTCAAGACCTGGGGCAGCGATACCGGCGCGATGCATGTGGCCGTGCTCGGCACGGGCGCGAACGGTCAGCCGCAACAGCGACTGTGGCACCTGCTGGCCACCGCCGGTGATGGGCCCTACGTGCCCACCCTGGCCGCCGCCGCATTGCTGCGCCGCTGGCAGGCCGGCCGCCCGCCAAGCCCGGGTGCCCAGCCCTGCCTGGGCCTGCTGAGCCTGGCCGACTTCACCGGCGAGTGCGCAGGCCTGCAGATCACGATGGCCGAAGCCGGCGTGTCAAGCATCGCGACGTGACAGCGACACGATGCGCTGCCGCAGCGCCCCCAGCTGCGCCAGCGCCGCCTCGCGGCCGGCCTCGATCGTCTGCTTGCGCACCGTGAAGTCCGCACCCGAGGTGCCGGTGAGCTTCGGCCGCAGCACCAGGTCAGCCTCCTTCAGCTCGAACTGGTTGATGCTGCGCCCCATGATTGCGAAGGTCTGCAGCAGCAAACGCATCATGTCGCCGGTCGGGTTGCCTTCGGGCGCGTTCGAGATGTCGACCGCGATCACCAGCTCCGCGCCCATCTGCCGCGCGAAGCGCACCGGCACCGGCGACACCAGGCCACCGTCCACGTACTCGCGCGCGCCAATCTTCACCGGCTGGAACACCGCCGGCACGGCGCTCGAGGCGCGCACCGCCAGGCCCGGGTCGCCGCGCTGGAACAGCACCGCCTGGCCGTTGTCCAGGTCGGTGGCCACCACGCCCAGCGGCAGGCCGAACTGCTCGATCAGCTTGCCGCCGGTCTGCTCGCGCACGTAGCGCGCCAGCGCCTCGCCGCGGATCAGCCCGCGCCCCGGAAAGCCCCAATCGGTGATCGCCGACTCGTCCATCGTGATCGCCAGCTTGGCCAGCTCCGGGCCGGACTTGCCCGAGGCATAGAGCGTCGCCACCAGGCTGCCGGCCGAGGTGCCGACCACCAGGTCGGGCCGGATGCCGGCTTCTTCCAGCACCTGGATCACGCCGATGTGCGCGAAGCCGCGCGCCGCGCCGCCCCCCAGCGCCAGGCCGATGCGCGGCGGCCGCAAGGGCCGGGGCGGCACCGGCTCGGGAAACGGAGGCGCGGGCGCCGCGGGGGGGCTCTGGCAGCCGGCCAGGCCGGCCCCGAGCAACGCGCCACCGAGGGCAAGGCTGAACTGGCGTCTATCCATCGGCTGGATTCTAGGAAGGGGCTTGCCGCGCCTTATTCCACATGAGTATTTGTAGACAACTTATTTGTAGTTCGCATGTATATGCGGGTTTCCTATAGTCCGCACCCTGACCGCGAGATCGCAACGAGAACAACGATGTACGCCTACACCGAATTCGACCGCCAGTTCGTCCGAGCCCGGGCCGCGCAGTTCCGCGACCAGCTCGAGCGCAACCTGAGCGGCGAACTCTCCGACGACGACTTCCGCCCCCTGCGCCTGCAGAACGGCTGGTACGTGCAGCGCCATGCGCCGATGC
>CAZXLI010000061.1:0-28609 GCA_964641795.1 uncultured Bordetella sp. | reverse complement strand
CGTGCTCGACACCTTCCCGCGCCTGGCCGAGCGGCTGCAGCATGGCGGCCAGCAGCTTTCCGGCGGCGAGCAGCAGATGCTGGCCATCGGCCGCGCGCTGATGACGCATCCGCAGCTGCTGATCCTGGACGAGGCCACCGAGGGCCTGGCGCCATTGATCGTGGCCGAGATCTGGCGCGTGATCGCGCTGATCCGCGCCTCGGGCATCAGCACGCTGGTGGTCGACCGCAACGTGAAGGCCGTGCTGGCGCACACCGATCGCGCGGTGGTGATGGAGAAGGGCCGCATCGTGCTGGCCGGCGATTCGCTGGCGCTGGCAGCCGATGCGTCGGCGATGGCGCAATACCTCGGCGTCTGAGCCGGCCGCGTCGCGCCGCGCCGCGCCGACCTATTCGAGGCGCCGCTTGTCGCGACAGGCCTCGATCAGCAGCTGCAGGCGCCGCTCGCGCGTGGCCGGCTGCTTGGCGCTGACGATGCGCCAGATCATCTGCTGCCGGTAGCCGGGCGGCTGCTGCTCGAAGAAGGCCCAGGCGGCCTTGTGCTGCTTGAATGCCTTCCGCTGCGCGGCGTCCAGTTCCGCGGCCTGGCGCTGCTCGTAGGAGTAGATGCGTGACTTCGCCTCCTGCCGCAGCGCAAAGGCGGCCAGCCCGGCCGGCTGCATGCGCCCGGCCGCGATCAGCACCTGCACGCGCTCGATGTTGATCGCGCTCCAGGTCGAGCCCGGCTTGCGCGGCGTGAAGCGGATCTGGTAGCGCTCGTCGTCGATGCGCTTGCGCACGCCGTCGATCCAGCCGACGCACAGCGCTTCGTCCACCGACTCGGGCCAGGTCAGGCTCGGCGCGCCGGTGTGGCGCTTGTGGAAGCCGACCAGCAGCTCGCTGGCAGTGGCCGCGTGCGCGTGCAGCCAGGCGCGGAATTCGGCCGGCCCGGTGAAGAAGCGGGGTTCGAGGGGATCGCGATGGGGCATCGGTTGCTGACGTTCACGATGAGCGGCCACGGGCCAGCCGCCAGACCATCAGCGCCAGCGCCCCCACGCCGCCCAGCAGCACCGCCCACAGCAGGCGCGGCCGCCACGCGGCCCAGGCCTCGTCGCGGGCGGCGCGGGCCGCGGCTTCGGGCACTTCCGTGAATGCGCCCAGGCTGGCACGGCCGAAGCGCGCGCGCTCCTCCTTCAGCTGCGGCACCAGCGTGCCGACCGGCAAGGCCCCGGGCTGGCTGCCGGGCGTGTACGGCGCACCCACCTGCAGCGTGTAGGGTGCCGCCCCCTGCGCGGCGAACACCACGCTGGCCAGCTGGGCATGCAGGACCAGCGGCACGCGCGCCGGGTCGGGCGCCGCACTGCGCTCGTCGAGCAGCAGGCGCAGATGGCGCGCATGCAGGCCCAGCGCCAGCGGCGGCGACAGGCTGGGCGTGCCGTCGCGCTCGATGCGGTACAGCACGCCCTGCGTCACCTCGCGCCACGGCGCATCGGGCCGGTTGCGCACCTGCACGCGCAGCGGCAGCACCTGCGTGCTGCCGGCGGCAAAGTCGAACGACAGGTCGCGCAGCGGCAGCACCGCGCCCAGGTCGGTTTCCAGCACCGGTGCACCACCGTCGGCCTGGGCCAGCCTGACCGCGGGCCGCAGCTCGGTCGGTGGGTCCTGCTGCACGGTCTCGCGCTGCTCGGTCAGGGCCTCGGCGCCGTCGAGCCGGGGCGCCTGTGCGGGGTCGCTCCACACCAGGCGCACGAAGCGGCTGCCGTCGCCCTCCAGCGGCACCAGCGGCTGGGTCAGGCTGGCACTGCGGCCCTGCAACGCCATCAGCTGCCCGCCGCCGCCGCGGTGCCAGCGCCGCAGGTCGTCGCTGAATTCCAGCCGGTAGCCCACGCTGAACTCCGCCGGCCCCGACCAGTGCAGCTTCAGCTGCTGGGCCGCCGCCTGCTCGGGCGCGCGTTCGCCGAGGTCGACGATCCAGCCGGCGCCGGGCCGCGCGCCATCGGGCATGGCCGCGCCCCGCTGGCGCAGGCTGATGCGGTCGCCCTGCACCTGCAGCTCGATCGACGCCGGCAGCGTGCTGCCCACCGGACCCGGCGGCAGCGCGTACAGCGTGGCCGGGCGCGCCTGCTGGCGCTGCTCGATGCTGTCCTCGCGCGGCGCCAGCAGCGCGAAGGGCACGCGCTGGCCGGCGGCATCCAGCAGCCGCAGGTCGGCCAGGCCCGGCTGCTGGCTGCGCGCATACACCGCCACCGGCAAGGGCAGCTGGACGAATGCGCCCGGCTGCACGACGCTGACCGGCGCGGCGTAGCGCAGCGGTAGCGCGTCGGCGGCGCGGCCGATCGGCGCGCCGACCAGCAGCGCCGCCAGCACCAGGCCGCTTGCCAACGATGATTTCAGTGGCCGCTCACTTGGCATGCTTTTCCTCGAGGGCCGCCGCGGGCAGCGGCGCGACGTAGCCGATCACCAGCATCAGCACGCCGACGCCGATGAACGAGACGATGCGGGTGACCGTGCCGGTGCCCGACAGGTCGACCAGCAGCAGCTTCAGCACCACCACGCCCAGCAGCACCGCGCCGGCGAGCCACAGCGGCCGTGCGGCACGCCGGGCCGACAGCCACATCAAGACCAGCGCGGTGATGCTCCACAGCAGCGTCAGGCCGGTCTGCACCGCCAGCGAATCGAACCACGCCGCGGGATGGTAGGGCACGCCGCCGAAGTGATGGAAGCCGCGCACCAGCATGCCGTTGAGCCACAGGAATCCGAGGCCACCTGCCAGCACCGGGCCCAGGCCGGGATGCCGCTCGCGCAGCGCCTGGGCGCCCGGGCTCAGCCACCAGCGCCAGATCGCGAACAGCGCCAGCGCCAGGCCCAGGTCCAGCGGGTTCACCAGCGGCACATAGGGCAGCGGCTGCGCCGCGCCGTTCGAGACGATGTTGGCGATGAACACCCACCACAGGCCGGCCAGCGACAGCACGCCAGCCGCGTCGCGCTGGTAGGCCTGCGGCTGCGCACGCAGCGGCCAGACTCTGACGGCTGATGTGAGCGGCAGCCACAGCAGCAGCAGCGCCGGCAGCACCAGCCAGCCGAGCCAGGGCCAGGCGCTGAAGTCGTCGCCCCAGTCGGCGGTGGTGGCGCGGCCGATGAGTGCGCCCAGCGTGGCCAGCAGCACGGCGCCCAGAGCATGCACCAGCCGCCGCCCGCCCGCCGGCCACGCCGGCGCGGCCGCCCGCAGCACCAGCGCCTGCACGCCCAGCGCCAGCGGCCAGGCCCACCAGCCGCCGTGGTGCAGCGGGTTGCGCTGCAGCAGCGCGCTGGCCAGCGCGGCCAGCAGCATCAGCGGCATGTGGCCCTGCACCGGCCGCGTCACCTGGGGCCATTGCAGCCGGTGGCCCAGCAGCGCGTACAGCGCGGCAATGCCGCTCAGCGCACCGACCCAGGCGGCCAGCGAGTCGCGGAAACCCAACAGCGCCTCGATCTGCAGCAGCGCGCCGCTCAGCAGCCACAGCGTGGCCCAGCCGATCAGCAGCGGGCCGGCGACGCGTTCGCCCTCGCCCACCATCGCCGCATGGCGGTGCAGCGCGTGGGCGGCGACCAGCGAGGCCGCCGCGGCCATCAGCGCATTGAAGAAGCTGGCGTTCCACAAGGTCGTGATCGGTGCCGCATGCGCATGGCCGGTGACCATCGCGGCACCCGCCAGGAACAGCAGCCCGTAGCCGAAGGCGCGCGGCAACCGGCGCGACTGGCGCAAGCCCAGCCACACCAGCCCCGCGCCTTCGAGCGACCAGGCGCCCGCGGTGCTGCGCGCATCCAGCGCGAACGGGATCACCAGCGTCAGGAAGATCGTGCCAATGGCCAGGCTGGCCTCGAACACCAGCGCCAGCCGCGTGCGCCCTCGCAGCAGCAGCGCCAGCCCGACGTAGAACGCGGCGAAGCCCAGCGCCGCCAGCGCCGCGCCGTAGTCGTACTGGCGCACCAGGCCGTACTGCAGCGCGAAGCTGATCGTCGGCAGGCCGAACAACAGGCTGCCGTTGATCCAGCGGGCGCGGGCCTCGGTCGTCGCATCGGCCACCCGCCGCGCCGGCAGCAGCAGCACCACGATGAACAGCAGGAAGTAGGCGAGCAGGAAGCCTTCGCTCATGCCGAAGCGGTCGGGCTCGTACTTCAGCACGCCCCAGGCGGTGGCCACCACGAAGGTGCAGGCAAAGCCGATCAGGTTCAGCACGCGCCAGGTGCGGAACCAGGCGATCGCCGCAATGCCCAGGTCCAGCACCAGGTAGTAGCCGAACAGCGCCACCGGATTGCCCTGGCCGGTGGACACCAGCAGCGGTGTCGCGAAGCCGCCCAGCGCGCCGACCGCGGCCAGCGCCGGCGCTTCCTGCAGCACCGCGAGCGCCGCGGCCAGGCCCGCGACCGCCACCATCAGCGCGAAGGCCGGCAAGCCCTGCAGCACGCCGTAGAAGCGGAAGGCGACGAACAAGGTGAGGTACAGCACCGCGACCGCACCGCCTTGCAGCACCTGTGCGTACTCGGGCCGCTTGCCACGCAGGCGCCAGCCCAGGCCCAGCAGCACGACGGCGGCCAGCGCCACGCCGGCCAGGCGCAGCTCGATCGGCAGCTGCACATGCTCGCTGGCGTACTTGGCCAGGAAAGCCAGGCCGATGAACAGGATGCCGACGCCGGCCTTGACGATGGTGTTGCCGCCGAAGAGCCAGCGGCGCAGCGGCGCGAAGGGGTCGTCGATCGGAGGTCTCGGCGATGGCGCGGGCGCGGGTCCGGGCTCGACTGGCCCCGCCGTGGCCAGCGGGGTCGCGGCGGCCGATGCTGCCACCGCCGTCATCACGGGTGCCGGGCCGGACGCGGGCGGGACAGCCGCCACGTCAGGGGCCGGCTGGGCAGGCACCATCGGCAGGGGCGCGGGTTCGGGTGCCGGGGCTTCGGCGGCGACTGGCTCGACCGATGGCAAGACGGTGGGCGCCTCAGCACGCGCCTTGCGCAGCTCGGCCAGTTCGCGCCCCTGGCGCAGCGAGCGCACCAGCAGCCAGCCGAGCAACGCGCCGAACAGCACGTTGGCCTCGTGCCCCCAGGCGCCGCCCAGGAAGGCCCCCAGCAGCACCGCGACGATCGTCCACATGGCCGCTTCCCTCGCGTCGTTGGAACTGGGCGGCGACTCTAGCAGTGCCCCCGTCGGCCCGGGGCGGCAGGCGAGCCGGTAGCGTGGCGCGATGCCCTCGGCCCTGCCGTGTGCTACCGCCGGCCCCGCGCGGCGCGGGGTGCGGCGCGTGCCGGCCCTTCGCGGCGCTTGGCACGACGTGGGCCCGCCCGGGCCGGCTCGGGCCCGGACGGTGCCGGTGCCAGCAGCATCGACAGGTAGGCCTCGAGCAGGTCGTCCCGTCGCGCGCCGGCGGCATCGCTGTGGCCTTCCGTCGCGCGCAGCACCACCAGGCCGACATAGCTGGCATAGCCCAGGGTGGCGCGCTGCGCGGCCAGCGCCTCGTCGAGGCCGGCCTGGCGCAGCACCTGCGCCAGGAAGCCCACGCGGGCTGCTGTCACGCGCTCGACCACCGGGCCGACCAGCGGATCCTGCGTCGCGCACCACAGCGCGTACTGCAGCCTCACCATCGGCGTCGGGGCCGCGTGGCCGTCGCTGACCGAACGGCTCACGATGCGCATCAGCTCGATCGCCTGCTGCCGCGTGTCCGGCACCTGCTCGACCAGCCGGATGATGTCCTGCGTGCCCTGCGCCTCCCAGCGTTCCAGCACGGCTTGCAGCAGCTCGTCGCGGTTCGCGAAGCACCAGTAGAAGCCGCCCTTGGTGACGCCCAGCGCGCGCGCCAGCGGCTCCACCGCCAGCGAGGCCACGCCGTGTTCGGCGATCCACCCGGCGGCCGCGGCGATCCAGTCCTCGCGCTGGAGATTGGCTTTGCGTCCCATGCGGGGGATTCTAGGAACCCGGGGCCTGCCGGCCGGGCGCCAGCCAGGTGCCGCGCCATTCGGACGCTATGCTCCGTTCATCGCCCCACGCCCAGCCCGCTGCAGCCATGTTCCCCACACGTCCGTTGCGCCACCTCGTGCCGCTCCTGATCGGGCTGGGCTGCGGGCCAGCAGCCCGGGCCGATGAGCCGCCCGCGCTGCACATCGCCTACGACGCCGCTGCCGACCAAGACTGCGCACGGCGCCGCCACTACGAGATCCGGTCCGACTGGGTGGCCGAGCTGCAGGCCCAGCTGCCGACGCTGCAGGCGATGTGGACCGCGCAGGGCCCGGCGATGATGCGCGCCGCGGCGTCGCTGACGGGGCGGCCGTTGCCGCCGCAGCCCATCACCGCGCAGCTGATGCTCTGCGACGAACCGTCGAACTCGTTCACCGGCATCCGCGTGAACATGCGCTACGCGCTGCGCTCGTTCACACCCAGCCCGGTGCCGCTGCGGGTGAAGCTCGACACCGTCTTCCACGAGTGGCTGCACGGCTTCCTTTCGGTGCAGACGCCGGCCGCCTCGGCGCTGCTGGCGGAGCGCGCCACGGAATCGGCCTGCGTGCGCAACCACCTGCACCTGCTGGCGCTGCAGAAGGCGGTCCTGCTGTCGCTGCAGCAGGCGCGCGAACTGGACCAGCTGATCGCGGTCGACGAGCAGCTGCCCTCCGGCTGCTACCGACGCGCCTGGGCGCTGGTGAACGCCACGCCCGAGGGCTACCGAGCCTACGTCGACGAGCTCGCCGGCCAGCGCTGAACCAGCGCCCGCAGGGCGCAACCGGGGGCTTGACGCCGCTCCACCCGGATCATAGTATTCGCATGCGTATTTTTTGGAGGTCCGCATGATGGCCTGGCTGTGTGCCGCGATCCTGGTGTTCGCCGCAGGATTCCACTTCTACTGGGGGCTCGGTGGACGCCTCGGCTGGCGCGCGGCGATTCCGCAGCATGCCGGCGGCGGCAAGCCGGTGTTCCAGCCCGGCCCGCTGGGCGCCCATGCGGTGGGCCTGACCCTGCTGGTCGCGGTGGGCCTGATCGCGGCGCGCGCGGGCTGGATCGCGCTGCCGCTGCCGGCCGCGCTGCTGCAAGCGCTGGTCGCACTGATGGCGCTGGTGTTCCTGGTGCGCGCCTTCGGCTGGTTCCGCTATGCGGGCTGGTTCAAGCAGGTGCGTGACACGTACTTTGCACGCTATGACACCTGGTTCTACTGCCCGCTGTGCCTGGTGCTCGGCCTGGGCCTGGCGCGCCTGGCGTGGGCCGGCTGATCGCGGGCGGGAGATTCGACATGGGCGTTGTCGTGGCATGGTGTCTGTTCGCGCTGGGCGTGGCGCACCTCCTCTTCGGGCTGGTCCGCTACCGGCAGCCGCTGGCGCAGGCGGTCGGCGCCGGCTTCATCGGCCAGTTCGCTGCCACCGAAGCGCGGCGCACCGCGTTCTGGTTCCTGATCTTCGCGCTGCCGGTGATGCTGGCCGGGCAGTTGGCGCTGCGTGCGGCCGGCAACGGCGACCTGGCCACGCTGCGGCTGATCGGCGGCTACCTGCTGGCGATTGCGCTGATCGGCGTCGCCGCATTCCCGAAGTCGCCGTTCTGGGGCGCGCTGCTGCTGGCGCCGCTGCTGCTGGTGGTGGGCCATGGCCTTGTCTGACGACGCCGGCCTGCCCCCAGGCCAACGCGAACATCCCGAGTTCCCGCGCTTCGGCCACACCGCGTTTGCCGATCGCTTCCCGGCGCAGCCGGACCGCGTCCAGCTGGTGATCGATGGCGACCTGCGGCGGCCGTTGCAGATCGGCACCGACTGGGCCACGCTGCCGCGCAGCGAACAGGTCAGCGACTTCCATTGCGTGACGACCTGGAGCCGCCGCGGACTGCGCTGGGGCGGCGTGCGCTTCGCCGACTTCTGGCACTGGCTGGCGCAGCAGCAGGCGGGCGTCGACCCGGCTGCCACGCTGGTGGTGATGCGCGACGAAGATGGCTACCGATCGGCCCTGCCGCTGGCCGACCTGCTGGCCGCCGACGTGCTGCTGGCCGACCGGCTAGACGGCGCACCGCTGCCCATTGCCCACGGTGCACCGCTGCGCCTGGTGGCGCCGGCGCACTATGGCTACAAGAGCGTCAAGCACCTCAAGCGCATCAGCTTCGAGCGCGACGACGGCCGCTACAAGCCGGTGGGCCCGGCCTTCATGGCGCACCCGCGCGCCCGCGTCGCGCTGGAAGAACGCGGCCAGGGGCTGCCCGGGTGGCTGTTGCGGCACCTGTACCGGCCGCTGATCGGGCCCACCGCGCGGCGCTTCGCGCAGGCGCTGGCCCGCCATGAAGCCGGCGCCGCGCCGCACGCGGGCGCGGGTTCGGAGGTGCGGCGGTAGCATCGAGCTCCTTCCTCGCTGCCCTTCGCGCCGCCATGATCCTTGAACACGCCGACATCCTGATCCAACCCGGCCAGCAGGCCGCCTTCGACGAGGCGATCGAGCGCGGGGTGAACACCGTGATCCGCCAGGCGCAGGGCTTCCTTGGCTACAACGTGCACAAGGGCATCGAGTCGCCCGAGCGCTACCTGCTGCAGATCCGCTGGGCCACGCTGGAGGACCACACGGTGTACTTCCGCGGCGGGCCGCTGTTCCCGCAATGGCGCGCCATCGTCGGGCCCTTCTTCGCACGGGCGCCGATCGTCGAGCATTTCACGCTGGTCGCCAGCGCAGGTTAGGGCCGCATGGCAGCCGCTCTCGAACAGGCCCTCGCCCGCAGCGACGAGGCGTTCCGCTCCGGCGCCTTTGCGCGCGACCTGGCGCGCCGCGTCGCCTTCCGCACCGAGAGCCAGAACCCCGAGCGCGCCGACGTGCTGCGCGCGTATCTCGCTGACGAGATCGGCCCCTGCCTCGCCGCGCTGGGCCTGGCCTGGCGCCTGCACGACAACCCGGTCGCCGGTGCGCCACCGCTGCTGACGGCCGAGCGCATCGAGGACCCTGCGCTGCCCACCGTGCTGGTCTATGGCCATGGCGACGTGGTGCGCGGCCACGAAGGCCAGTGGGCCGAGGGCCGCGATCCGTGGACGCTGCAGCCGGCGGACGCCTCCGGCACCGAGCGCTGGTACGGCCGCGGCAGCGCCGACAACAAGGGCCAGCACAGCATCAACCTGGCCGCGCTGTCCAGCGTGTTCGCCGCGCGCGGCGGGCGGCTGGGCTTCAACCTGAAGTGGCTGCTCGAGATGGCCGAAGAGACCGGCTCGCCCGGCCTGGCCGAGTTCTGCGCGCAGCAGCGCGGCCTGCTGGCGGCCGACGCGCTGATCGCCAGCGACGGACCCCGGCTGCGCGCCGACCGGCCCACCGTGTTCCTGGGCTCGCGCGGCGTCGCGAACTTCGACCTGACGCTCACTTTGCGTGCTGGCGGCCACCATTCGGGCAACTGGGGCGGGCTGCTGCGCAACCCCGGCACCGTGCTGGCCGCGGCGATCCACAGCCTGGTCGACGGCCAGGGCTGCATCCGCGTGCAGGGCTTGCGCCCGCCACCGATTCCCGCGGCGGTGCGCGCGGCGCTGGCCGACATCGAGGTCGGCGGCGGCCCCGGCGACCCGGCGATCGACACCGCCTGGGGCGAGCCCGGGCTGACGCCGGCCGAGCGCGTGTTCGGCTGGAACACGCTGGAAGTGCTGGCGATGGGCTGCGGCAACCCGGCGCAGCCGGTCAACGCGATCCCGCCGCAGGCCCGGGCCACGCTGCAACTGCGCTTCGT
Organism: uncultured Bordetella sp.; assembly: GCA_964641795.1. Lineage (GTDB taxonomy): Bacteria > Pseudomonadota > Gammaproteobacteria > Burkholderiales > Burkholderiaceae_C > Pseudaquabacterium. Next base: position 18,940 of record CAZXLI010000061.1, on the reverse strand, counting down.
CGTCGGCACCGATGCCGCGCGCTTGCGCGAGCATGTGCAGGCGCACCTGGCACGCGAAGGATTCGGCGACATCCAGGTCAGCGAGCCGGTGGTGATGGCCGCCACCCGGCTCGACCCCGACAACGCCTGGGTGCGGCTGGCGATGCAGACGCTGGCCGACACCACCGGCCGCGCACCCGCGCTGCTGCCGAACCTGGGCGGCTCGCTGCCGAACGACGTGTTCGCCGACATCCTGGGCCTGCCCACCGTGTGGGTGCCGCATTCGTACCCGGCATGCTCGCAGCATGCGCCGAACGAACATGTGCTGGCGCCGCTGATGCACGAGGGCCTGCGCATGATGACCGCGCTGTTCTGGGCCGTCGGCGAGCACGCTGGCACGCTGCCGCGGCGGCCGCCGGGCTGAGCGGGCGGCTGGATTTCTGTCGGCTAGAGACCCAGAAATCCGCAACATCTGCGGCGATGCGAGGAATACGCTTCGCACATTCTCAGTCGACGTTGCCGAAAGCCCGCCATGCCGATCGCCGCCTCCCGCCTGCCCGCCCCGTGTCGCCCCGAGCTGGCCGTGGTCCAGCGCCTGCTGGCCAGCCTGCAGGGGCGCTTGAATTGGCCCGCGGTCCTCGATGCCGCGGCGCCCTGGGTGCAGGCGGTACGCGACAAGCCGGCGCCGTTCTGGGCCATGGAATCGCTGCTGCGCGAGTACCCGATCTCCAGCGCCGAAGGGCTGGCGTTGATGCGCCTGGCTGAAGCGCTGCTGCGTGTGCCCGATGCCGAGACCGCCATCGCCCTGACGGCTGATCAGCTCGGCCGCGCCGATTTCAGCAACGGCGGTGCAGAAGGCTCGCAGCACAAGATGCTGAGCAGCCTGTCGGCCAGTGCGATCGGCCTGGCCAAGCGGCTGCTGCCCGACGACGCCGGCAGCAAGCCCGGCCTGCTGGAGCGCCTGGGCGCGCAGACCGTCGTCGGCGCCACGGTGCGTGCGATCCAGCTGCTGGGCCGGCAGTTCGTGCTGGGGCGCCACATCGGCGAGGCGCTGGGCGAGGCGCGCTCGCAGCGCAAGGAGCAGCCGCGCCTGCGCTTCAGCTTCGACATGCTGGGCGAAGGCGCACGCACCGACCATGACGCGCAGCGCTACCTGGCCGCCTACCAGAACGCGATCGGCGCGATCGCCGAGGCCACGCAGGGCCAGGGCCCGGCCGAGCGCGACGGCATCTCGATCAAGCTCTCCGCGCTGCACCCGCGCTATGAAGATGCGCAGCTCGAACGCGTGCTGGCCGAGCTGGTGCCGCGCGTCACCGGCCTGATCGACGCCGCCGCGCGTGCCGACATCAACCTGACCATCGACGCCGAGGAGAGCGAACGGCTCGAACTCTCGCTGGTGGTGTTCGACCGCCTGGCCGCGCATGTGCAGGCCCACGCGCCGGCCTGGACCGGTTTCGGCCTGGCGATCCAGTCCTACCAGACACGGGCCTACGAGATGATCGACGCGGTGGCCGAGATCGCGCGCCGCCGCTCGCTGCGGCTGATGGTGCGGCTGGTCAAGGGCGCCTACTGGGACGGCGAGATCAAGCGCGCGCAGGAGCTGGGCCTCACGGGCTACCCGGTGTTCACGCACAAGCACCACACCGACATCTCCTACCTCGCCTGCGCGCAGCGCCTGCTCGAGCACCACGCGCAGATCCTGCCGCAGTTCGCCACGCACAATGCCGGCACCGTTGCTGCTATCGTCCAAATGGCGCGTCAGCACGGCGCGCGCTTCGAGATGCAGCGCCTGCACGGCATGGGCGAAGGCGTGTACCGCGAGGTGATGGCAGTGATGCCCGAGCTGGCGCTGCGCATCTACGCGCCCGTCGGCGAGCACCGCGACCTGCTGGCCTACCTGGTGCGCCGCCTGCTCGAGAACGGCGCCAATTCGTCCTTTGTGCACCAGCTGGCCGATGCCGAGGTGCCGGTGACCGAGCTGCTGCACTCGCCGCTGCAGCCGGCCGAAGCGCCGGGCCAGCCTGCGCCGGCGATGCTGTACGGCGAAGGCCGGGCCAACTCCACCGGCGCCGACCTCACGGTGCCCGAGCAGCGCCTGCCGCTGCAGACCGCGGTACAGGCCGCCCGCATCGCCGCCGTGCCGCTGGCCGACGACGGCGCGGTGCGCCAAGCGATGACGATGCTCGAACGCGGCTTCGATGCCTGGAGCGCGCGCCCGGTGGCCGAGCGTGCCGCGGTCATCCGCCGCGCCGGCGACCTGCTGGACGCGCGGCTGGCCGAGTACTGCGGCCTGCTGGTGCGCGAGGCCGGCAAGACGCTGGGCGACTGCATCGCCGAAGTGCGCGAGGCCGTGGACTTCTGCCGTTATTACGCCGAACAGGCCGAGAGCCGGCTGGCACCGATCGCGCTGCCCGGCCCCACCGGCGAGAGCAACGAGCTGCGCCTGCACGGCCGCGGCGTGTTCGTCTGCATCTCGCCGTGGAACTTCCCGCTGGCCATCTTCGCCGGCCAGGTGGTGGCCGCGCTGGTGGCCGGCAACGCCGTCGCCGCCAAGCCGGCCGAGCAGACGCCGGCCGTCGCGCAGGCCTTCGTCGCCCTGCTGCACGAGGCCGGCCTGCCCACCGACGCGCTGTGCCTGCTGCACGGCCCCGGCGAGACCGTGGGCGCGGCGCTGGTGGCGCACCCGGCCACCGCGGGCGTGTGCTTGACCGGCTCGGCGCAGGTGGCCAAGATCAGCCAGCGCACGCTGGCCGCGAGCGACGGCGCGATCGTGCCGCGGATCGCCGAGACCGGCGGCCTGAACGCGATGGTGGTCGATTCGAGCGCGCTGCCCGAGCAGGTGATCGACGCGGTGGTGCAGAGCGCCTTCCGCTCGGCCGGCCAGCGCTGCTCGGCGCTGCGCCTGCTGTGCGTGCACGAGAGCATTGCCGAGGGCGTGATCGCGATGCTGCGCGGCGCGATGCAGGAATTGCGCGTCGGTGACGCCGCCGACATCGCCACCGACGTCGGCCCCGTGATCGATGCCGAGGCGCATGCCAACCTCACGCGCCACGTCGCCCGGCTTGAGCGCGAGGCCACGCTGATCGGCCGCGCCACGATGGACCCGCGCTTCGCCGCCACCCACATCGCCCCGGCGGCCTTCGAGCTGAAGCAGGTGGAGGACCTGCGCGAGGAGGTCTTCGGCCCGGTGCTGCACGTGGTGCGCTGGAGCGGCGACGTGGACACGCTGGTCAAGCGCATCAACGCCCTGCGCTACGGCCTGACGCTGGGCATCCAGACCCGCATCGACAGCCGCGCCACGCGCATCGCCGCGCAGGCCAAGGTCGGCAACATCTACGTCAACCGCAACATGATCGGCGCGGTGGTCGGCGTGCAGCCCTTCGGCGGCGAAGGCCTGTCGGGCACCGGCCCCAAGGCCGGTGGGCCGCACTACCTGTACCGCTTCTGCGCCGAGCAGACGCTGACGATCAACACCGCGGCCGCCGGCGGCAACGCGGCGTTGCTGGCCGGGATGGACTGAAGGCGCGCCCGTCCGAGCGGACCGGCAACGCCTAGCGCTGTTCGATCGACTGGCGAACGACGCGGCCCTTGCGATCGACCTCGATGGCCAGGCTGTTGGTCGAGCGCGGGACGACCGCCGCGCCGGTAGCAGCCGTGCCCACGAAGGTGGCGACCCAGGTCACCGGCGCCGCCAGCGAGCAGCGCTCGGCCACGAAAGGCGCCTTGTCATTGACCAGCAAGGCGCTGATCGACTGCAGCGTCCCGGCGAAGCTGCCGTTGGCCTGCAAGCCGCCGGCATAGGACGTGCGAATCGTGAGGCTGTTCGACTCGAACGAAAAGCCCTGGGAGGCACTCAGCGGTATCGGCCCGCCGACCCCGAAGTTCCAGCTCGCCGGCCGCCCGGTGACCTCGCACTGCAGGTCGTAGTAGATGAGGCTCGAGATCAGCTGAGGCGTGACGCCGTCCGGGCCCGTGCCAATCACGACCTCGACGGATTTGCCCTGTGAGGTGACGCCCGCATAGGTGCCCGGCACCTGCGCCTGGGCGGCGGATGCTGCGAAGCCCGACAGGGCCGTGGCCGCCAGCAGCGCGAGCACTGGCTCGAATCTGTTCTTCATGTTCACTCCCCGGTGAATGCGTGAGGTCTTCGGATTCAGGGCTTGCCGCGCAGCGTCTGGCGGAGAACTCGGCCCTGGCCGTCCACCTGGATGTCGGCCACCCACTGCGCACCGGCCGGCACCGCTGCAGGCCGCTGCGACGCCTGCAGCGAAGCCGTCCAACGCGTTGGCGGCGCCACGCAGGTTTCTGCCTCATGGGGCTCGGCGGACTTCACGCCCGGCAATACGCCCGAACTGACGACGACGGCCTTGCCGCCGGAGCCCAGCACGCCATCGAATTCGGCTGCAAAGAACGGGGCGGCGACCCGGAAGCGAAAGCCGCCTCGCGGCCCGACGGCAGCCATCGGGCTCGCCCCAAGCAACATGGAGCCGAAGGTTCCGGTCTCTTCACAGGGCAGCACCAGCCCCAGTTGGATGTCGGTGACCGCGAGGCCACCATTCGTGTCAGCCGGCACGACGGAGAACTGCACCGACTGCCCGTCGGGTGCGACGGCTCGGTAAGTTCCGGTCTGCTGGGCCAGCGCGAGGCTGCAGCCGAGTAACAAAGATAGTCCGGCGCACGCCCGGTTCACGGCGCGACGAATGTCCATGGAGTCCTCCCTGTCGACGGCCATCCACCTGCGGGATGGCTCTCGATCAATGTTAGCGATTCCTGATCCCCCGCGCGACGCTGCGCCCCCCGGTTCGCGGGTGCGTTCGATCCACCGGGCCACCCAATGGCTTCATCCCAGCGCGAGCGCCAGCGCCCGGCGCGGGCATGCATGTGGGCTGCACACACGCGGCCGTGACAGCCGCGGCGTGACGGCCATCACACGCGGCCATCTTCCCTGACCTAAGATGCCCGGGCCGGCGGCGGTGACGACTGCGGCCGATCACATAACACATCAGGGAAGCTGACGATGGCCTGCCAAGACCGCGTCGGGCCATGGGCACCATGCGCCTGAGCGAAGCGTTTCTTTTGCCGGAGGCTGGCACCGATGCCGACCCCGCCCTGCGGGACCGGCCGCGGGTGTCGGTGCTGGTGCGCAGCCTGGGCCGCGCGGAACTGCAGCAGGCGCTCGACTCGGTGGCCCTGCAGACGCTGACCGACATTGAGCTGGTGGTGGTGGCGGTTCGCAATGAACATCCGCCGCTGCCGCCGCGCCTGGGCCAGGTGCCCGTGCGCCTGATCGGGACCACCGAGGCCGTGCCGCGCAGCGCAGCAGCCAACCGCGCACTCGATGCGGCGCGTGGCGAGTACCTGCTGTTCCTGGACGATGACGACTGGTTGATGCCGGACCACCTGGCGGGCCTGTTGGAGACGCTGAAGGCCCATCCGGCGGCCCGGGCGGCCTACACCGGCGTGGCCCTGGTCGACGCGCAGGGCCAGCCGCAGGGCCAGGCCTTCGACCTGCCCTTCGACAGCGTGCGCCAGTTGGCCGGCAACCTGACGCCCATCCATGCCGTGCTGTTCAGCCGCGCGCTGCTCGATGAGGGCTGCCGCTTCGATGAAACACTGGACCACTACGAAGACTGGGATTTCTGGCTGCAGCTGGCCCAGCGCACGGTCTTCGTGCACCGGCCCGGCGTGTCAGCGGTCTACCGCATCCACGACAGTTCCGGCGTGCACCGGGACGGTGGGCCCCAGGGCGCGGCCAGCCAGCAGATCTACCGCAAGTGGATGGCGCGCTGGACGCCGGCGCAGCTGAGCGGCGTGATGGAACGCGTGTGGTCGCATGCCGAACTCGAGCAGCGGCTGCAGCACAGCCGGCAGCAGCTCGCGGCCGGCGAAACGCAGCTGGCCCAGCAGCGCGGCCAGGCCGAACGCCAGCTCGATCTGCTGCAGCAGCAACAAGGCCTGATCGCCGTCCAGGCGCAACAGCTGCAAAGGCAGCAGGTGGAACTCGCGCAGCAGGTGGCCGCATCGGCAGAGCAGGCCCGCCAGCTGGACGAGGGCCGGCGCCGGCTGGCCGAGGTCGAACATCTGCTGGCGCGCCACATGCAACGCGCCGAACGCCTGGCACAGGAACGCCAGGCGCTGCTGCAAAGCAGCAGCTGGCGCCTCACCGCCCCGCTGCGCGCGCTGGGCGACTGGCGGCTGCGATGGCGCGCCGCGCGGGCCAAGCCCGCCCCGACCCGCCGGCCCGAGCTCGCACCGGCGCCATCGCCAGGCGCCAGCGCGGCAGCGGCTGTCGGGCCCGCAACGCCCGAGCCCTGCGACCTGGCCCCGACGGCCCTCGACGGACGTGGCGCCGAAGCCTTCGCGCCGCTGAATCTCTACCTGCTGCCACCGCACGGCGAGCGCCGCATCAGCCTGCTGCTCGATCGCCTGCTCGACGAACACGATGCGCAGCAGCTCGCCCCGCTGGTGCAAGCCGCGGTGACGATGGCCAACGAGCGCCGCGCCCGGCTGCGCGTGATCGGCCGGCTCGCGCCGCCGGATGGCGCTGCGCTGGACCGTCTGCTGCAGCACCTGGGCCTCGAACTGCAGCAGGACAGCGTGCTCTGCCATGCGCCATGGAACGACCCGTCGGCCGAATTCGACCGATTGCACGACGAGCCCATCGTCACCGCATCGGCACGCAACCTGGGCTCGGCGCTGGCCAGCGTCGAGGCCTCGCAGCTGCTGCACTGGATGGACAGTGACGAACCACCCGACGACGCGCTGCTGCGCGTGCTGCGCTGCCATGCCGGCATACGACTGCTGAGCGCTGACGCCGAGCCGGCCGAGGTACCCGGTTGCCCGCCTGACCTTGCGCTGCGCATCGAGCGCTGGCCATCGGCCTCGCCGGAGGGCCCGGCGCGATGATCCGGCTCAGCACCCCGAAGGTCGCCTATGCCGACCCCTGGCACCAGCCGCTGCCCGAACGCCTGGCGGCCATGGCCCGCGGCCGCCAGCGCGTGGCGTACTTCTATGGCAAGCCGGACAGCAGCACCTTCCGCTACCGCGCCTACAACATGGTGCAGGCGCTCGAACGCTCGCCCGACGATGCCGTGCGCGGCGGCTACTTCTTTCGCCACGACCTGGACCACCTCGAGGAGATTGCCGAGCTTGCCGACGTGCTGGTGGTCTGCCGCGAAGGCTACGACCACGGCCTGGCCGCGCTGATGGCGCGCTTCCGCTCGCGCGGCAAGCGGGTGCTGTTCGACATCGACGACTTCGTCTTCAACACCGATTTCACGCACCTGCTGATGGACACGCTGTGCGTCGACAAGCGCCAACCCGAGTTCTGGCGCTTCTGGTTCTCGATGATGGCCAGCCTGGGCGCCACCGCCAAGCGCTGCGATGGATCGATCACGACCAATGACCACCTGGCGCGCCTGTTGCGCGACTTCACCGGGCACGAGGTGACGGTGGTGCCGAACTTCATGAACCAGGCGCAGCTGACCCTCTCGGCCGCCGTGTTCGAGGAGAAGCAGACCCGGCACTTCCGCGGCGACGATGCCATCGTGTTCGGCTACTTCAGCGGCTCGCCGTCGCACCAGCATGACTTCGCCATCGTCGAACCGGCGCTGTGCCGGTTGATGGAACGCGACCCGCGCGTGCGCCTGTTGATGGTCGGCTACATCGAGCCGGGCCCCGCGCTTCAACGCTGGGCCGCACGCATCGATCGCCAGCCGATGCACGACTTCGTGAACCTGCAGCACCTGATCGGCAGCGTCGAGTACAACCTGATGCCGCTGCAGGCCAATGCGTTCACCGACAGCAAGTCCGCGCTGAAGTACTTCGAGGCAGCGGCGGTGGGCACGGTCAGCATCGCGTCGCCATCGTTCAATTACGCGGCGGCCATTCGCCATGGCCACACCGGCCTGCTGGCCCGGGCCCACGAGTGGGAACGCATGCTGGACCAGGCGCTGGCCCAGCGCGAGGGCTACGCGCGGATGGCCGAGGCCGCCCGCGCCGACGCACTGGCACAACACGGCCCGGATGGACGACACACCGAGATCGCGCAAGCCCTCGGGTTTCGGCACCAGGCCTGACGCAAGGGAGAACTGCGTGGATCGACAGCAACGCATCCTGGGCGACCTGCTCACCCCGGCCGGTGCGCGCGCGCGGCTCGGCGCCGAGATCGGCCCGCTGCACCGCGCACTGGTGCCCAAGGACGCGCTGCGTGGTGGTGCGGTGTTCTACGTCGACCACTGCGACACGGAGGCCCTGCAGGCCAAGTGGCGCGGCGACCCCTTCGTGACGATCGACGCCCTGCATGTCGATGCGGTGTGGGGCGAAGCCAGCCTGCGCCAGGCCATCGACCGCAGCGCCCTCGCCCAGCAGCTGGCACTGTCCGGCGAGCCACTGGATTTCGTCGTCGCCTCGCATGTCATCGAGCATGTGCCGGACCTGATCGGCTGGCTGCATGAAATCCATGAGGTGCTGCGCTCCGATGGCGCACTGCGGCTGGCCGTGCCGGACAAGCGTTATTGCTTCGACCTGCTGCGCCAGCCGTCGTCACTGGCCGACGTGTGCGAGGCCCATGTCTGCCGGCGCCGAAGACCCAGCGCGCGCCAGATCCTGGACTACGCGCTGAATGTGGTGCAGGTGGACACCACCGAAGCCTGGGCAGGCACCCTCGACCGCAGCCGCCTGCAGCATGGCCACACGCTGCGCGGCGCGCTGGACCTGGCACACGATGCCGAGACCCACGACCGCTACCACGACGTGCATTGCTGGACCTTCACGCCGGAGTCGCTGGTCCAGCTGTGCGCGGTGCTGGCCGCCGAGGGCCTGCTGCCCTTCCGCTGCGAGCGGCTGCAGCCGACGCTGCGCAACGACCTCGAGTTCATCGTCTGGCTGCGCCGCTGCGACGACCCTGCGCAGGCCGCGGCCAGCTGGCAGGCCTACCTCGGCCGGCAGTGAGCGGGCGATCGGGCGCGCCGGGACCGGCCGCTCACTTCAGACGCCATCCCTCCACCGCATCGCCCGCCGCAATGCCATCGCTGCGCAGCTTGTGCAGATGCGCCCGCAGCGAGCGCAGCGCGACGCCGTGCAGGTGCGCCGGCGTGTCGGCATACACCTGCGCCAGCAGCGCCGGCTCGGTGGCCGGGCCGGGTGCTTGTGACTGCAGCGCGGCCAGCACCTTGGCCTCGCGCTGCAGCCGGTGGGCGACGAGCTTCTTCACCGCCGCATGCGGCTGGTCGATCAGGAAGCCGTGGCCGGGGGCCAGCCAGTCGAGGTCTTCGTCGAGCAGGCGGCGCAGCGAGGCCAGGTACACCGCCATGTCGCCGTCCGGCGGATTGATCACCACCGTCGAGCCCTGCATGATGTGGTCGCCGGTGAACAGCAGCTTCTCTTCCTCGAGCAGGTAGCACAGGTGGTTGCTGGCGTGGCCCGGCGTGTGCAGCACGCGCAGCGTGACGCCCTCGCCCAGCGCCAGGCGCTCGCCGTCGGCCAGCACCCGGTCGGGCTGGAACGCGGTGTCCTGCCATTCGGGATGGTCGGCCACGCGGCCATGGGTGCGCGCGCCGGTGGCGGCCTGCAGCGCGGCGGTGGCCGGCGAATGGTCCTTGTGGGTGTGGGTGACGAGGATGCGGCTGACCTTGCCGGGGGCCGCGGCGATCAGCGCCTGCACGTGGGCCGCGTCATCGGGGCCGGGGTCGATCAGCGTCCAGTCGTCGCCGCCCGGCGCGCCGACGAAATAGCTGTTGGTGCCGGGGCCGGTCATCATGCTGCCGTTCGGTGCCGTCACACGCAAGATGCGCGGCGACAGCCACACCGGCACACCCGGCGCCAGCTCGGTCGAGACATGGCCCTGGCCTTCGGGGTCGAGCCGGCCCACTTCGGCAAAGGCCCAGTCGCCCGGCATGATCGGCCGCTTGCCCTTGGGCGTGGTGGCCAGGCGCGGGCGGATCAGCGGCACCTCGGCCTGCGCGCGCGCGGCATCGATCGCCGCCTGCGCGGTGGCGAAGGCGCTCAGCGCCTTCAGCGTCACGCTGGTCACGTTCACCAGCTTCAGGCCGCGCGCCGGGTCCAGCGCCTCGGCCGGCGTGATCCACAGCAGCTCGACCGTCTCCTTCGCGTCATGCTGCGGCACCTGGCCGGCCGGCGCACGGGCGATGAAGAAGCGGGTGTCGAAGATCTTCGGCATGCCCTTGGGCGTGAGCCAGTGGCTGTAGTAGGCCAGCGCGCCGACGTCGATGCGCACGCCCAGCTGCGTGCAGACCTCGGCCATGCCGATCTGGTTGGCATGCAGCGCGTGGCGCATCGCGAGCACGGTGTCGGCCGGCCGATGGTCGAGCGCCACGGTGCGGCCCTGCGCATCGGTGGCGAACAGCAGGCCGGCCTCCTCGAAGCACTCGCGCACCGCGGCGATCCAGTAGTTCAGGCCGTTGGCCGGCAGGCCCAGGCGGGCGCTGGCCTGCGCATCGTCGAGACCGTCGCACAGGCCGTAGCTGGCCGCGTCACCGGGGTCGAGCAGGCCGCCGGGGAAGACGGTGGCGCCGCTGTTCTGGTCGCCCGGCTTCTCGGCCCGGCGCAGCATCAACACTTCCGGGCCGCGCGCACTGTCGCGCAGCACGATCAGCGAAGCGGCCTGCCGCGCGACCGCGGCAGCCGGTGAACTCGGGGTCGTCATGCACTGGCTCCTGCAATGGCACCGCTGGCGCGCAGTGCCTCGATGTCCTGCGGCGAAAAGCCGGCCTCGGCCAGCACCCGCCCGGTGTCGGCGCCGGGCGGCACCGGTGGGCCCGGCGGCCCGGCCTGGCTGCGCGAGAAGCGCGGCGCGGGCGCCGGCTGCACCACGCCACCCAGGTCGACGAAGCCGCCGCGCGCCGTGGCGTGCGGGTGCTGCGCAGCTTCCTGCAGCGTGAGCACCGGCGCGAAGCAGGCGTCGCTGCCTTCGAGCAGCGCACACCACTCGGCGCGCGTGCGGCTGCGCAGCAGCGTGGCGATGGCCTCGCGCAGCGCCGGCCAGTGGCGGCGGTCGTACTGGCGCGGCACAAAGGCGGGGTCGAGCCCGCTCAGGCGCACGAACTCGGCAAAGAACTTCGGCTCCAGCGCGGCCAGGCTGACCTGCAGGCCGTCGGCGGTGTCGTAGCAGGCATAGAACGGCGCGCCGCCGTCGAGCAGGTTGGCCTGGCGCCGCCGCGGGTCCCACTGCCCGGCGGCGGCCAGGCCATGGAAGATGGACAGCAGCGATGAGGCGCCGTCGACCATCGCCGCATCCACCACCTGGCCACGGCCTGAAGCCTGGCGTTCGTAGAGCGCGGCCATCAGCCCGAAGGCCAGGTACAGCGCACCGCCGCCGTAGTCGCCGACCAGGTTCAGCGGCGGCAGCGAGTGGCCGGCCGCACCGATGGCATGCAGCGCGCCGGTGCGCGCGCTGTAGTTCAGGTCGTGGCCGGCGGCGCTGGCCAGCGGACCGCTCTGGCCGAAGCCGGTCATGCGGCCGTACACCAGCCCCGGGTTGCGCGCGTGGCAGGCCTCGGGCCCCAGGCCCAGGCGCTCGGCCACGCCGGGGCGCCAGCCTTCGATCAGCACGTCGGCCCGGTCGATCAGGCGCAGCGCGGTGTCGCGCCCCTCGGCCTGGCGCAGGTCGATCGCCACCGACTGCCGGCCGCGGCCGGTGACATCGAAGCGCGTGTCCACCGGCACGCCCAGGCCGCTGGGCTCGAGCCGGTCGATGCGGATGACCTGCGCGCCCTGGTCGGCCAGCAGCATCGCGCACATCGGCCCGGGGCCGATGCTGGCCAGTTCGATCACGCGCAATCCGGCCAGCGGTCCCATCGCCATGTCCTCAGTCGTCAGCAGCACAGCCGGTCAGTGTGCCGCACCGGACGGAGGAGTGATTCCAGTTCTCCATGGCGCCGATATGGCACGGGCGCCGCATGAGCCGGTCTCGGGCCAAGCACACGCCGGGGATCCGGCTCCGCCGGGCCACCGGCGTGGCCCCCTGGGGGGGGGAGCCCGGACGCAGAAGGTCCGGGGGACCTTCTGCGCCTGGCGAACGGACGGCTCGAAGAACCGTCCTGGGCCGAAGGCCGCCGCAGGCGCTCCGGGGGGGCGAAATCAATGCGGCTTGCGCGGCCCCTTGAAGGACTTGGGCCGGTAGACATTGCCTTCGCGGTCGACCGCCTGGCGGCGCGCGCGCTCGATCGCCTCCTCGGCGGCGCGGGCGGCGTTCTTGCGGGCGGCGGGGCGCCAGTGCAGCAGGCGCTGCGCGGTGTCGTAAAGGCCGTGCGTGGCCCGTCGCCAGGCGGCATCGAAGGCCTGCCGGCGGCGCGGCGCCAGCGTCATGCGCACCAGCATCACCAGGCAGATCACCAGGCCGATCGTGGCCAGCACCTTCTGAATCACACCCGCTTCCTCGCTCGTCCTTCGCGCCCGCAGCCACCACCCCTGTGCAGGCTGCGGCTGCCATGGAACATCGTAGCGCTTGTGGTGCGCCGACCCCATGCGATGGCCACAATGCCGGAGGCCCTTGTGATTTTTTTCAAGCCCGGTGTCGAAGGACAGTCGGCCATCGCGTCATTGACATGCCGGGATCATTTCCGAACCGGCACCACCCTACCCCCGATGGAGCCTCCCATGAAGTACATGCTGATGATCTTCTCGAACGAGAAAGCCTACGCGGCGATGACCCCGGCCGACGGCGCGGCCCAGCACGCCGCCTATGGCGCCTACACGCAGGCGCTGGTGCAAGCCGGCGTGATGGCCGGTGGCGAACGCCTGAAGCCGACGACGACGGCCACGACCGTGCGCGTCAAGGCCGGCAAGACCGAGGTGCTGGACGGCCCCTATGCCGACACCAAGGAGCAGCTCGGCGGCTACTACCTGATCGAGGCCCCCGACCTCGACCAGGCCATCGCCTGGGCCGCGCGCTGCCCGGGCGCCAGCCACGGCACGATCGAAGTGCGGCCGATCTGGCCGATGGAAGGCTGACGCGGCGCCGTGCCGGTGGAAGCCCAGCGCACCGCCGAAGGCGTCGCCCGCCGCAGCTACGGCAAGCTGATCGCGTTCCTGGCCGCGCGCACGCGCGACGTGGCCGGGGCCGAGGACGCCTTGTCCGAGGCCTTCGCCACGGCCCTGCAGCGCTGGCCGGTGGATGGCATTCCCGACGTGCCCGAAGCCTGGCTGCTGACGGTGGCCCGGCGCAAGCTGATCGACGCCCAGCGCCTGCAGCGCGGCCAGGACGCCACCGCGCTGCAGCTGCAGTGGCTGGCCGAGCTGGACGACGGCGCACCGGACGCCTCGGCCATTCCCGACGAACGCCTGGCGCTGATGTTCGCCTGCACCCATCCGGCCATCGAACGCAGCGTGCGCGCGCCGCTGATGCTGCAGGTGATCCTCGGCTTCGACGCCGCCGCGGTGGCCTCGGCCTTCCTGGTGGCGCCGGCGACGATGGGCCAGCGGCTGGTGCGCGCGAAGGCGCGCATCCGCCAGGCCGGCATTCCGCTGCAGGTACCGGGGCACGATGAGCTGCACGAGCGGCTCGATGCGGTGCTCGAGGCCATCTACGCCGCCTACGCCGAGGGCTGGGCCGACCCGGCCGGCACCGACCTGCGCCGCCGCAACCTGGCCGAGGAGGCCATCTGGCTCGGCGCGCTGGCCGCTTCGCTGCTGCCGGGCGAGCCGGAGGCATTGGGCCTGCTGGCGCTGATGCTGCACAGCCACGCCCGGCGCGAGGCACGCCGCGACGCGCAGGGCCGCTACGTGCCGCTGGCCGCGCAGGACCCCGCCCGTTGGGAGGCCGCGATGATCGACGAGGCCGAGGCGCTGCTGCACCGCGCCGCCGCGCTGCGCGCGCCGGGCCGCTACCAGCTGGAGGCGGCGATCCAGTCGGCCCACGCGGTGCGCCGCCGCGAGGGCCGCGCCGACTGGCCGGCGATCGAGGCGCTGTACGACGCCTTGCACGCACTCACCGGCTCGCCGGTGGTGGCGCTCAACCGGGCGATGGCCCGTGCCGAGACGCAGGGCCCGGCCGCAGCCCTGGCCCTGCTGGACGCGCTGGCCGGCGACCCCCGCCTGGCGCAGTACCAGCCCTGGTGGGCCGCCCGCGCGCAGCTGCTGACCCAGTTGGGCGACCTGGCCGGCGCCGACGCGGCCTATGCGCAGGCGATCGGCCTGGAGGCGGACCCGGCGGTGCGCGAGTTCCTGCAGGCACGTCGCAGCGCGCTACGTTGAAAATGGCCGCTCATTTCATGCGATAGCGGAAGGTGGCACCTTGCCGGCCGGCCGCATGCGCCACGCCGCGATGGCGGCCGCCAGCGTCAGCAGCGCCATCAGCACGAACACCTCGTGGAAGGCGCGCAGCACGCCCTCGGGCCCCAGGCCGGCGTAGGCCTGCTCGCGCCAGCCGAGCATGATGCCCACCAGGTTGACGCCGATGGCCCCGCCCAGCTGGCGCAGGAAGTTCACGGTGCTGGCGCCGGCCGGAATCTGCGGCGGCGGCAGACCGCGCATCGCCCCCAGGTTCAGCGAAGGGATCACGAAGCCCAGGCCGATGCGCCCGAGCACCGCCCAGGCGACGATCCAGCCGATCGCGCTGCCGCGGCCGATGCCCAGCATCCCCACGAAGGACACCGCCATCACCGCCAGCCCGCCGGTGATGGCCAGGTACACCGGCTGCCGGTCGGCCAGGCGCCCGGCCAGCGGAATGGCCAGTGCCAGCGCCAGCCCGGCCGGCAGCAGCACGGCGCCCACCTGCGACGGCGGCAGGCCCAGCGCCACCAGCATGAACACCGGCAGCAGGTAGGTGGAGCCGAACAGGCCCGCGCCATAGACGAAGGCCACCACGCCGGCGGCCGAGAACACCGGATGCTTGAACAGCCCCAGCGGCAGCAGCGGCGCCGGCACATGGCGCTGGCGGCGCACGAACAGCACCATCAGCGCGACCGCCAGCCCCACCGTCGCCACGCCCAGCCAGGGACGCCGGCCTTGCAGGTCGACCAGCCCGTTGAGCAGGGCCGCCAGCGCGCCCGACAGCAGCGCCAGGCTCAGGGCATCGGGCGGCGGCGCGCGGCGGTCGATGGGCTCGCCGCCCGGCGCGCTGTGCGGCAGGTAGCGCCGCGCCAACTCGGCGGCGACGATGCAGAACGGCAGCACGAAGAAGAAGATCGCGCGCCAGCCGAACCATTCGATCAGCACGCCGCCCACGCTGGGGCCGATGGCCGGCGCCAGCACGGTGCCGAAGCCGAACAGCCCCATCGCCCGGCCCTGCTCGTGCGGCGCGAACGCGCGCATGATCACCACGCCCGGAATCGTCTGCAGCACGCCGGCGGCCAAGCCCTCCGCCACGCGCATCGCCAGCAGCATCTCGACGGTGGACGACAGCCCGCCGGCCAGCCCGCCTGCGCCCAGCAGCGCCAGCATCGCGGTGTAGCTGCGCCGGTAGCCCCAGCGCTGCAGCAGCCAGGGTGTGGCCAGCATCGACATCGTCATCGCCGCCATGAAGCCGGTGGCCAGCCATTGGGCCTGCTGCGGCCCGAGGGTGAACACGTGGCTGATGGCCGGCACCGCGACGTTGATCGTCGTGGCCGCCATCACCGCGGCCATGTTGCCGATCATCACCGTGACCAGCGCCCACCAGCGCAGGCTGGGGCCGAAGCGGGCCTGCAGCGCGGCCAGCGAACGCAGGTCTACGGGAGGCTGCTTGTCGTCGCCATCGGCCATGGGCCGGATTGTGGGGTCTGCGTGCCGACGCCTGGCTCGACACCCTCGTGCAGCAGCGCTTCTGCCGGCAGCGGGCGTCCGAGCAGGAAGCCCTGGAACTCGTCGCAGCCCTGGGCCTGCAGCAGCTTCAGCTGCGCGGCCGTCTCGACGCCTTCGCCATTGACCCGGATCGACAGCGCATGCGCCAGCGAGATGATCGAGCGCACGATGAGCTGCACCTTCGGATCGCTGTCCAGGTGCTGCGTGAAGGCGCGGTCGATCTTGACCTTGTGGAACGGGAAGCGCCACAGATAGGCCAGGCTCGAATAGCCGGTGCCGAAGTCGTCCATCGCGATGCGCACGCCCATCGCGGCCAGGTCGTCGAGCATGGCCATCACCGCTTCGGTGTTGTGCAGCAGCAGCGACTCGGTGATCTCGAGCTCCAGCCGCTGCGGCGCCAGGCCCGACTCGGCCAGCGCCTGGCGCACGTCGGCCAGCAGGTCGCCCCGGCGGAACTGCACCGCCGAGAGATTGACCGCCACCGTCAACCCACCCGGCCAGCCCGCGGCGGTGCGGCAGGCGCTGTGCAGCACCCAGCGGCCCAGCGCCTCGATGCAGCCAGTCTCCTCGGCCAGCGGAATGAACTCGGCCGGCGATATCGGCCCGCGCACCGGGTGGCGCCAGCGCAGCAGCGCCTCGTAGCCGCTCAACTGCCGGCCTTCCGCGCCGCCGAACAGCGGCTGGAAATGCAGGCTCAGCTGCGGCGTGCCGACGGCCGCGCGCAGCTCGGCGGCCAGCTGGCGGCGGTTGTCGTGCTCGCGGTCCAGCGCCGCGTCGTAGAAGCTGAAACTGCCGCGACCCAGGGCCTTGGCCCGCGCCAGCGCGAGGTCGGCCTTGTGCATCAGCTCGGCCGGGGACTGCGCGTCCACGCCATGGATCGCCGCGCCGATGCTGCAGCCGCTGTGCACCTGGGCCCCCGGCAACGGGAACGGATCGGCCAGCGCCGCGATCACCCGCTGCGCCAGCGTGGCCACCGCATCCGGCGTGCTGACCCCGCAGAGCAGGATCGCGAACTCGTCGCTGGCCAGCCGCGCGACGCGGTCGCCGTGGCGCACCAGGTCGCGCAGGCGTTCGCCCACCAGGCGCAGCATCTGGTCGCCGGCGGCATGGCCTTGCGCGTCGTTCACTTCCTTGAAGTGGTCGAGGTCCACGCACAGCACCGCGAAGCCCGGTCCGCCACCCGCTTGACGCCAGGCCGCCTCGTCCAGGGCCTCGCTGAAACTGCTGCGGTTGAGCAGGCCGCTGAGCACATCGTGGTGCGCGAGATAACGCTCACGTTCAGCGTCCCGGTGGGCGCTGCGGGCACGCTGCAGCCACCAGGCGGCGGCACCGGCAGCCAGCAGGCCAAGCAACGCGAACACCGCGCCGGCCACGGTGCCGAAGGCCGAGCGGATGCGGTGCTCGCGCTCGGTCTGGTCGACGTAGACCTCGACGACGCCGATCACGCGGCCGTTGCGGTTGATCGGCACATAGGCCTCGCTGTAGACCGCGGGACGCGTGCCATCGGTGTTCCGGTGCAGCTCGACCACCGTGCGGCCGTGCAGCACCATGGCACGCAAGGCCTCGTCGCCGTGGCCGATGGTGTTCTGCTGCGGCACGTCGGACGTCGGGTGGTCCAGGTCGTCCGAGACCAGCACCGGGCGGCCCTCGCGGTCGAACAGCTTGAAGCGGAACACCTCCTGCACGCGCCGGTGGCGCAGCAGGTCGCGGTGCGCGGCCGCGCTCAGGCGTTCGCCGGCCAGCAGCGGTTCCAGGTCCTCGACCGCGCCGCTGGCCAGGTCAGCCCAGGCCAGCGCGGTGTGCTCGGCATCGCGTTCGAGCAGCTGGGCCGAGGCCACGCGCAGCAGCCACCACATCAGCAGGCCGGTGACGGCCAGGCCGAGCAGCAGTGCGGCGCCCCAGGGCCATGTGCGGTGCTGCCCTGCCCGGTTCTGACTCGCCCGAAAGACCAACCCTGCTCCCGCCCGGATGCCCGCGCAACGCAGACCCACCCGCGAAGCTCTCAACCGTGATCGGCCCGGCGCGCGTTCGGCTTGAGCGCTTTTACCGGGCCGCCAGCGGCGGGCGAGGCGCCGGGTGTGCAGTTTCATACGCCCGGGCCGCGCGCAGCACCAGCGCGTCGCCGAACATCGGGCCCACCAGCTGCAGGCCGATCGGCAGGCCGTCCGTCGTCAGCCCGCAGGGCAGGCTGATCGCCGGCTGCTGCGACAGGTTGAAGGGGTAGGAGAACGGCGTCCAGCCCAGCATCGCCACCGGGTCCATCGGCGAATGGCCGGCGGGTCGCGCCTCGAAGGCGGGCACCGCGACCGATGGCGTCGCGATCAGGTCGTAGCGCTGCATGAACTGGCGCAGGTGGCTGCCCAAGGCGCCGCGGCGCAGCGCCAGCTGCTGCACCTGCAGGGCGCTCAACCGCAGCCCGAGCTCGGCCTCGGCCCGGAAATCCGGGTCGGTGACTGCCTGCTGCTGCGGCGTCAGGCCGGCCCAGACGGTGGCCGCGCCGACGAACCACAGGCCGGTGGTGATGTCCAGCGGGTCCTCGATGCCGGGGTCGACCGCCTCGACATGGGCGCCGAGCGCGGCCAGCACCTGCACCGCGCGCTCGACCGCGGCGGCCACCTCGGGGTGCACGTTCTTCGCATGGCCCAGGGTCGGCGAGTAGGCGATGCGCAGCCCGCGCACGCCGTCCTCGAGGCCGATGCGGTAGTCGCGCCCGTCCGGCGGCAGCGAGGTCCAGTCGCGCGCATCGGGCTGGCTCAGCACGGTGAGCATCAGCGCCGCATCGGCCACGCTCATCGCATGCGGGCCGAGGTGCGCGACCGTGCCGAAGGGCGACAGCGGGTACGCCGGCACGCGCCCGAAGCTGGGCTTGAGCCCGACGTTGCCGCAGAAGGCCGCCGGAATGCGCACCGAGCCGGCGCCGTCGGTGCCCACCGACAGCGGCCCCAGGCCCGCGGCCACCGCCGCCGCGGTGCCGCCGGAAGATCCGCCCGGCGTGCGCGACAGGTCCCAGGGGTTGCGCGTGATGCCGGTGCGCGGCGAATTGGTCTCGCCCTTGCAGCCGAATTCCGGCGTGCAGGTCTTGCCCAGCAGCACCGCGCCGGCCTCGCGCAGCCGCGCGGTGGCTGGCGCATCGACGTCCCAGGGCTGGTTGGCGTCGATCGTGTGCGAGCCGCGCAGCGTCGGCCAGCCTTTGGTGAGGATCAGGTCCTTGATCGACACC
>CAZXLI010000060.1:0-28718 GCA_964641795.1 uncultured Bordetella sp. | reverse complement strand
CGAGGCCTTCATCGGCAGCTGCATGACCAACATCGGCCACTTCCGCGCCGCGGCCAAGCTGCTGGGCGGCCAGCGCGACATCCCGGTCAAGCTGTGGGTCGCGCCGCCGACCAAGATGGACCAGAGCGAGCTGATCAAGGAAGGCCACTACGCCGCCTTCGGCACCGCCGGTGCGCGCACCGAGATGCCCGGCTGCAGCCTGTGCATGGGCAACCAGGCCCAGGTGCGCGAAGGCGCGACGGTGGTCTCCACCAGCACCCGCAACTTCCCGAACCGCCTGGGCAAGAACACCAACGTCTTCCTGGCCTCGGCCGAGCTGGCGGCCATCGCCTCCAAGCTGGGCAAGCTGCCGACGGTGGCCGAGTACCACGCCGAGATGGGCATCATCAACAAGGATGCCGCCAGCGTGTACCGCTACATGAACTTCGACCAGATCGAGGAATACGCGGAGACCGCGAAGTCCGTGACGGTCTGAGCAACGCTGCCGCGCTGACGAAAGGCCCGCCTCGGCGGGCCTTTTTCTTGTACTGAAGGCCCGCTCAGGCGGGGCGATTGCCCGGCCCGTCGGCGACCAAGGCTTCGACCACCCGTCGTGCCAGCGGCGCAAGCACCAGCACCACCGGAAAGGCCACCAGCCAGGCGGCGAGCCAGGCGCCGACCCACAGGGCGGCGAAGCCCGGGCCCCAGCCTGCCGCACGGTAGGTCGAGATGCCCGACACCAGCAGCGACATCAGCCCCGAGAGGATCAGCCCGAACAGGGCCGGCGCGAGTCTTCTGGGCAGCATGGCCTCAGGCCTCCACTGTCCGGGCCGCCTCGAGTGCGCCGACGCGCCGCAAGGTGGCGGCGAAATGGCGCCCGAACATCCGCGCGGTCTTCACATCGCCCGGCGCGAACGAATCCGCCGGCGCCGCGTGCCCGGCCTGCGCCATCAGCCCGGACCACGAGCCCAGCCGGTTGGCGGCCTGTTCGTAGGGCACGCCGCTGTGCTGCTCGGGCAGGATCGGGTTGCCGACCCACAGCATGCCGTGCTGCATGCTGAAGACGAACATCGACAGCAGCGTCGACTGCTTGTCGCCCGAGGGCAGCGACGACACCGTGAAGCCGGCTGCCAGCCGGCCCTTGAGCGCTTGCGTGCGCCAGAGCCGGCCCGTGGCATCCATGAAGGACTTGAACGGCCCGGACACACCGCCCAGGTAGGTCGGCGAGCCGAGGATCAGCCCGTCGTACTGCAGCAGTTCATCGGGCCGTTGCGCCATGTCCTCGGCACGCAGCAGCCGCGCCTCGATGCCTTCGATCTCGGCGGCGCCTTGCAGCACATGGCGCGCGATGTGCTCGGTGTGCCCGTGGGCACTGTGGTAGATGATGGCCAGCTGGCTCATGGAAGCTCCTGGGTTGAAGTGGGGGCGGAAAAGCTCAGATCGAACGCGCGATCCAGGCGAACAGGACGGCGGCGAGGTACAGGCCCAGGCCGAACACGGCGTGGTTGGCGACGCTGCGCGCGATGTTCTTCAGGGGCGCCGGCGTCTTCGACGAGGCGAAGCCCGCGCCCATCGCGGGTTGCATCACGCACAGCGGCATCGCCACGGTGGCCAGGCCGGTGAGCAGCGCGGGCAGCACCGAGGGCTGCTGCAGCCAGCCCAGGCCGTGCAGCGCCACCAGCAGGCCCGCGAAGCCGATGCCCACCGCATAGTGGACAAGCCAGCCCAGCCCCGCCTCGTGGGGCAGCGGCTCGGCCTTCGCGATGGCGGGATGCGCGAAGCGGCCGCGCCCCATGTGCCCGACCCAGCGCCCGATCATCGCCATGCTGGCCACCGGCACGCCAGCTCGGCGCAGCGCCAGCAGCCAGAGATCCATCACGGCTGTGGCGCCAACGCCGATGGCGGCAACGTGGACGAGGACTTGGGGGGTCGGCATCAGCGGCTCCTTGCAACTTGACGATCCGAGGTGTTGCGGCCACTATAGAAGTTGAAGTCAACTTCAAGTCAAGCGCCAAATGGACATCTCGGAAGTCGCCAAGCGCTCGGGCGTTGCAGCGTCCGCGCTGCGCTACTACGAGCGCAAGGGCCTGATCCGTTCGCTGGAGAGCGACAGCCTGCGCCGCCAGTTCGCGCCCGCCGTGCTGGACCAGCTGGCGCTGATCGCGCTGGGCCAGGCCGCGGGCTTCTCGTTGGACGAGATCGGCGCGATGTTCACGCCCCAGGGCGGGGTCAGCATCGACCGCAAAATGCTCGCGGCCAAGGCCGACGAACTGGACCGGATGATCCGGCGCTTCAAGGCGATGAGCGAGGGGCTGCGCCACGCCGTGGCCTGCCGCGCGCCCAGCCATGCCGAATGCCCCTCGTTCCAGCGCCTGCTGAAGGCGGCGGCCGCGGGCGCCCTGGAGCAGCGGGCCACGCGCCGGCAGCGCGTGCCCGCCCGGGGCGTCAAGAAGTGACGCTCACATCACGCGGTAGACACGACCGCTCTGCGCACCTTCCACGCTGCGCTGGAAGGCCAGCGCCACGCGCTCGGCCGGCACGGTCTCGAAGCCCGGGAAATACGGGCCGTAGGCGCCGAGCGATTCGGTCAGCAGCGTCGGGCTGACCACGTTGAGGCGGATGCCGCGCGGCAGCTCGATCGCGGCCGCGGCGGCAAAGGCCTCGATCGCCGCATTCACCGCGGTGGCATTGGCGCCGTTGCGGATCGGCTCGATGGCCAGCACGCCGCTGGTCAGCGTGATCGAGCCACCATCGCGCAGCGCGTGCTGGCCACGCAGCGCCAGCCGCACCTGGCCGAGCAGCTTGTCCTGCAGGCCGATGTTGAACTGCTCGGCCGTCATCTCGCCCAGCGGCCCGAAGTGCAGGTTACCGGCGGTGCTGACGATGGCATCGACCGGGCCGACGGTCTCCAGCAGCGCGGCGACGCTGGCATCGCTGCCGAGATCGACGCGGTGCTGGCCGCTGCTGCGACCGGCGGTGACCAGCTCATGCCGCGCGCCCAGGTTGCGGGCAACGGCCTGGCCGATGGTGCCGTTCGCGCCGACGAGAAGGATCTTCATGTTCAAGGCTTTCGTGAAAGTGGGTGGGAAGGCCTCCATTGTTTTGACAACCATCCTTGCCATAAAGTAGCCAAGCATTCGCTCACTCCGAACCAACTATTAGGAATCGTATGGACAGGTTGCGCAGCATGGAAGTCTTCGCCGCGGTGGTCGACGCCGGCAGCTTTGCCGCGGCGGCGAAGGCGCTCGACCTCTCGGCGGTGATGGTCGGCAAGCACATCCAGCAGCTCGAAGCGCACCTGGGCGCCCGGCTGCTCCAGCGCAGCACCCGGCGCCAGAGCCTCACCGAGGTGGGCCGCAGCTACCACGAGGATTGCAAGCGCGTGCTCGAACAGGTGCGCTGGGCCGAATCGGCGGTCGAGCGCAGCCGGCAGGCGCCGCAGGGGCTGCTGCGCGTCAGCGCGCCGGTCACGCTGGGCAGCCAGGTCATCGTGCCGCTGGCCGCGTCCTTTCTGAGTCAGCACCCGCAGGTGCGCCTGGACCTGCAGCTCACCGACAGCGTGGCCGATCTCACCGGCGAGGGGCTGGACGCAGCCATCCGCATCGGCCGCGTCAACGACGAAAGCCTGGTCGCGCGCCCGCTGCAGCCCTACCGCATGGTGATCGCCGGGGCGCCGGCCTACCTGAAGCGCCATGGCAGGCCACGCCGGGCCGCCGAGCTGGCCGAGCACGTGTGCCTGAGCCACGGCGTCTGGCAGCGCCGCAACGAGTGGACCCTGCACGACGGCGAGCAGGCGGTGCGCTGGCCCGCATCACCGCGCTTCCTGTGCAACCAGGGCGAGGGGCTGCGCCGCGCCGCGCTCGCCGGCCTGGGCCTGGTGCTGCAGCCCGAGGTGCTGCTGGCCGACGACATCGCCGCCGGCCGGCTGGTGCCGCTGCTGCGCGACTGCCTGCCGCCACCGCGCGCGGTGAACCTGATCTACCCGTCCGATCGACGCCAGCTGCCGAAACTGGCGCGCTTCGTCGAGCATGTGCTGCAGGCCGTCGGGGCCTCGTCACCGGAAACACGCCGGGCGCGGGTATAACGCCGGCTCGACCCTCTCACCAAAGCACCCACCCGCCATGCGCCTGCTGCCCCGCCTAGCCCTGCCCCCGCTGCGCCGCGCACCGCTGCTGGCCCTGCTGCTGACCCTGCCCTTGGCGGCGGCCGCGGCCGAGCTGAAGCTGCGCCTGCTGGAAACCACCGACCTGCACATGAACCTGCTGGCGTACGACTACTACGCCGACAAGCCCACCGACGAATTCGGCCTGGCCCGCACCGTCACGCTGATCAAGGCCGCGCGCGCCGAGGCGAAGAACAGCCTGCTGTTCGACAACGGCGACCTGATCCAAGGCAACCCGCTCGGCGACCTGGTGGCGCGCGTCAAGCCGCTGAAGCCCGGCGAGGTGCACCCGGCGCAGAAGGTGCTCAATGCCCTCGGCGTCGACGCCGGCAACATCGGCAACCACGAGTTCAACTACGGCCTGCCCTTCCTGCGCCAGGCCATCGCCGGCGCGAAGTTCCCGGTGGTCAATGCCAACGTGATGCAGGCCGAGGCCGGCGTGCCGGACGAGCGGCTGAAGAACGCCTTCACGCCCTACGTGATCCTGCAGCGCGAGTTTGCCGACGAAACCGGCGCGAAGCGCACGCTCAAGATCGGCGTTATCGGCTTCGTGCCGCCGCAGGTGCTGGTGTGGGACCGCTCGAACCTGCTGGGCCAGGTGCGGGTGCGCGACATCGCCGAGACCGCGCGCCGGCTGGTGCCCGAGATCCGGGCCCAGGGCGCGGACCTCGTCGTCGCGATCCCGCACTCGGGCCTGGAGTTCGGCCTCTCCGGCCTGTTCGGCGAGAACATGGTCGGCCAGCTGGCCGAGGTGCCGGGCATCGACGCTATCCTGTTCGGCCATTCGCATGGCGAGTTCCCCGGCGTCTTCTTCACCAGGCACCCCAAGGTCAACCTCGAGCGCGGCACGATCAACGGCGTGCCGGCAGTGATGCCCGGCGCCTGGGGCAGCCACCTCGGCCTGATCGACCTGGTGCTCGACGACAGCAGCGGCCGCTGGCAGGTGAAAGACAGCCGCGCCTTCCTGCGCCCGGTGTACGACCGGGCGAAGCGCCAGCCGCTGGTCGAACCCGATCCGATGGTGGCGCAGCTGGTCGGCGAGGAACATGCCGCCACCGTGGCCTACATGCGCGCCGAGGTGGCCCGCACGCCGGTACCGATCACCAGCTACTTCGCGCTGGTGGCCGACGACCCCTCGGTGCAGGTCGTGGCGCAGGCGCAGCAGGCGTATGCCCAGGCCGCGCTGAAGGGCACCGAGTACGCCGCGCTGCCGCTGCTGTCGGCCGCGGCGCCGTTCAAGTCCGGCGGGCGCATGGGCTGGAACTACTACACCGACGTGCCGGCCGGCCCGATCGCGCTGCGCAACGTGGCTTCGCTGTACATCTACCCGAACACCGTGAAGGCGGTGAAGCTCAGCGGCGCCCAGGTCCGCGAATGGCTCGAGATGTCGGCCGGCCAGTTCAACCGCATCGACCCCGCGGGCGCGCCCGAGCAGAACCTGATCAATGAGGCCTACGTGCCCTACAACTTCGACATGATCGAAGGCGTCAGCTACGAGATCGACGTCACCCAGCCGGCGCGCTACGACCCGCGCGGCACGCTGGTGGCACCGGATGCGCACCGCATCGTGAACCTGCGCTGGCAGGGCCGGCCGATCGACGAGAAGGCGCCGTTCGTCGTCGTCACCAACAACTACCGCGCCTCGGGGGGCGGCGGTTTCCCGGGGCTGGACGGCAGCAGCATCGTGCTCGATGCCCAGGACCAGACGCGCGAGGCGCTGGTGCAGTACCTGGCGGCACAGAAGGAGCTGGATGTGCGCGTCGACGACAACTGGCGCATCCGCCCGGTGCCGGGCGTGAAGCTGCGTTTCCTGTCCGGCGCCGCCGGCATTCCACAGCTGCCGCGCTACCCGCAGGTCAAGCTGGTGCGCGAGAACGGCGACGGCTCGGCGCTGTACGAGCTGGCGCCCTGACACCGGGCCCGCGCCGGTTTATTCCCGTCGCGGGCTCGACATTTACCCTGATGCGCAAGCCCACGCGGCAATGCGAGGCTTGCGATCCTGCCTGGCCTTCAACGGAGAAGCCGCATGTCCACCCTGCCCCGCCTGAGCCCCATCGTCCTGGCGATGCTGATCGCCGCTTGCGCCAGCAGCCCGCCCGCGCCGGATGCCGCGACGCTGCTGCGCCAGGCCGACCAGGCGCTCGGCGCCTCGAGCCTGAAGACGCTGAGCTTCAGCGCCAGCGGCACGGGGGGCATCTTCGGCCAGGCCTGGCAGCCCGAGCTGGCCTGGCCCCGGGTGACCTACTCGAGCTTCAGCCGCAGCTTCGACTTCGACACCAACGCGATGCGCGAGGAATACGCCCGCGCCCGCGCCGAGCCCAATGGCGGCGGCGCGCTGCCGCTGCTGGGCCAGGGCGAGCAGCGCGTCGTCGGCTTCGCGCGCGACGACTGGGCCTGGAACCAGGCCGGCCAGGCCGCCGCGGCCGCGCCGGTGGCGCTGGACGGCCGCATGCACGACATGTGGACCACGCCGCATGGCGCGGTGATCGCCGCGCAATTGCGCGGCGCCACCACCGGCACCGCCATCGAGAACGGCCAAAGCTTCAACACCTTCAGCTACAGCGTGCCGGGCAAGCTGAAGGCCACCGCCTGGGTCAATGCCGAGGGCCTGATCACCCGCATCGACTCGGTCCAGCCCAGCCCGGTGCTCGGCGACCTGGCCACCACCACGCGCTACAGCGACTACCGCAGCGTCGGCAGCACGCGCTTCCCGATGCGCATCGAACAGACCCAGGGCGGCTCGATGGTGCTGGACCTCACGGTGCAGAAGGTCGAGCCCAATGCCGCGGTCGACATCAGCGTGCCGGACAACGTGCGCAACTTCAGCGAGCGCGTGGCCACCGAGAAGGTGGCCGAGGGCGTGTGGTTCCTCGGCGGCGGCTCGCACAACAGCGTGGCCATCGAGATGAGCAACCACGTGGTGCTGGTGGAGGCGCCGCTGTACGACGGCCGCAGCGCCGCGGTGCTGGCCGAGGTGGCGAAGCTCGCGCCCGGCAAGCCGGTGAAGACGGTGATCAACTCGCACCACCACTTCGACCATGCCGGCGGCCTGCGCACCGCGGTGGCCAACGGCGCCACGCTGGTCACCAGCCAGATGGCCAAGCCCTACTTCGAGCGCGCGATGGCCAACGCCAACACCATCGCGCCCGACCAGTTGGCCAGGTCCGGCCGCAAGCCCGAGATCATCGGCGTGGACACCAAGCGCGAACTCGTCGATGGCGCCACCCGCATCGAGATTCACGCCATCCAGGGCAGCGTGCATGCCCAGGGCTTCATGCTGGTCTACCTGCCGCAGCACAAGCTGCTGATCGAGGCCGACGCCTACACGCCCGGCCCGCCCAACAGCCCGCCGCCGGCCGTGGTCAACGGCAACAACCTGAACCTGGTGCAGAACATCGAGCGCCTGGGGCTGCAGGTCGACCGCATCCTGCCGCTGCACGGCCGGGTGGTGCCGTACAGCGAGCTGCTGGCGATGGTGGGGCGCAAGCCCTAGCGAGAGAAGTCAGCGGCCGCCGGGCATCGGAACCCACTGGCCGCCGCCATCCAGGCTGCGATAGCGGCGGCCGTCGTACGCCAGCTGCAGGCCGCCGCCGGCATCACGGAGCACGCTGCGCGGCGCAGCGGATTCGCCCGGCGCGGACAGCGGCCGCCAGTGCAGACCACCATCACGGCGAGGATCAGTGCGCGCCAGGCCGCCATCTGCCGCCTCACCGGCCACCGGTCGAGGTGGTCAGCAGCACGCCACCATCGCCCGCCACCCAGACCGTACCGACATCGATCGCCCACACCGAGTACAGGCTCCGTTCGGTGCCGCCGGCTTGCTGCACCCAGCTGTGGCCGCCATCGTCCGTGGCCAATACCGTGCCGCGCTCGCCAACCATCCAGCCATGGGCCGCGTCGATGAAGAACACGCCGTGGATCGGCACTTGAACCGGCAGCGTCGCGGATTGCCAGCTCGCGCCGGCATCCTCCGTGCGCAGGACATGGCCGAGCTCGTCGAAGATCCAGCCCCGCCGGTCGTCGGTCCAGTAGATGTTGCCGCCGCGCGGCAACACCGCTTCGGCCTGCGCCCGTTGCCAGCTTTCGCCACCGTCGGCGCTGCGCCAGAGCTCGCCAGCGTTGGTGATCAACACGCCGATGCGCGCATCTGCGAACGCCAGCTGCCGCAAGCCAAGCGTCGACAGCTGAGGGTTGCCGCTCATCTGCCAATACGCACCACCATCGAGGCTGCGGTAGACGCCGCTCGGTGCTTGCGCCCAGACGATCTCCGCGCTGGTGAACGCGAAGTAGTAGCGATCGACAACGCCTGAAGGCAATGGCACCTCGATCCAGCTGCGCCCCTGGTCGGTCGAGCGCGCGAGCTTGCCCTGGCGTTCGCGCCAGAGCGTTCCGTCGCGAGTGGCGTGCAACTGCATGCCGCAATAGTCGCAACTCAACTCGGGCGCTTGGTCCTGCCAGCTCAGCCCGCCGTCTCGTGTTTCCAGCAGGCGCCCGTTCAGCAGATGCAGTCCGTGCTGGGCATCACCGAACCACAGCTGCTCGCGGCGAGCAAAGCTGGTCGCCTCATCCGCCGCACTGCCCAGCGGCTGCCAGCTCCGGCCCTCGTCGATGGTGCGGCGTGCCAGCCCGTTCCAATCGCCGGCACTGACGAGGCCACCGCCGCGATCCGACCTCAGGTCATGGACCTCGCTGTAGTAGCCCAGGGGTGGTGCCAACGGCTGCCAGTGCAAGCCACCGTCCGTGCTGAGCCAGCGCCCATCGCTCAAGTTCACGCTCAGCAGCAAGGCCTCGAAGAACTTTGCCGGTCCCATCATGAAGTCGGTCGGCTGACCCGTGCCGGGCAGCGCCACCGAGCGCCACGCGGCGCCTCCGTCGTCGGTGCGCAGCAGCGCGCCGGAGCCGGACCAAGCCCAGCCGATGCGCCCGTCGAAGATGCGCACCGTATCGGCCCGCAAGCCGCCCAGGCCCGGCGGCAGGCTCACGGCATGGCGCTGCCAGGTGGCGCCTTGATCCTCGCTCGTCGCCAGCACCGGCGCCTCGTCGGGCGGCAAGGGACCTTCGGGCAGGCCCATCATGTGCCCGATGCCGGGGCCCGAGCCGAGCATCACCCACAGGTGCAGGCCGGCGCCGGCGGCGCGAATCACTTCGCCCTGCGCCGGCCGATAGTCGAAGCTCCCGATCGGACGCCTCACATCGACACCGTAGAAGTGCGAATCGATGATCCCTTTGCCCTCGCTGCTGCCCGGCTCGACCGGCACCCAGACCATCTGTTGCCGAAACCAGCTCAGCCGGCCGTCGGCGGACAGCTGCAAGGTCTCGTCGACCACGGCCCAATCACCCCTGCGCACGATCTTGCCATCGACAAACGACCACACGCGCCCGCTGTAGTTGGCATCGACCCCGGCCACCACCACCGTGCGCGCATCCGGCACCCACAGGCGCGACAGCGACACGTTGTCGGCGGACTCGAGCCACCAGCGCGTCCAGTGCTGGCCGCCATCTTCGGTGCGCAGCAAGGTACCACCGTCGCCCGCCGCAAAGCCGACAAGCGCATCCAGAAAGCGAACCTGGCGCAGCGTGCGCTGCGTGCCGCTCGGTTGCGCCTGCCAGTGGGCCCCGCCATCCTGCGTATGAAGGATCAGCCCTGCCTCGCCAACCGACCAGCCTTGCTGGGCATCGGCGAAGTCGGCATCAAAGATGCCGCTTCCGCGCGGCGAGGGCTGCTGCCAGCACCACCCGCTGTGGTCCGGGGCGCTGCACGCCAGGTTCTGCACGCGCGCATACCGTCCGGCCTGCACCACCACGCGTGCGCTGCGCTGTTCGCCCGCCTGATTGCGCACGGTCAGCCGCAGCTCGTACAAGCCGGCCGCGGCATAGGCATGGTGCGGCCGCGCCTCGCTGCTGGTGCTGCCGTCGCCAAACTCCCAGCGGTGGCTCAAACCCGCCGCGCCGGCATCGGCATTCGAGCCGAGCTCGATCGCCTGGTCGACTTCCGCCCGCTCCGGCGCGATAACCTGCAAACTGGTCGGCAACGGGGCCGGTGGTTCATCATCACCGGAACAGGCCGCGAGCAGCAGGCTCGCCACCGACAAAGCGGCCCACGCAGCGCGCGGCCAACGGCCAAAAGACATGTCCAGCTCCCTCCTTGTGTTGTGTGGTCCGATTGTGCAGCCCGCGCTCCGGGCCGATGTGCTCGCCGTCACAGTCCAGGCGCCTGTTGCACACTACGAGCCCCACCCCCTAGATTCACCATGTCGCAAAGCATCCAGGACTTCCACGACGACCCTCGTAACGCCGGCATCCTGATCTGGATCAACGGCACGCTGAAGCCCCGCGCCGAGGCCATGGTGTCGGTGTTCGACTCGGGCTTTGTGCTCGGCGATGGCGTGTGGGAAGGCCTCCGCGTACTGGGCGGTCATCCGCTGTTCCTGGACGCTCACTTCGACCGGTTGTACGAAGGCGCCAAGGCGCTGATGATGGACATCGGCCTCGACCGCGCGGCGCTGACGCAGGCGCTGTACGACACGCTGGCCGCCAACGGCATGCAGGGGCAGTCCGGCGTCCACATCCGCCTGATGGTGACGCGCGGCGTCAAGCGCACGCCGTACCAGGACCCGCGCGTCACGGTCGGCCCCGCCACCGTGGTGATCATCGCGGAATGGAAGGAAGCCAAGCCCGAGACGCTGGCGCGCGGGCTCACCCTGTTCACCGTGCACGTGCGGCGCGGCTTCCCGGATGTGCAGGACCCGAAGCTCAACAGCCACAGCAAGCTCAACTGCATCACCGCCTGCATCCAGGCCACGCAGGCTGGCGCGGACGAGGCGCTGATGCTCGACCCGCATGGCTTCGTCGCCACCTGCAATTCCACGCATTTCTTCATCGTGCGGCGCGGCGAGGTCTGGACCTCCAGCGGCGACTACTGCCTGGGCGGCATCACGCGCAGCAACGTGCTGCAGCTCTGCCGCGAGGCCGGCATCCCGGCGCGTGAGAAGAACTTCAGCCTCACCGAGGTGTACAGCGCCGAGGAAGCCTTCTGCACCGGCACCTTCGCCGGCGTGGCACCGGTGCGCGCGGTCGATGGCCGCGTCCTTTCGGCGTCATGGCCGGGGCCGATGGTGCAGCGGCTGCAGGGCCTGTACCGCGAGCTGGCGCAGCGCGACAGCGCCCTCCGCGCCGCGCAACGGGCGGGAGCCTGAGCATGCGCATCGCGATGTGGAGCGGCCCGCGCAACATCTCGACCGCGATGATGCGCGCCTGGGAGAACCGGCCCGACTGCACGGTGGTCGACGAGCCGCTGTACGCCGCCTACCTGGCCGCCACCGGCCTGGACCACCCGGGCCGCGACGAGGTGATCGCCGCCGGCGACACCGACTGGCGGCGCGTTGCCGCCTGGCTCACCGGACCCGAGCCCGGCGCGGGCGCAGGCCGCACGCTCTGGTACCAGAAGCACATGACCCACCACCTGCTGCCCGGCATGGACACCGCGTGGGTGCTGCAGCTGACCAATGTGTTCCTGATCCGCGACCCGGCCGCGGTGGTCGATTCGTACCTGAAGTCGCGTGCCACGGTCGTGGCCGACGACATCGGCCTGCGCCAGCAACTGATGCTGTTCGACGCCGTCTCGCAGCAACTGGGCCACGCGCCGCCGGTGATCGATGCCGACGACTTCCTGCGCGCGCCGCGCGAGCATCTGCAGGCGCTGTGCGCGCAGCTCGGCATCGCCTTCACCGAGCGCATGCTGCAGTGGCCCGCCGGCCGGCGCGCGAGCGACGGCGTGTGGGCCCCGTACTGGTACGACGCGGTCTGGCGCTCCACCGGCTTCGAGCCCTGGCGGCCGCGCACGCCGCGGCTCGATGGGCATGCGCAAGCGGTCGCCGAGGCCTGCCGCCCGGCCTACGACGCGCTGCATGCGCACCGGCTGCGCGTGTAAACCCGGTGTGAATGCTGCGCCGCCACAGGCTTTCTTTTCGAAACCAAAACTCACGCGTCGTTCTAGGGGGTATCCGTAGACTGCCCGCGAGGCCGCCGATCCCGGCGCCCGCCCCTCGGCAGCGCTTCATGAACATCTTCAGATCCCTGATACGTTGGGCCGCACCGCTGTTGCTGGCCACCAGTGCGGCCTATGCCGGCGACATCACGCTGTACAGCAACTACAACGTCGAGATCGGCACCAGCCGCCAGCTCACGGCCTATGTGCCGCTGTCACCGAACACGGTGACCTACACCGTCAACGGCGTGCCCGGCGGCAACAGCACGGTGGGCACCATCAGCGCGGCCGGCCTCTACGCTGCACCGGCGACGGTGCCGATGAACAACGCAGTGGTCGTGCGCGCCACCAGCACCGCCTACCCGGCCAAGTACGGGGAAGCGACGATGACCATCACGCAGGTGGGCGTGCACCTGTGGAGCGCCTCGCCCACCAGCGTGCCGGTGGGCGCCTTCACGCTGCGGCTCAACGGCTCAGCCTTCACCGCCAACACGGTCGTCATGTTCGGCGGCGTGCAACTGGCCAGCACGGTCAATTCGCGCACCTCGATCACCGCCACCGGCACCGCCACCGCGGCGCAGGCCGGCACGCAGGTGCCGCTGCTGGTCAAGCAGACCGGCGTCGGTGGCACCACCAGCGAGACGGTGATGATCAGCGTCACCAGCGGCACCACGCCGCCGCCCCCGCCGCCGCCGCCACCACCCAGTGTGACGGTGTCGATCAGCCCGAGCAGCGCGACCCTCGCGCCGGCCACCACGCGCAGCTTTGCCGCCACCGTCACCGGCAGCACCAACACCGCGGTCACGTGGTCGGTCAACGGCGTCACCGGCGGCAATGCGACGGTCGGCACGATCACCAGCGCGGGCCTGTACACCGCACCGGTGGCGGTGCCCAACCCGGCCACCGTGACGGTGCGCGCCACCTCGGCGGCCAGCACCAGCGCCTACGCGAACGCCAGCGTCACGATCGCCGGCCCGATCGACCCCGGCACCGGCCTCGGCACGCCCGACCTCGCGGCCGGCCGCTTCCTCGAGCAGGCGGCCTTCGGTCCCGACCCGGCCTCGCTGGCGCGTGTCAAGCAGGTCGGCGTCGACGCCTGGCTGAACGAGCAGTTCGCGATGGCCGAGACGCCGATCAGCAACCCGGTCAACGACAACCGCATCGTGCAGTCACAGTTCCTCAACCGGCTGGCAGTGGCCAACGACCAGCTGCGGCAGAAGGTGGTGTATGCGCTCAGCGAGATCATCGTGATCTCGATGAACAAGAACAACTACGCCGAGCAGACCGCCCCCTACCTGCAGATCCTCAGCCGCAACGCCTTCGGCAACTACCGCACGCTGCTCGGCGAGATCGCCATCAGCTCGCAGATGGGCAAGTACCTCGACCTGGCCAACAGCCTGAAGCCGAGCAATGGCGGTGGCGCGAACGAGAACTTCCCGCGCGAGCTGATGCAGCTTTTCTCCATCGGCCTGTACAAGCTGAACCTCGACGGCAGCAACCAGCTCGACGCGAACGGCCAGCCGATCCCGGTGTACGACCAGACCACTGTGCAGCAGGTGGCGCTGGCGATGACCGGCTGGACCTACATCAACAACGACTGGGAGAACTTCACCGGCCCGATGGTGCCGCGCGACGCGAACCACGACATGCGCGCGAAGAGCTTCCTCGGCTGCAACCTGCCGGCCAACCAGACCACGCAGCAGGACATGAACGCGGCGCTCGATTGCATCTACGCGCATCCGAACGTCGCGCCCTTCATCAGCCTGCGCCTGATCCGCAGCATGGTGAAGAGCAACCCGAGCCCGGCCTACGTGCAGCGCGTGGCCACCGTGTTCAACAACAACGGCGCCGGCGTGCGCGGCGACCTGAAGGCGGTGGTGCGCGCGATCCTCACCGACGCGGAAGCCCGCAACGACGCCACCTCGCCCACCGGGGGCCGGCTGAAGGACCCGATCTACCACATCATCTCGATGCTGCGCGCGCTGGGTGGCTCGATCACCGCCACCAACCAGCAGGCCTGGAGCTTCAGCCGCGTCGCCCAAACGCCGCTGACGCCGCCCTCGGTGTTCAGCTTCTACTCGCCGATGTTCCGCGTGCCGCAGCAGCCGTTGTACGGCCCGGAGTTCCAGATCTACACGCCCACCGAGGCGGTGCTGCGCGGCAACTTCATCTGGCAGATCCTCAGCAACCCGGGCGGCGACTTCCCGCTGAACCTTTCGCGCTTCACGGCGCTGGGCGGCAACATCCCCGGCCTGATCGACGCGGTCGACCAGACGCTGCTGTACGGCCGCATGTCGCAGGGCATGCGCCAGACCCTGGCCACCGCCATCGCGGCACAGCCGGACAACCAGAACCGCGCGTGGACCGCGCTGTACCTCACGCTGCTGTCCGGCCAGCACGCCGTGCAATATTGACCGGGGCCTGCCATGCGTCACGATCACTCCCCTCTCGTCACCCCCTCGGCAGTGCGCACCCGTCGCCGCTTCCTGCGCGAGGCCAGCGCGCTGCTCGGCGCGGCCGCGCTCGGCTCGGCGGCGCAGGCGCAAAGCGCCGCCCCCTACAAGGCGCTGGTGTGCATCTTCCTGTTCGGCGGCAACGACGGCCACAACACCGTGGTGCCGATGTCCACGGCCGCGTACAACGCGTACAAGAGCCTCCGCGGCGGGCTGGCGCTGCCGGGCAACGATGCCACGCTGGTGCAGGTGGCCACGCCCAGCGGCGTGCCCTATGGCTTCAACAGTGGGCTCAATGCCATCGTGCCGCTGTGGGGCCAGGGCAAGCTGGCGGTGCTGGCCAACGTCGGCATGCTGGCGCGGCCGATGACACGCCAGCAGTACCTCGATGGTTCGGTGAAGGCGCCCACCCAGCTGTTCTCGCACAGCGACCAGATCGTGCAGATGCAGGCCGGCGACCCCAACGGTTCCGGCGGCACCGGCTGGGCGGGCCGCGCGGCCGATCAGGTGCAGTCGCAGAACGGCACCTCGCGCTTCCCGGCCTCGATCTCGATGGCCGGCAATGCGCTGTTCTGCGCCGGTAGCGTGGTGCAGTCGGCCAGCCTGATCCCGGGCTTCGACCTCAGCGCCGATGGCATGAACGTGTGGCCCGACACCGCCGCCGCCGCGCGCAAGAACGCGCTGAACAGCCTGCTGACGATGGACAGCGGCATGACGCTGATCCAGTCGGCCAACAAGGTGCGGCAGGACGCGATCTCGCTGAACAGCCTGCTCTCGGGCGCCGGCGCGGCCACCGTGAGCACGCCCTTCCCGGGCACCTCCATCGGCCAGCAGTTGCTGCAGGTGGCCAAGATCATCAAGCTGCGGCCCACCACCGGCATGGCGCGGCAGGTGTTCTTCTGCTCGCTCGACGGCTTCGACACGCACTCCGGCCAGAGCTGGCAGCAGATGGACCTGCTGCGCCAGCTGGCCGAGGCGATGAGCGCGTTCTACACATCGACCATCGAACTCGGCGTGGCCGATGGCGTCACCACCTTCACCGAAAGCGATTTCGGCCGCACGCTGCAGCCCAGCGGTTCGGGCAGCGACCATGGCTGGGGCAACCACCACCTGATCATGGGCGGCGCGGTACGCGGCGGCAACGTCTACGGCACGTTCCCGTTCCCGGCGCTCGGCGGGCCGGACGATTCCGGCAGCCGCGGCGCGCTGCTGCCCAGCACCTCGCTCGACCAGTACGGCGCCACGCTGGCGAAGTGGTTCGGCGTCAGCAGCACGCAGATGGCCAGCGTGTTCCCGAACCTGGGCTACTTCCCGACCGCCGATCTGGGCTTCATGAACTGACCCCCGGCGCGCGGACGGTATGCGTCCCCGGCAGGGGACAGGCCGCGCAGCGGCCAGGGGAGCGGGGTCCCGTCGGAAGGGCCAAACCCGATCCGGGTTGCCCGGTCGGGTTTGGTCAGCCCCTCGGGGGCGGCCGCCAGGCGGCCGGGGCCGTCATTCCGGCGCGATCTGCTCGGCCCAGTCGTACAGCGCGCTGAGGATCTCCTGGCCGCGCTCGTCGGCGCTCTCGTTGAGCGCGTCGATGCGGTCGAAGAACTGGCTCAAGGTCGTGAGGCCACCGGCGCCCTCTTGCAGGCGCGCATGGCGCAAGCGCTGCCAGCGCTCCTGGTCGTCGGCATCGAGCAGGCTGCTGAAGTTGCGCGCACGGTAGCGGAACAGCAGCTCCTCGAGCCGTTCGTCCTCGAAGGCCGGGCGCTTGGCCACCAGTTGCTCGGGCGGCAGCCCGCGCAGGCGGTCGAGCGTGCGGCGGTCGGCCTGGCCGAGGAAGCCGCCGTAGAGATCCTCATCCACATCCGCCGGCTCGGTGCGCGGTTCGCGGGCATAGACGTCAGCCCACAACCCAAGCGTCGCGCCGGCCACGCGCTGTGCGGTCTGGGCATGCCGCAGGCCCTGCGCGATGTCGAGCTGCCAGCGCTCGGCCATCGCCGGGCTCAGCGTCTTCAGGTTGCCGATGACCACCGGCGACTTGTTGATGTGGATGGTCTTGATCGGCAGCCGCGTGGTGCCTTCGGGCAGTTCGTCGCTGCGCACAAACAGCCGCTCGCGGATCTGCGCGGCCGACAGCTCGGCCAGCTCGGCCGGGTCGTGGCCCAGGTCCCAGACGATCAGCTCGTTCTTGTTCGTCGGGTGCGGCGCCAGCGGCCACACCAGGCCCAGGCAGCCGCGCTCGGCCGGGTACATGCCCGAGACATGCAGGAAGGGCTTGCCGCTGCCGATCTGCTGCCACACCGCCTCTTTCCGGCGCAGCTGCAGGCAGAACTCGAACAGCTTCGGGTGGCGCTCGCGGATCAGCCGGGCCAGCGCGATGGTGGCGCGCACGTCCGACAGCGCGTCGTGCGCCGCCTCGTGCAGCAGGCCGTTGGCCACGCTCAGCTGCTCCAGCTTGAACGAGACGCGGCCGTCGTCGTGCTTCGGCCACTCGATGCCCTCGGGCCGCAGCGCGTAGGCGCAGCGCACGGTGTCCAGCAGGTCCCAGCGGCCGCAGCCGTTCTGCCATTCGCGCGCGTAGGGGTCGTAGAGGTTGCGCCAGAACAGGTGGCGCGTCACCTCGTCGTCGAAGCGGATGGTGTTGTAGCCCACGCCCACCGTGCCGGGCAGCGCCAGCGCGGCCTCGATGCGCGCGGCGAACTGGTGCTCGGGCAGGCCGTGCTGCTGGCAGTGCTGCGGAAGGATGCCGGTGAGCAGGCATGACTCGGGGTCGGGCAGCATGTCCAGCGGCGGCTGGCAGTAGATCATCAGCGGCTCGCCAACCTCGTTCAGGTCGGCATCGGTGCGCAGGCCGGCGAACTGCGCCGGACGGTCGCGCCGCGGCACGCGGCCGAAGGTTTCGTAGTCGTGCCAGAAGAAGCTCAGATCACTCATGGCCGGCACGATAGCAGGCGCTTCACGCCGGGCCGGTCAGAACGTCGGCGCCGGCCGCACGAAGCTGGCGAATCGCGGCAGCCCCTGTGCAGTGAGGCCCTGGAAGGCATAGGTCACGCGGCTGCCGATGGCCGGCGGCGCGGCGCGCTGCGCATCGCTCAAGCCACTGCCGAGCTGGAAGCGCCGGCCATCGTCGGCCTGCACCAGCAGCGCGCCGGTCTGGCCGGCCAGCCGGCCGCGGCCGGGCAGGTGCTCCACCACCACGGCTTCGGCATCCTGCTGCGGCTTGAACTTGCACAGCCACGGCGTGCGGCCGCTGACTTCGGGCGCTAGGGACTGGTGCAGCACCAGCCCCTCGCCGCCGGCGGCGACGACGGCATCGAGCCGGCGCTGCAGCGCCGCCGCATCGGCCACCGGCTGCTGCGCCACCGCCTGCAAGGGTGCGAAACCCTGCGCCGCTGCGATCTGCTGCAGCCGGGCCGCGCGCTCGGCGAACGTGCCGCCGGCGCCGGGCAACTCGAACACCTGGTAGCTGAGCCGCTGCCAGGCCGCGTCGTCGGGCCGGCGGCTGCGGACGATGCCGGACAGTGTCTCGAAACCGCCGCGCGCCAGCCACAGCTCGCCATCGAGCGGCATGGCAGGCAGCCGCGCCGTGAACCAGGCCGGCGCGCTGATCGGCCGGCCGCTGCGGAACCACAGCTGCCGGCCGTCCCACAGTGCGCGCACGCCGTCGAACTTCTCGCTCACCAGCCAGCCGGCCGGATCGGTGCCCGGCACCCATTCCTGCGCCAGCGGCAGCGCCGCGACGTCGTGCCGTGCGCCCCGGGCGGTGGATCGGCCGGCGGCCACGATGCCGCCGACCGCCACACACCATTGCCGACGGGTCAGCCCGATGCTCGTTCCCTCGCGATGTGCCATCGCTCTCCTCCTGAGCCGGGCTGAAGGCCGGCAATGGACGAGAGCGTACGGACCACTCCGCCGCGAGGCGATCCCCCTGCGGTGGGATTCCCCCTTTTGGGGGTGCAGGGGCCGATCAGCCGCCGCGCTTGCGGCTGGCCTTGGCGGCGGGCGCTTCGGCCGCGCCGCCGCCGCCAGCCCCCTGCTGCAGCGCGTCCGACATCCCGATCAGCACGCCGCTGACCAGTGCGCCGTAGCTCTCGGCCAGCGCCTGCGCGGCCTTCAGGCTGGCGCTGCGGCTGTCGCGCATGGCCGTCTGCATCTGCGTCATGAACTGCTGGGCCGCCTCGCTGGCCTGGGTGCCGCTGAGCGTGCCCTTGATCTGCAGCTTGTCCAGCACCTGGCCCCAGGCCCCGGCCATCGGATCACCGGCGGCGCCAGCGCCCTTCTGCACCACGCCGATCAGCATGTCCTCGAACTTCTCGAGGTCCGCCAGCGCCTTCTTCAGATGCGTCTCGCGCAGGTCCACGCCCTTGTCGACGAACTGCTTCAGCGCCACGCGGTTGGCCTCCACCGCCTTCAGCAGCGCATCGTCCATGCCGGCCACCGCACGCTCGAGCAGCGCATCGGCCCCGACGCCGGGCATCACGTTCTGCGCCGCGCCGGTGCTGGCCGCCTGCGTCACCGCCCCCAGCACGCTGCGAATGTTCTTCAGGCTCAGCTCGCGGCCCTGCAGCGCCCCCAGCGTGGCCTGGTAGACGGCCTGCTGCAGCTGCTCGGCCGTCTTCGCGCTGGCCTGGGAAAACTGGTCGATCAGCGCCTGCTGGTCGATGCCGGACTTGATCATGGGGGGCTCCTCGCTGCCGTGGGTGGGTGAAGCGGCGAGTGTGCCCCCCGGCACGGGATCAGTACAGCCCGCGCAGTTCGTCGGCATCGACCTGCAGCTTGACGAAGAACTCGTTGCCGCGATCGACCTGCGCATAGCCCTGCTTCGAGCGGCTGGCGCCGACATAGAGCACCGTGCCGGCCGAGCGCCGGAAGGCGTAGGTCAGCGAGCCCAGCGTACCCGCGTTCTGCTGCGCGGCGACGCCGGTTTCGGCGCGGCGATCCAGCGTGCGGTGCTGCACGATCGCGCGCAGCGTCTGCCGCGCGTCGAAGTGCCACACCGCCAGCACCTGGGCCGCCGTCTCGCGGTACCGGCGCTCGCCGTCCTGCCGGTACCACGCGGTGCTGAAGCGCGGCTCGAACTCCAGGCGGGCAAGCGGGCGCGTGGTGAGGATGAGGGTCGCATCGCCGCCCTTGCGCAGCTGAAGCGCCGCCGGGTCGGACACGCGCCCGGCACGGCCCGAGAAGGTGAGGAACGGGAACCAGGCGGCCGGCGTGAACACCAGGTCGGTCTTCCAGTAGCGCTCGTCGAGCAGCGGCGCCTCGGCGGCCGGCCGCGTCTGCGACCAGCCGTGCCACTGCAGCGTCCATTCGAGGTTGCGTGCGCCCACCAGCCAGAAACCCGGGTACACGCTGCGCTGGATGCGCTGGCCCAGGCGCTTGTCCTCGGCCAGGTCCACGTGCAGGTTGACCCAGGCCTCGTTGAACGGCCCCAGCGGCTGCCAGCCCTTGCCGACGAACCACTGGGTCAGCCGCACGCCGTTCTGCGAGACGAAGCCGCTGTCGTGCCGGAAGCCGGTACCGATATCGTCCAAGGTGAGCGACACCTCGGTGTCCTCGGTGCGGCGAGTGCCCTTGAGCACCCACCGATCGCCAGCCACCGAGGGGCCCTTCGACAGGCCGCCCAGACCATCCGGCAGCGCGGTGGTGTCCGAATGCAGCCACTGCGCCCGCATGCGCCAGTACTCGTCGATCTGCCAGGCCACGTCGGGGCCGAACACCTGGTTCGCGCCGCGGCCGCCTGCGTAGCGCCGCACGGCCGCCAGCCCGCCCCACTGCAGCGACCCGGTGTCGTGGCGCAGGCGCGCCACCAGCGCGCTCGAGGCCGGCTGCTCGGCATAGTCGGTCCCATAGGGCCCGGGCAGTTGCACCAGGCCGCCGCCGCGGTCGTCGACCACCAGCGCACTGCCGGCCAGCGCCTCGCCGCGCCAGGTGCTGCGCAGGCCCCAGCGCGGCTCGGTGAAGCTGCGCGTGTACACCGCATCAGAGGGCGAGCGCCACAGGTCGGCGGACTCGAAGAAGAACGGCCGCTTCTCGTCGAAGAACAACGCGAAGCGGGTGTTGCCGGCCAGCTGCGGCACATCCAGCGCCACCTGCGAGAAGTCGGGGTTCAGCGTCGCGTCGATCACCCACTCGGGCCGCGGGCGCCACTTCAGGTCGAGCGAGGCATCGCTGCCGCTGTCGTGGCTGCGCGTGCCGTCGGCGAACTGCTGGCGCTGCGTGCGCACGGTCAGGCTGGGCCGGATGGTCAGGAACTGGTGCTTCTCGGGCAGTTGCACGCCTTGCAGCGGCTGGATCGTCGCGATGAAGCTCGGCGCCTCGCGCGGGATCAGCACCGAGGTTTCCAGGTAGAACTGCTCGCGCGGGATGCGCCGGCCGACCATGATGCGCCAGGCCGGTTGCGCCCCGGTGGCAAAGCGCAGCGAAGCGAACGGAATGCGCACTACCGCGGTGTAGCCCTGCGGCGTGCGCTGCGTCGCGGCGTCGAAATCGAAGTCGGGCGCGAAGTCTTCGCTGTCGTCGCTGGCGCTCTGGATGCCATCGGCCGTGCTGCCGGCCGCATTGACGCGGAAGAACTGCGCCGACTGCCGCGTGCCGATCGGGTCGAGGTAGACGACGACGAAGTCCTGCGTGCGGTTGACCTGGTCGTGCCGCACCAGCGGCGCGCGGATCTCTTCCGGGTGGTCGTCGAGCGCCGTGATGCCGACGTACAGCGCATGCTGGTCGAACAGCACCTGCACCCGCGTCTCGCGGCTGGGCCTGGCGCCGGTCTCGGGAAACTTCTGCACGAAGTCCTTGAACACCGGCGCGCGCTGCCAGGCCGGGTGGGCGAGGCTGCCATCGAGCTTCAGATGCTCGTCGGGCTGCAGCAGCACGGCGATGATCGGGCTCTCGCCCACGGGCATCGCCGCGGGAGGCTGGGCCTGGGCGACCTGGGTGGCCAGCAGGCCCAGCAGCGGCAGCTGGGCCCAACGCGCAAAGTGAGCGGCTAATGCACGGAACGTCGGCATGGCGTGTCGGGCAGCGAAAGCCGCGCATTGTGCACGGCCTGCGCCACGGCTGGAACCCGTCGGGCTTCAGCCGCCGATCGCGCCATCCAGGATCCAGAAATCGATGCCGGTCATACCCACCAACTGCGCAATCTCGAAGGTGGCCGGGCTGATGTGCCCTTGCGGCGAAGCCCCGGCCGGGTTCGGCGCATCGGCCAGGCCCCAGGGGTTGTAGACCAGCATCGCCGTCGAGCTCGGGTTGGCCTTGTCGGCATCCAGCCCGAGCTGCGCATGCCCGCCGGCCAGCAGGATGTTGCCGAAGCTGTCCTTCACCGCGTTGTTGGTGCCCACCCAGATCGGCTGGCCGGCATTCATCGCGCTGGTCAGCGTGGCGATCAGTCCGTTCAGCGCGGTGGCGTCGTTGCGATCGACGACGACGGTCTTGCTGACGAAGGGGTTGCTGCTGTTGTCCGCCGGATCGAGCGAATAGGCGACGACCTTGCCGCCCAGGATCTCGGCGATCGGGTCGCCCTGGCCGCCCTCGATGGCCAGGTAGCTGTTCTGCCCGGTGGTCTCGGCCCGCGGCAGGATTTCCAGCATGTTGGCTTCGGCATAGGCCTTCTCGACCAGCGGCACCCAGATCTCGCCGTTCGGATCGCTGGCGGCATTGCGGCCGTACTGCAGCTGGCCCGCCGCGCTGACCGGCAGCATGTCGTTGACGGCAACCCAGTTGGCAATGCCCGTGCTGTCGAAGAAGCGCACGCCCCAGGTGTGCGTGCCGTTGACGGTGCCGTTGTCGACGATCATCGCCGTGATGGCCGTCGGCGCCACCGCGGCCACGCCCAGCAGGTCGGCGATCAGGTAGCAGTCGCCGGCCGAGCCCTGGTTCACGTCGCCCAGGCTCACGCCGTCGACGAACAGCGTGCCGTTGGACTTGGCATAGCTCGGCCGCGCCTCGGCGGCCTGCGGGTTGGCCTTGTCGCCACCGGTCACCGGCGCGGGCAGTCGCCGCCCAGCAGCCACTTGTCGACCAGCTTCTCCAGCTGCGAGACCGGCGAATCGACGGTCAGGTTGCCGAGCTCGGCGGCCTGCAGCTGGCCGCCGGTGTAGAAGCGGTTGGCCACCGAGCCGTCGACCAACTTCGAGAACACGAACGACAGGTAGTCGGTGCTGGTGGCCGAACCGCCACCGAACACGGCCTTGCCGCGCGCCGAGATGGCCTGCAGGTCGGCGACCTCGTCGGCGCTGATCGCCGCGCCGGTGCCCTTGTGCGACTGGATCACTGCGTCGAGCAGGCTCACGGCCTCGGTGTAGCTGATGCGGCCGTCGGCCAGCGCGGTGTCGACGCTGCTCTTGATGGTGGCGTTCTTCAGCGCCGCGGTCCAGCCGCTGGCCGCGGCCAGGCTCTGGTCGCTGTTGAGGTCGACGCCGCGCGCCGCCTCGGTGCTCTGCAGCTGGGCCGCGCCGACCACCGCGCCATCGGTGTACTGGCCGGCGGCGTTGAACTTGGCGTTGAACACCAGGCCCGACGGATCCTTCGCGAACACGTCGTAGCCGCTGTCCGCCGGCAGCACTTTGGTGATCTTCCAGCCCGCGGGCAGCACGCTGTCGGTCAGCGGCGTGCCGCCGATCGTCATCACCACCGCCTGGTTGGTACTGGGGCCGATCGCATAGGCGCCGTCGGCCGACTTCATCAGGCTGACGGCGCCGCCCTCGAGCACGATAAAACCGTTGCCATAGCCGCCGCTGCCGTTCAGGTCGGTCATCAAGCGGTCTTCGGCCGCGGCGCGCTGCGCCGGGCTCAGCAGGGTGATCGAGCCCGCATCCACCTCGCCGCTGGGCGCGACGCTGACCGAGACGATGGTGTTGCGGTCCGCATCGGCCCGCACATACAGGGTGTAGCCGCTGTCGGTCTTCTCGACCGCGACGGCCGAGAAGCCGAAGGTGTCGTCGTTGATCGCCGCATACGGGCCGAAGTGCACCGGCACCAGCGCGCTGGTGTTGGGCCCGATCGACCAGCTGGCATCCCGGTTGATGAACAGCGCGGCGTTGCCGGCGTACCGCAGGTGGGTTTCGAGGACATCTTCCTTGCTCGCGGACATGCTGCACCCCTCTCGCGCCAAGACCGGCGAGCGGCTACTGTCCTACCGACCTCGCAAGCCGGCAAGTGCAAAGCTGCACTCGGGCCGAGTGATTACCCTCACCCCTGCCCGAGCAGCAGCCCGGCGCTCAGCGCGACGCGGTCTCGAGCGCCGGCTTCTGCCAGCCGCCCCCCAGCGCACGGAACAGCTCGGCCTGCGCTGCCACCACCGCGCGTTGCGCATCGGCGGCCTGCAACTGGGCCAGCAGCGCCAGCCGGTCGGCATCGATCAGGTCCAGCTGGCTCGACTGCCCGCCGCGGTAGCGCAGCCGCGTCAGATCGGCGGCGCGCAGCAAGGCCTGCGCGCGGCGCTGGCTGCTGGCCTGGCTGGCCTGCGCCTCACCATGCGCGGCCAGCGCGTCGCGCGCCTCCTTGAAGGCCACCGTCACCGCGTCGCGGTAGTCGAGCTCGATCTGCGCCTGGCGTGCGCGCGTGGCCTCGACCTGCGCGTCGATGCGGCCGGCATTCCAGATCGGCTGCGTCAGCGCGGCGGCGAAGTTCCAGATCAGCGACGGCCCGTCGAACAGCTTCGACAGCTGGCTGCTCTCCTGGCCCAGCCCGGCGTTCAGCGTGATCGACGGGAAGTAGGCCGCGCGCGCCGCGTCCACCCGGGCACCGGCGGCGCGCAGGCGCGCCTCGGCCGCCTGCACGTCGGGCCGGCGCAGCAGCAGGTCGGACGGCAGGCCGTCGGGCAAGGCCTGTGCGCCGACGGTCGGCGTGGCCATGCGCTCGATGCCCTGTTCCACCAGCGCCTTCGGCGAACGGCCCAGCAGCAGCGCCAGCGCACGCTCGGCCTCGCCGCGCGCGCGCTCCAGCTTGGGCAGCTGCAGTTCTCTGTTCAGCAGCTCGGCCTCGAGCTGGTGCCAGTCCAGCTCGGCCAGCTCGCCGGCCTTCATGCGCAGGCCCTGCAGGCGCAGGCCTTCGCGCTGCCACTTCAGCACTTCCTGATAAATCCGGACCTGAGCGTCCAGCGATTGCAGCGTGGCATAGCCCTGCACCACCTGCGCAGCCAGCGCGGTGCGCAGGGTCTCGCGGGCGTACTGGCCGGCCAGCAGCTCGTTGCGCGCCGCCGCACTGCTGCTGGCGACGCGGCCCCACAGGTCCACTTCGTAGCTGACGTTCAGCGCGGCCCGGAAGTCGTTGCCGATCGGCGAGGCGCCGCCCAGCGGCACGCTGCCGTTCTCGGTGACGCGCGCCCGCGTGCCGGCCAGCGAGGCATTCACCACCGGCCAGCGCTCGGCCAGCGCGCCGCGCAGCAGCGCGCGCGATTCGTCGATGCGCGCCATCGCGCGAGCCAGGTCGCGGTTGTGGGCCAGGGCCTCGTCGACCAGCGCATCGATGCGCGGGTCGCCGAAGCGCTTCCACCAATCGGGCGTCACGGTCACCGCGCTGCCGGCCGGCAGCTCAAGCGCCGGCGGGTCCTGCGGCGCCGGGCCCGGCACCGCGCAGGCGCTCAGCAGCGCGGCCGCCGCGGCCAGCGCGAGGGTTGCGATACGCGGCGTCATCATGCCGACTCTCCTTGCGTCAGGCCCGGCTGGGCACCGCCCCCATGCATGGTGGGATGCTGCGTCGAGCGATGGTGGGCATCGTGCACGCGCTGCGCCTCGGCCTGCATCTCGGCCGTGCTGCGCGCCTCGCGCAGCTTGCGCGCGGTGATCACCTTGAAGAACATCGGCACGAAGAAGATCGCCAGGAAGGTGGCCGCCAGCATGCCGCCCATCACGCCGGTGCCCACCGACTTGCGCGCTGCGGCGCCCGCGCCGGACGAAAAGGCCAGCGGCAGCACGCCCAGGATGAAGGCCAGCGAGGTCATGATGATCGGACGGAAGCGCAGCCGCGCGCCTTCGAGCGCGGCGGCCGAGGCGCTCATGCCCTCATGCGCCTTCT
Organism: uncultured Bordetella sp.; assembly: GCA_964641795.1. Classification (GTDB taxonomy): domain Bacteria; phylum Pseudomonadota; class Gammaproteobacteria; order Burkholderiales; family Burkholderiaceae_C; genus Pseudaquabacterium. The sequence goes on along the minus strand of CAZXLI010000060.1, from coordinate 3,136 downwards.
GTGACGCGAACTCGACGATCAGGATCGCGTTCTTCGCGGCCAGGCCAATCAGCGTGACCAGGCCGATCTGGAAATACACGTCGTTGGTGTAGCCGCGCAGGAACACCGCCGCCAGCGCGCCGAAGATGCCGAACGGCACCGCGAACAGCACCGAGATCGGCAGCGACCATTTCTCGTACTGTGCCGAGAGGATCAGGAACACCATCAACGCGCCCAGGCCCAGCGCCAGCCCGGAGGTGCCGGACGAGCGCTTTTCCTGATAGGAAGCCCCCCCCCAGTCGAAGCTGAAGTCCGGCGGCAGCACCTCCTTGGCGATGCGCTCGACCTCGGCAATCGCCTGGCCCGAGCTGATGCCCGGCGCACCCTGGCCGAACAGCTTGACCGCCGGCAGGTTGTTGAAGCGGTCCAGCGTCTCCGGCCCCGACGAGTAGTGCACCGTGGCCAGCGCCGAGATCGGCACCATCTGCCCGGTGTTCGACCGCACCCACATGCGGCCGATGTCATCGGGCCGCTTGCGGTAGCCCGCGTCCGCCGACATCAGCACCTGCCAGGCGCGGCCGTACTTGTTGAAGTCGTTGACGTAGTAGCTGCCCAGCGTGGACGCGAGGCTGTTGAACAGCTCGTCCACCGGCACGCCCAGCGCCTTGGCCTTCTCGCGGTCGACCTCCACCGACAGCTGCGGCGAGCTGGCCCGCCACAGGCTCTGCACCATGCCCAGCTGCTTGCTCTGCGAAGCCGCGCCCTGGAACTGCTGCATCACCTCGGCCAGGCGCTTGGCGCCGCCTTCGCCGCGGTTCTGGATGTAGAACTCGAAGCCGCCCGCGGTGCCCAGGCCGAAGATCGGCGGCGGGTTGAAGGCCAGCACCAGCGCCTCCTTGATGCCGGCGGTCTTCATGAACAGCTCGCCCACCAGCGCCTGCACCGGCACCGGCCGCTCGTCCCACGGCGTCTGCGTGACGAAGATCGTCGCCGCGTTGTTGCGGTAGCCGCCGCCGAGGAAATCGAAGCCAGTGAAGGCCACCACGTCCTTGTTGAACGGATTGCTCTTGATCGTCTTGATCACCTCGCCCACGACCTTGTCGGTGCGTTCGAGCGAGGCGCCGTCGGGCAGGATCACCGCCGCGATGTAGAAGCCCTGGTCTTCCTCGGGCACCAGCGATCCGGGCGTGATGCGGAACAGCCCGAGCGTCAGCGCCACCATGCCGGCGAACATCAGCAGCCCGATGCCCGCGCGCCGCACCATGAAGCCGACACCGCGCACATAGCCACCGGTGATGCGGTGGAAGGCGTTGTTGAACCAGGTGAAGAAGCGACCCGGCGCATGGTGGCCGCGCTTCAGGATGATGACGCACAGCGAGGGCGTCAGCGTCAGCGCGACGATGCCCGAGATCACCACCGCGATCGCGATCGTCACCGCGAACTGGCGGTACAGCTCGCCGGTCAGCCCGCCGAGGAAGGCGATCGGCACGAAGGCCGCGCACAGCACCAGCACGATGGCCACCACCGGGCCCGAGACCTCGCGCATCGCGCGGATCGCGGCCTCGCGCGCGTCCATGTGCTCTTCCTGCATGTGGCGCTCGATGTTCTCGAGCACGACGATCGCATCGTCCACCACGATGCCGATGGCCAGCACCATGCCGAACAAGGTGAGCGTGTTGATCGAGTAGCCCAGCAGCAGCAGGCCGGCGAAGGTGCCGATCAGCGAGACCGGCACCGCCACCAGCGGGATCAGCGTGGCGCGCCAGTTCTGCAGGAACAGGAACACCACCGCAATCACCAGCACCATCGCCTCGGCCAGGGTCTTGACCACTTCCTCGATCGACACCTTCACGAAGCGCGTGGTGTCGTAGGGGATCGAGTAGGTCAGGCCCTTCGGGAAGCGCGGCTGGATCGCGGCCACGGTGCCCTCGACCTCCTTGGCCACGTCCAGCGCATTGGCACCCGGCTGCAGGAACACGCCCACCAGCGTGGCCGGCTTGCCGTTGATGCGGCCGATGAAGTCGTAGTCCTTCGAGCCGAGCTCGACGCGGGCCACGTCCTTCAGCCGCACGGTGCTGCCGTTGGCATCGGCGCGGACGATGATCTCCTCGAACTGCTGCGGCTCCGAGAGCCGGCCCTGCGTGGTGATGGTGTAGACCATCTCCTGCGCGCCGCCGGTGGGCGACTGGCCCACCTTGCCGGCGGCGAACTGCGCGTTCTGCTCGTTGATCGCGCGCGCCACGTCGCTGGTGCTGAGCTTCAGCTGCGCCAGGCGGTCGGGCTTGAGCCAGATCCGCATCGCGTAGTCCTTCGCGCCGAAGATCTGCACGTTGGTCGTGCCGGGCACGCGCTTGACGGCGTCCAGCACGTTCAGCGTCACGTAGTTGCTGATCTCGAGGTCGCTGCGCGAATCATCCGGCGAGAAGAAGGCCAGCACCTGCAGGAAGGCCGACGAGCCCTTCTCCACCGTGACACCCTGGCGCCGCACTTCCTGCGGCAGCTTGGATTCGACCTGCTTGACGCGGTTGTTCACCAGCTGCGCGGCCTGGTCGACGTTGGTGCCGATGTCGAAGGTGACCTGGATCGTCAGCACGCCGTTCGAGGTCGAGGTCGAGCCCATGTAGATCATGTGCTCGACGCCGTTGATGGCGTTTTCCAGCGGCGCGGCAACGGTCTGCTCGATCACCTCGGCGCTGGCACCCGGGTACACCGCGACCACCGACACCACCGGCGGCGCGATCTCGGGGTACTGCGCGATCGGCAGCACGCGCATCGCCGACAGGCCCGCGATGACGAAGAAGATGGACAGCACGGCCGCGAAGATCGGCCGGTCGATGAAGAAGCGGGAGAACATGCGCGCCCCCGTTTACTTCGACGCCGCGGGCTTGGCAGCCGAGGCCGCGGGGGCCGGCGCGCCGCCCCCCTGCCCCGGCGCCGCGCCCTGGCCCGGCGCGCCGACCTGGATCGGCGCACCGGGGAAGAAGATGCGCGCCATGCCGTCGACGATCACCGCGTCGCCGGCGGCCAGGCCGGAGCGGATGACCCAGCCGTCGGCCAGCTGGTCGCCCACCTGCACCGGCTTGGGGACCGCCTTGCCGTCGGCCGCCACGGCGACGGACTTGCCCTGCCGCCCTTCGAGCACCGCGCGCGCCCGCAC
>CAZXLI010000059.1:0-28868 GCA_964641795.1 uncultured Bordetella sp. | reverse complement strand
TCCTCTCGAGCTTCTTCGCGCTGGTCGGCACGCACGGGCTGCACGTGAGCTTCGGCATCGTGTGGCTCGGCACGCTGATGCTGCAGGTCAAGCGTTTCGGCCTGCACGCGGCCAACCGCCGCCGGCTGATGTGCCTGTCGATGTTCTGGCACTTCCTGGACGTGATCTGGATCGGTGTGTTCAGCTTCGTCTACCTGATGGGCTCGCTGCCCCCCACGGCCTGAGATCCGGAGACCACCATGGCCCACGATGCCACGCTGACCATCCACCACGACGCGGACCCTCATGACGATGACGCGCACGATGCGGGTTATCACGCCAGCTACCGCGGCTACGCCATCGGCTTTCTGCTCTCGGTGCTGCTGACCGCCGTGCCGTTCTGGCTGGTGATGGGCAAGGTGCTGCCCAGCCCGGGCCTGATTGCCGCGGCGGTGCTGGTCTTCGCCGCGGTGCAGGTGGTGGTGCACATGCTGTACTTCCTGCACCTCAATGCCAAGGTCGAGCAGGGCTGGTCGCTGCTGGCGCTGATCTTCACCGCCGTGCTGGTGGTGATCATGCTGGCCGGCTCGGTGTGGGTGATGCACCACCTGAACACCAACATGATGCCGACCGCGCACGACATGAAGAACCTGCCGTGATGGCCGGCACGCTCGCCCTCGCGCCGGCCGCGGCCGGCACCGCCACGCGCCGATCCGGTGCCGCGGCGGTGCTGGTCGCGGCCTGCGTGCTGCTGGCCTTGGTGTTCGGCGCACTGGCGCAGTGGCAATGGCAGCGGCTGCAGTGGAAGGAAGCGCTGCTGGCGCGCGTGGCCCGCATCGAGACCGAAGCGCCGATCGCCCCGCCCGGGCCGGCCGAGTGGGCCACGCTGCGGCTGGCCGATGCCGAATACCGCCCGGTGCAGTTGAGCGGCCGCTTCGATGCCACGCGAGAACAGCGTGTGCTGGCCAGCACCGCGCTCGGCCGCGGCCACTGGGTGATGGTGCCGCTGCTCACGCGCGAAGGCTTCTGGGTCTGGGTCAACCGCGGCTTCGTCGACGAGGCCCACCGGGATCCCGCCAACCGCCCCGCGCCCTCGGACACCGAGCTGCAGCGCCCCGGCCTGCTGCGCCTGAGCGAAAAGCCCTGGCTGCCCGGCCTGGCCGCGGCCAGCCGCGATGTCGCGCGCCTGAGCGCCGCCGCCGGCCTGCCGCCCGCGCGCGTGGCGCCCTACTTCGTCGACGCCCGCCCGGCTGGTGATAACTCACAATCGACGTGGCCACAACCCGGCCTGACGGTGCTGAGCTTCTCGAACCGGCACCTGGGCTATGCGCTCACCTGGGCCGGCCTGGCGCTGGCCGCGCTGGCAGGTGCCGCGGTGGTCTGGCGCCTCGGCCGCCGGCCCGGCCTGCCGGACTGAGCGCGAGGGAGGCTTGTCGCCCATGCGCGCCGGCCACGCCCCGCTGGAACGGCCGTGGTGGAACGCCCTGCGATCGGACCGGGGGCTGCTATCGTCGCAAGCCGCCGCCGCGCCTGCCATGCCCCTGCTCAGCGACCTCCTCCGCCCCGTCGGCAGCCCGGCCGAGGGCCTGACCTTGCCGCCCGGCGGCGAAGACCCCACGCTGCGCCCCGACGAGCAGGCCGGCCGCAGCGCGCTGCTGCAGCTGGTGCAGCTGCGCTGGATCGCCTGCGTCGGCCAGCTGGTCACCGTGCTGGGCGTGCCCACGCTGCTGGACGTGCACCTGCCGCTGCGCGCGATGCTGGCCATCATCGGCGGGCTGGCGCTGTTCAACCTGGCCAGCGGGCTGCGCGCACGTACCGCACGCGCCGTCGGCAGCCTGGAGCTGCTGGCCGGGCTGGGCGTGGACCTGCTGGTGCTCACCGCGCTGCTGGCGCTGTCGGGCGGCGTCAACAACCCCTTCGTGTTCCTGTACCTGCCGCAGGTGGCGGTGGCCGCGCTGCTGCTGCCGCGCCGGCTGGTGTGGCTGGTGCTGGCGGCCGCCACGCTGGCCATTGCCGCGCTGGCCCGCTGGCACTGGCCGCTGCAGTGGCACGACGGGCCGGTGCCGCCGCTCTCGCTGGCCTATGTGCTGGGGCTGCTGCTGTGCTTCGTGATCTGCGCTTCGCTGATGGTGCGGGTGATCGTGCAGTTCGGCCACACGCTGCGCCGGCGCGACGAGCGGCTGGCCGCGCTGCGCCAGCGCGCGGCCGAAGAAGACCACATCGTGCGCATGGGCCTCCTGGCCAGCGGCGCCGCGCACGAGCTGAGCACGCCGCTGGCCACGCTGAGCGTGATCCTCGGCGACTGGTCGCACATGGGGCCCATCGCCGCCGAGCCCGAGCTGCGCCAGGACCTGGACGAGATGCAGGCCCAGGTGCAGCGCTGCAAGACCATCATCACCGGCATCCTGATGTCGGCCGGCGATGCGCGGGCCGAGATCACCGGCACCACCACGCTGCCCGCGTTCCTGGCCGACGTGGTCGGCGAATGGTGCCGCCGCCGCGGGGTCGACGATGTCAAGGCCGAGCTGGGCGCGCTGCCCGACCAGCCCATCGTCACCGATGCCGGGCTACGCCAGATGGTGACCAACCTGCTGGACAACGCGCTCGAGGCCGCGCCGCAGGCGCTGCCGCGCCTGCTGGCCGATTGCACGGAAGACGGTCTCTTGAGGCTGCGCATCCAGGACCGCGGCCCGGGCTTTGCGCCCGAGGTGCTGGCGAACTTCGGCCGGCCCTACCATTCCACCAAGGGCAAGCCCGGCGGCGGGCTGGGCGTGTTCCTGAGCGTGAACCTCGCGCGCAAGCTCGGCGGCAACGTGCAGGCACGCAACCTCGAGCACGGCGGCGCCGAGGTCACCGTGAGCCTGCCGCTGGAAGCCCTGGTGCCCGAACCCGATGAAGCCTGACGACGACGAACGCCGGCTGCTGATCGTGGAAGACGACGACGCGCTCGCCGCCTCGCTGCAGCGCTCGTTCGAGCGCCGCGGCTGGCAGGTCAAGCGCGCGGCCGACCTGGCCGGCATGCAGGCGCTGCTGCCCACCCACCAGCCCACGCATGCGGTGGTGGACCTGAAGCTGGCGCATGGCGACTCGGGCCTGTTGTGCGTGCAGGCGCTGCACCGGCACGACGAAGCCATGGCCATCGTCGTGCTCACCGGCTACGCCAGCATCGCCACCGCGGTGGAGGCCATCAAGCTCGGCGCGCGCCACTACCTGGCCAAGCCGGCCAACACCGACGACATCGAGGCCGCCTTCGAGCGCCAGGAAGGCGAGACCGACCTCGCGCTGAGCAACCGCGCCACCTCGATCAAGACGCTGGAGTGGGAGCGCATCCACGAGACGCTGGCCGACACCAACTTCAACATCAGCGAAGCCGCGCGCCGCCTGGGCATGCACCGCCGCACGCTGGCGCGCAAGCTCGAGAAAAAGCGCGTCAGCTGAGCCGCCGCCGGCGCGCAGTGCTGCCACACTGCCGCCATGAGCTCGACCGCGCAACCGCCTGAGCCCGCCCCCGCGCCCGTTGCCGAGACGGCCTGCCGCGACTGCCCCCTGCGGTCGTTGAAGCTGTTCCACGAACCGACCGGGGAGGAACTCGAGCTCGTGCAGTCGCTCAAGCGCCGCGAGCGGCGCCTGGGCCCCGGCGAAGCGCTGATCCACGAGGGCCAGACCGACGCGCCGCTGGACACCCTGTTGAAAGGCTGGGCCTTCCGCTACAAGACACTGAGCGACGGCCGCCGGCAGATCCTGAGCTTTCTGCTGGCCGGCGACTTCATCGGCGTCCAGCAGAAGATGGGTGATGCGGCCGCCCATGGGGTGGAGACGCTCACCGATGCGCTGCTTTGCGTGTTCCAGCGCGATGCGCTGTGGGAACTGCACCGGCGCAGCCCGATGATGGGCTTCAACGTGACCTGGCTCACCGCGCACGAGGAATCGATGGTGGACGACACGCTGCTGTCGGTGGGCCGGCGCAGTGCCGAGGAGCGCATTGCCTCGCTGCTCATCCTGCTGTTCAAGCGCGCGGCCGCGCTGCAGGCGGACGCGGGCGTCGGCGGCGTGGCCTTTCCGCTGACGCAGCAGCACATTGCCGACGGCCTTGGCCTGTCGCTGGTGCACACCAACAAGACCCTGCGCAAGCTGGAGCGGCGTGGCCTGCACCGCATCGTCGACGGCCGGCTCCACCTGCGCGACGTGAAGGCGCTGGCGCGGCTGGCCGACCTTTTCGGCGACGGCCGGCCGCCCATGCGTCCGCTGGTCTGAGCGGGTCTGGGCGCCCTGCGCGCGCTGGCGGCGTGCCGGCGTGCCCGTGTGTCATTCGACATAACGGATCGGCACGCCGCACCCTAGATTGCGTCCTGTCGACCGCCACGGTCATCCAGGACGCCCATGAACACTGACAGCAAGACTTCGCCAGGCAACCAGCTGCTGGCCTCGCTGCCGCCGGAGGCTGCCGATGGGCTGCGCTCCCGGCTCGTGGCCGTTGACCTCGCCGCGGGCACGACGCTCTACGAAGCGGGTGGCGCGCTGTGCCACGTGTACTTTCCGATCACGGCGGTCGTGTCCCTGGTATCGCCGCTGCTGGACGGATCGTGCGCCGAGATCGCCGTCGTCGGCCGCGAAGGCGTCGTGGGCGTGTGCGCCTTCATGGGCGGCAGCCGCGCGCTGAGCAGCGCCGTGGTCCAGCGTGCCGGCCGGGCCTGGCGCATGAGCGCCCGGGACATCGCCGACCTGGCGCGAGACATCGAGCCCGTGCGGCAGCCCCTGCTGCGCTACACCCAGGCCCTCTTCACGCACATGGCGCAGACCTCGGCCTGCCACCGGCACCACGCACTGGCTTCGCAGGTGTGCTGCTGGCTGCTGCAGCACCTGGACCGACAGGTCGGCGACGAGCTGCTGATCACGCAGGAACGCATTGCCGGCATGCTCGGCGTGCGCCGTGAGGGCGTGACGGGCGCTGCGCAGCAATTGCAGCGCGAGGGCCTGATCCACTACAGCCGCGGCCACATCCGGGTGCTCGACAGGCACGGGCTCGAGCGGCAGAGCTGCGAGTGCTACGGCGTCGTCGAACGGGCGTACGCGCAACTGCGCCGTGCGCCCCGCGAGATGGCGGCGATCCCGGCCTGACCCGAAGCCCGCGCGCCAGGCGCTCTCAAGACGCTGGCCCGCGCCGGCGCCCCGTGCCAGACACCGCTCCCAGCGCCCCCAGCGCGCCCAGTACCAGCAGCAGGCTGGCCGGTTCGGGCACCGCAGCCGCGGTCGTGCCGGGGAACACGCCGGAGCTCGAAGTCACCGTGGCCCCTTGCGGCGCGACGTAGCTCAGCGTCGCGGTGTTGGCGAAGTCCTGCGTCCAGGCTGTGTCGATGTTGGCGTTGTTGATGCCGCCACCCACGCGCATCACCAGCAGCCAGTCGAAGTCACTGCCCGGCGCGAACTGCGCCTGCAGGTTGGTGTCCACCGCGCCGCTCAGGTTGCCCAGCACGTTGTGGCCGCAGAAGTCCTGGGCCGTGCCACTGTCACCGATGGACCACGAGAACATGAAGGTGGTGTTGCAACTGCTGGTGCTCAGCTGCCCCGGCGCAAAGATCATCAGGCTGATCAGCGCGAAGTTCGTCCGCGTCGGCGTGTTGTTGCCGCTGCCGGGCGAGAAGGTCTCGACGCCGTCGATGTGCACATTGAACGTGGCTTGCGCGTTGCCCCACACGAAGGGGTTGGCGCCGTTGTGGTGGGTGAAGCTGTCGCCGAACAGCGCATTGGCAAACGCGAATTCGTCGGTGCCCACGGAGGAAGCGCGCACATGCAGCGAACCATCGGCCAGGTTGGCCGCGGCCAAAGCGCTGCTGCTCTGCAGGCCAGCGGTGGCCGTGTGCGAATCGCTGGCCGAGAGCTGCTGCGAGTAGCCGAACTGCGTGTAGCCGTCGATGCCGGTCTGCACCGTGGTGCCCGCCACATAGGCCGCGCCCGCGGTGGTGGCGGCGGTGCCCAGCAGGGTGAGGGCGAGGGTCGATGTGGCCAGGCGGTGGCGGCGGGAGAACAGGCATTGCCAAGGGGTGCTCATGACGGGTCCAGACGAACGGTTGGGATGGCCCGGAGTCTGGAGAGCGAGCGTTAGTCAAACGCTAGGCGGAAGGGGTTGGCAGAGGGTCCGGAACCCCCTCGGCTGCGGGGAGAAGACGGCGACGCATGCGGCAGCGCCGGAGCCGTCTTCGTCTCTCAGACCCAGCCCAGGATCCACTCGCTGCCCCAGGCCCATGCCATCAGCAGCAAGCCGGTCGTGGCAACCGTTGCCACCCCCGACATGAGCAGCCCCAGGATCATTGCCACCCCATCGCGAAACACCAGCCCCAGCCCGATGAACACCAGCGCCACGGAGGGCAGCAGGTTGCCGAAGGGAATGGGCAACACGACGATGCCGGCCATCAGCCCAACGGCGAGCGCCGTCGCCGACCGTCGACCGCAGATGGCGAGATGGCTCAACCGGGTCCTGGCATGGCGCCCGGCCAGGGCGTAGGCAGAAGCCAGCCCGACCAGCACCCGCTGAGCCCAATGGCGCGGCAGTTCAAGTTCGGCGACCCGCTGCGGCAAACATGGCGCGCCATGCCCCTGCCACATGGCAACCGCCAGCGCCGCCAGGCCCAGCCCAAGCACCATGCCCACACCGGGTACCGGAAGCAGGCAGGGCATGGCCAGCAGCAGAAGCAAGGTCCCTTGGGCATCGGGGCCGTGGGCTTGCGCCATCGCCCGCATCGACACCCGCTCGCCCTGGATGGCAGCGGCTGCGTCGCGCAGCCGCTGCACGACTGGCGGCGTCATGTGGACCCGGCGACAGCGGACTGCACCCGGGTCTTCCACAGCGACGCCAGCACACCGCCGGCAATCAGGCCGAAGGTCACGCTCAGCGAGACCACCGCGGGAATCTTGCCGATGATGCCCACCAGGAAGATCTTGCTGCCGATGAACACCAGCACCAGGGCCAGGGCGTACTTCAGGTACTTGAAGCGATGGATCATCGCCGCCAGTGCGAAGTACAGCGCGCGCAGGCCCAGGATCGCGAAGATGTTGCTGGTGTAGACGATGAAGGGGTCGGTGGTGATCGCGAAGATCGCCGGCACCGAGTCGACTGCGAAGACCAGGTCGACGAACTCCACCAGCACCAGGGCCAGGAACAAGGGGGTCGCGAAGCGTTCCAGCTTGCCCGTCTTCGTGTCGGTCTCGCGCACCCAGAAGGCATTGCCGCGCAGGCCCTCAGTGACGTGCATGTGCCGCTTCAGGAACCTCAGCAGCGGGTTGTTCGCGATGTCCGGCATGTGGTCGGCAATGATCCACATCTTGACGCCGGTGAAGATCAGGAAGGCGCCGAACAGGTAAAGCACCCAGCTGAACTGGCTCACCAGCGTCGCGCCCAGGCCGATCATGATGGCGCGCAGCACGATCACGCCCAGGATGCCCCAGAACAGCACCCGGTGCTGGTACTGCCGCGGTATGGCGAAGAAGCTGAAGATCAGCGCGATGACGAAGACGTTGTCCATCGACAGCGACTTCTCGATCATGAAGCCGGTGTAGTAGTCCATGCCGCTTTGCGCGCCCAGGTACCACCAGACCCACGCGCCGAAGAGCACTGCCACGCTGATGTAGCCGGCCGACAGCAGCAGGCTCTCGCGAACGCCGATCTCCTTGTCGTCCTTGTGCAGGACGCCCAGGTCGAAAGCCAACAGCGCGATGACGATGCCGACGAAGGTAAGCCAGACCCAGGCGGGCTTTCCCATGAAGTCGGCCATGAGGAACGGGGGCAGGAAGTCCATGGTTCTTTTTCAGGTTCAGAGGATCGCCGCAACGGCCGTACCCGCGCCCATCAGGGCGCTGAACACACCGAGCAGCACGACATCGCGTTTCTCGTTGCCCAGATGCCATGCGTGGCAGGTGACGCCGGCCAGACAGAGGGTCAGGATGCCCAGGAGAAGCGTGCTGGTGTCCATGTCGATCCTGTTGATCAGGAAATGGGGAGTTCGTTGGAGGTGGCGATGGGCCGGCGAAGTCAGCCTGTCGCCAGCGAGGAACCGGCGCGGGGACCGGATCCGGGGCCCGCCATCCACTGGCTTGCCCACTGCGTGAGTTCCGGCGGCACCCAGGGGCCCAGCCAATCCGGCAGCGTGATGGTGCCCGCGCCCGATGCAGCCCCTGTGAGCGCGCCCGCGTTCGAGACCGTCCACACAGCAACGGCATGCAGTGCCCAGGCGGCCAGCGACCACAGCGCCAGCAGAGCGATGACGGCGAACCAACTGAGGGCGTAGAACATGATCGGACTCTCTCTGGTGTTCGAATGACTCGCACTTTGGCGCTGTCCTGATCGAACCCGATCAGGCGGCGTGGCGACGGGCCACCTTCGTGGCGCCCGGCTCCTCGCCATCGGCAAGCTTCCAGTGGTGTCGCGCGGCCTCCAGCACCAAGGTTTCGCCATCGGCCAGGTGGCCATCGGCCCGCGCCGCGGCCAGGGACAGACGCAGCACCTTCCTTTGCAGCGCCGGATCGGAGATCTCGGCCATCAATGACGCCAAGGTGCTGTCATCAACGTTGCTGATGAGTGACCCTGTTTCGTACCCGCAGGCGAGCAGTTCTTCGCACAGCGTGTGAACGATGTGCGGCAGCAGCTGGGGCTCCAGCCCGAGTTCGCGCTCCGCGCCCAATTGCTTGAGGATGTCGAACTCGGAACTGCAAACGTGCCCGTCGGAGATGAGGACCAGCGCGACGATGCGGGCGGCGGCTTCAGGGCTGTTGCGGGGATAGCTGCGCATGGTGGGTCTGCGTTGAGGTAAGTCAGTCTGAGGTGACAAGCTGGGTTCCGCACTCAGTCGCCACGGGCGGAATGCCGGCGATCACACGGGCGTGCACGACGCTCGGCCGGGATCGGGATGGGCACGAGCACCGGCGCTTGCTGTGGCACCCATGGCCTGAGCGCCTGCTTCAGCAAGTGCAGGCTCTGCTTGATCCGGGCAAGGACGAGGGCAAAGCGCAAAGAAGGCTTCATGGCGGGTGAGCTCGGAAGTGATGACAGACGGGAATGTGCTTCCAGTCTTACTTCGGAAGAAGAAGCTCTTTCGAGAATCCAACTCAGGAAAATGCGAACTCGCCGGAAGATGGAGAACGGGCTGCGCAGGCGCGGTCTGCGGCCGAAGCGCCGTCCGATGTTCAGGTTTATCCGATGTTCTCGTCCTTGAAAAACTGCTTTTTCAGAACCTCCTCGCACCCCACATTCCGTTTGTCCCTCAACCGATGGAGATCCGTGATGCAAGTGCTCTTCAAGTCCCGCCATCCGCAAGCCGCAGACCTGCGCGACCTGGCCGAACGCCGCGTGCGCTTCGTGCTGCGACGGCTGGGCTGGCTGGTGCCACGCGCCGAGGTGCAGATGTCGGACGTGAATGGCCCCCGTGGTGGCATCGACAAGCGCTGCCAGGTGGAACTCCGGACCGATGGCGCCGGGTCAGTCGTCGTCGCCTCGGTGGCCAGCGACTGGCGCACCGCGCTGGATAACGCGCTGGCGCGCGCTGCGCGGTTCCTGATGCGCCAGTGGCGCAGAAGCAGCGGATCTCGCCGCACGCGCCACCGCTTCATCAGTCACGAACGCTGAACGCGAACAACCCAGGACTCGACACCATGAACTCCATGACGCCCATCCCCTCGACCGATCGCCCGGAAGCCGCGCATTCGGCACCCATCGCCACAGACAGCGCGACACCCACTGATGCGGCCGGCACGAGCCGTGTGCTGCGCAACACATACGCCTTGCTGTCGATGACGCTGTTGTTCAGCGCAGCCATCGCCGCTGCCAGCGTGGCGCTTCAGCTGCCGGCGCCGGGCATCCTGCTGACACTGGGCGGCTACTTCGGCCTGCTCTTCGCCGTCTACAAGTTCAAGAGCAGCGGCTGGGCCTTGCCCGCGGTGTTCGCACTGACGGGCTTCATGGGCTATTCGTTGGGGCCCGTGCTGGCCAAGTCGCTGGCCTTGCCCGGCGACGCGCAGGTCGTGACCCTGGCCCTGGCAGCCACGGGCGCTACCTTCCTGGCCTTGTCGGCCTGGGTGTTGACCACCCGCCGCGACTTCAGCTTCATGGGCGGCTTTCTGTTCGCCGGCATGGTCATTGCGCTGATCGCTGGCCTGGGCGCCGTGTTCCTGCAGATGCCTGCGCTGGGCCTGGCCGTGGCCGCCATGGTGGCGTTGCTGTCGGCCGGTCTGATCCTGTTCGAGACCAGCCGCATCGTCACCGGTGGCGAAACCAACTACGTGCTGGCCACCGTGGGGCTGTACGTCTCGATCTTCAACCTGTTCACGAGCCTGCTGAGCCTGTTCGGCTTCGGCAGCTCGGATGAATGAACCTTCACCAGGAGCACGCCATGAAATGTCCCACTTGCACCGACACCGCACTCGTGATGAGCGATCGCCAGGGCGTCGAGATCGACTACTGCCCGCAATGCCGCGGCGTCTGGCTGGACCGCGGTGAACTCGACAAGCTGATCGAGCGCTCGGCAGCGATGACGCCAGCCCCGGCCGTCAAAGCGGCAGTGCCATCGCAGCCGCCATTCGCGGACTCCGACTACGAGCATGGCCGAGGCCGGCAGGGCAACCGCAAGAAGTCCTGGCTGAGCAACATCTTCGACTGATCCGCGACCGACAACAACCGAGCGAGAACCATGATGCGCAGTCATCCCGTGAACAGCCCGCAGGCCGCAGCCTGCATCGTCGCACTGACGGTGGTCGCCGATGGCGACATCGGCGACGCTGAAATCGAGTGCCTCGACCGCCTTGCCGTGCATGAGCAGTTGGGTCTGGCGAGGCATGAGTTGCATGCGCTGCTAGACACATTCTGCGAAGACTTGCTGTCGAGCGACCAGTTGAAGTGGGCCGACGCCTGCCCGGTGGACGAGCGCACACTGGCGGAACTGATGGGTGCCGTCCAGGACCCCGCGCTGCGGCTGGCGCTGCTGCGACTGTGTGTCGAGCTTGCGGAAGTCGACGGGCATGTCGACGGCGGCGAATCGACCGTGCTGGTCGCCGCCGTCGAGCATTGGGGCTTGCACCATGAGATGTTTCGGTCGTCGTCCGAGACCTGAACCGCTCCGCCTCCGGCGTCGGTGGCCGAGCCGCAGACGACACTCAGCTTGCCGCTGCTAGAAACGGCGACGTCGCCCACTGCAACTCACTTCAAAGGCGGTCATGCAATCCATCGGTTCTCCACTCCTGTGGTCCTTGTTCGCGGCGTTCGTGCTCGTTGCGCTGCTCGTTGACTTCTTCGCGATGAGCAAGCAGGGCGCGCACCGCGTCAGCACCCGTGAAGCCGCCATCTGGTCGCTGGTCTGGGTCGGCGTGTCTTTCGCCTTCATGGGCTGGCTGTGGTGGCACCTCGGTGGTGCCGGCACGGATGAGGCCGCACGCTCGCTGGCCAATGGCAAGTCTCTGGAGTTCCTGACCGGCTACCTGATCGAGAAGGCGCTGGCCGTCGACAACATCTTCGTGTTCCTGATGTTGTTCACCTACTTCGCCGTGCCGGCCGAGTTCCAGAAGCGCGTGCTCATGATCGGCATCCTGGGTGCACTCGTGCTGCGTGCGGTGATGATCCTGGTGGGCGCCTGGCTGATCGCGCACTTCCACTGGATCCTGTATGTGTTCGGCGCCTTCCTGCTGTTCACCGGCGTCAAGATGTGGTGGGCCGCCGGCCAGGAACCCGACCTGGACAACAACCCCGCCCTGAAGTGGATCCGCAGCCGCTTCAAGATCGCACCGGACTACGACGGCGAGAAGTTCTTCACCGTGGTGGGCGGCGTCAAGATGGCCACGCCGCTCCTGGTGGTGATCCTGCTCATCGGCATCGTGGACCTCGTGTTCGCCGTCGACTCGATACCGGCCATCTTCGCGATCACGACCGACCCCTTCATCGTGCTCACCTCGAACGTGTTCGCGATCCTCGGCCTGCGCGCGATGTACTTCCTGTTGGCCAACATGCACGAGCGCTTCCACCTGCTCAGCTACGGCCTCGCGATCGTCCTGGTGTTCATCGGCGCCAAGATGCTCCTGATCGACGTCTACAAGATTCCCGTGGTGTTCTCGCTCGGCTTCACCGCGGTCACACTGGCCGTGGCGATGATCCTGTCTCTCAAGATCCCGCCCAAGGGCACACCTGGCGGCGCCTATCCGTTCGGTGCAAAGAAGCAGGACGACCGAACATAGGAAGTCAAGCGAGCCGGTAAGGGTCGAAGCACGGCCAAGACCCGCCTGAAGTGCACCACGATGGTCTCGCCATCGCCCGCGGGTTCGGCCGAGTGCCGGTGAATCCAGCCAACCTGCTTGCGCTCGCGATCGGCAGCCTCTTCAGCCGCCTCCGCGGCCCATTCGTCGTCTGGGGCTTCGCTGGCCATGGGTTCCTCCCGCCAGCGAATGCCGTGCTACACGGTGGCGGTTGTGGCCTTCCGCCGCTGCCACCGCGCCAAGGCCTCCCGCGCCTGCGCCGGTGCCGGCGCCGGCTCCCTCACCTTCGCGGCCAGCTCGACCACGTACCCATCCGGGTCGCGCAGGTAGATCGAGTGGATGAAGCCATGGTCGCTGGGGCCGCGCACTTCGATGCCGGCCTCCAGCGCGCGCTGGCGCATGGGCTGCAGCGCATCGGCATCGATCTCCAGCGCGATGTGCAGGTCGAAGTCATGCTGCTCGCGGAAGGCGAAGGGCATGCCGGGCACCTCGAAGAAGGCCAGCGCCGAGCCGTCGCCCAGCGCGTAGAAGCTGTGCAGCGCGCTCACGTCGCGTCCGGTCTTGGACTGGTCCAGCTCGAAGGCATGCACCAGCGGCAGGCCCAGCAGGTCTTCGTAGAAGCGGCGCGTGCGCTCTGAATCGCTGCAGCGCCAGGCGTTGTGGTGCAGGCCGTGGATGGGGGCGGGCAAGGGGGTGGTCATGAGCGGGCTCCGAAGGGTGTTGCAGGGTGAGCCAGTGTGCGGGGCCACCCTCGGTCCGCGCATCGCCCGATGGAGCCATGGGCGGGCCATGCGCTGCGGCGTCAGGCCGCCTCCGCCGCCGGCTGCAGCGCTGGCAGCGGGGGCAGCAGGCCGCAGCGCCGGCGCGCTTCGGCCAGTGGCAGCGCCATCAGCGGCCAGTAGTCCCACTGGTGCGTCATGTCCACGCTGCATTGCGCGCCGCGGTGGATGGCCCACAGCAGCTTGTCGGGCTCGAAGTGGCCCACCTGCGCGCCGGTGGCCGGCGTCACGCGCACGCCCTGGTGGAACTGCAGCACCACCATCTGGATGAAGAAGAAGCCGTCCTCGCGGCGATTGCCGCCCTGGAAGCTGCCCTGCTGCACCTCGCCCAGCGGCGTGGCCTCGTGCCCGGCCAGCACATGGGCAATGTCGTGGTAGCTGACGGTGTCGGGAATGCCGGCCACGTCGCCCGGAAAGCCGAAGCCCTCACGCGTCATGAACTTCCAGTACTCGCGGCCCAGCGTGCCTTCGGGCAGCAGGCCCAGGCGCTTGTACTGCCACAGCTTGTCGCGGTTGACCGGCGCCTTCAGCAGCATGGCGGCCAGCACGCGCACGATGCCCATCGCGCCTTCGGCGAGCCAGGCCTCCTTCAGCATCACCCGCATCACGCGGCGCATGGCCAGCAGGCGCACCAGGCCGTGGCGGCGACGGGCCAGCGCGGCGATGACGTCGATCACCGCATCGTGCACCTGCAGCTGCTGCGCCAGCGCGCGCAGGTAGGCCAGGCCCGCGGGCTTGACCGGGTGGCTCAGCAGCACCGCCAGCGCGGCCAGCTGCAGCAGGCGCTTGCGCGGATGCGCGCCGGTGATGTGCACATCGCCGGCGGCGATCGGCAGCGGGTCGGCGTCCAGCGGCGGCCGGCCGCAGATGCGCGCATAGGTGTCGAGGAACAGGCGCTCGCGACGGTCCAGCATGCCGTCGGCGCGCAGCGCAGTGCGCAGCGTGCGCAAGACGGCGGGCAGCTCGGTGGGGTGGAAGACATCGATGTCCATGGTTCAGGTTCCTATCACGTGAAAGGTACGTCATCGAAAAGTGTTGCCGGCTTCACACGGCCAGCCAGGCGTTCAGGGCCTGCAGGTCGGCTTCCTGCAGGTCGCCGGCGGCCAGGCCCAGCTGCAGCCGGCCCAGCAGGTAGTCGTGCCGGGCCTGGGCCAGGTCCAGTTGCGCGTTGAACAGGCGCTGCTGCGCGTCCAGCACGTCCAGCTCGGTGCGGGTGCCGAGGTCGCGGCCCAGCGTGGTGGCCTCCAGCGCGGTGCGCGCCGACAGCAGCGACTGGTCCAGCGCCGCGATGCGCGCCACGCCGGTCTTCACCGCCAGGAAGGCGTCCTGCACCTGCAGCCGGGCATCGCGCAGCGCGGCCTTGAGGTCCTCGTCGGCCTGCGCACCCTTGGCCACCGCCTCGCGCTGGCGCGAATCGAGCGCGCCGCCGGCATACAGCGGCACGTTGAACTGCAGGCCGATGGCCGCGCTGCGGCTGCCGTCCGGCGCCACCACCGGCGACAGGCTGCCGCTGGCGCCCTTCACCGTGTAGCTGGCCACCAGGTCGAGCGTGGGCCGCGCCTGCAGCGCGTGCTTGCGCAGCTCCTGCGTGGCAATGGCCCGCTCGCCCTGCTTCAGCAGCACCTGCGTGTTGCCGGCCTGGCCGCGGGCCTGCCACTCGGCCAGGCTGTCCGGGGCCGGCGGCGTGGGCTGCAGGCGCGGCTGCAGCGGCGCCAGGCCCTCGGCCGGCTGGCCGGTGAGCTCTTCGTAGCGCGCCTGGGCCAGCGCCAGCTGGCGCTGGGCCGAGACTTCCTTGGCCGCCACCCCATCGAGCCGCGCCTGCGCTTCCTGCAGGTCGGTGGCCTTGCCACGGCCCACTTCGAAGCGGGCCTGCGCGCGGTCGCGCTGGGCCTGCACCGCGGCTTTCTCGGCCCGCGTCACCTGCAGCGATTCCTGCGCCAGCAGCACGCCGAAGTAGGCCTCGCCCACGCGCTGCATCAGCTGCTGCTGCGCGTGGCGGAAGCGGATCTCGGCAATGCCGCTCTGCTGCTTCAGCTGCTGGCGCTCGGCCGCTGACTTCAGGTCATAGAGCGGCTGCTTCAGCTGCAGCGCGGCCTGCTGCACGGTGCCGCTGCTGCTGGCGCGCAGCAGCTCGTTCAGCGGGGCCGGCAGGCCGGCGTCGCTGTGCTCGTCCACCCGCGTGAGGCCGGCGCTCAAGGCCACTTGAGGTTTCAGCAGCGCGTCGCCCTGCACCGCCTTCTCGCGGCCGGCCTGCAGCGCGGCCTGGGCCGCGCGCAGCGTGGGGTCGGCCTGCATCGCCTGGCGGTAGGCCTGGCTCAGGTCCACCGCCGGGCTGCCGGCGCTGAACAGGCCCAGCAGCGCGCCAACGCCGGCCCAGCGGCGCCAGGCCGGCCGCCGCCGCTGCGGTGCCGGCGCCTGGCCCGGCTGCCGCGCACCGTACCAGCTGGCGTACAGCGCCGGCAGGAACAGCAGCGTCAGCAGCGTGGCCACCGCCAGCCCGCCCATGATGGCCCAGGCCATCGGGCCCCAGAACACCGAGCGCGTCAGCGGAATCATCGCCAGGATCGCGGCCAGCGCGGTCAGCACGATGGGCCGCAACCGCCGCACGGTGGATTCGACGATCGCGTCCCACAGCGTGCGGCCTGCCGCGAGGTCGTGGTCGATCTGCACCACCAGGATCACCGCGTTGCGGATGATCATGCCGGCCAGCGCGATCACGCCCAGCATCGCGACGAAGCCGAACGGGATGCGGAAGGCCGCCAGCATCACCGAGACACCGATCAGCCCGAGCGGCGCCGTCAGCAGCACCAGCGCCATCTTCTGGATGTCCTGCAGCTGCAGCATCAACAGCAGCAGCACGATGACGATGGTCATCGGCATCACCGCGGCGATCGAGGCCTGGGCCTTGCGGCTGGATTCCTGCGCGCCGCCCACCTCGATGCCGTAGCCCAGCGGCAGGCGCTGCACCAGCGCGTCGATCTGCGGCTTGAGCGCGGCGGTGACATCAGGGCCTTCGGCGCCGGCCACGTCGGCGCGCACCGTGATCGTGGGCACGCGGTTGCGGCGCCACAGCACGCTGTCCTCGCTGTCCAGGCTGAGCCGCGCCACCTGCGAGACCGGCACGAACTGGCCATTGCGCAGGTAGATCTTCGCGTCCTTCAGGTTGTTGAGGTCGCTGCGCTCGGCCTCGACCAGGCGCGCGACGACGTCGAGGTCCTCGTCGCGCTCGCGGTAGGTGGTCACCGTCGAGCCCGACAGCGAGCCCTGCAACGCCTGCTTCACCTGGTGCGAGCTGATGCCCAGCGCGCGCGCCTTGTCCTGGTCGATGTCGACGCGCACGCGCTTGAGCCGTTCGCCCCAGTCCTGGTTGACGCGGCGCAGGTTCGGATGCGCGCGCATCAGCGCTTGCAGCTCATCGGCAATGGCCTGCACGCGGGCGTTGTCGTTGCCGTAGACGCGGAACTGCACCGGGTAGCCCACCGGCGGGCCGTTTTCCAGGCGATTGACGCGGCCACGCACCAGCGGGAACTCGGTGTCGAACAGCTGCTGGATGTGCGCGAGCACGCGTTCGCGCGCTGCGCCGCCTTTCGTCATGACCATCAGCTCGCCGAGGTTCAGGTTCGGCGTCTGCACGTCCAGCGGCAGGTAGAAGCGCGGGCTGCCGGTGCCGACGTAGCTGGTCACCGCCACCACGTCGGGGTCCTGGCGCAGCTTCGCTTCCAGCGCGGCCACTTCACGCGCGCTGGCTTCGTAACTCGCGGCCTGCGGCAGCCACAGGTCGACCATCAGCTCGGGCCGGTCGGAAGCCGGGAAGAACTGCTGCGGCACGAGCTTGAACAAGGCCAGCGCGCCGACGAAGGCGAGCAGCGTGCCGCCGATCACCCAGCGCCGGCGGCGCAGGCAGGCGTTCACCAGCGTGCGGAAGCGCGCGTAGAAGCCGCGCTGGTAGACCGCATCCTCGTCGTGATGCGCCTGCGGCTGTTCCTTCAGCAGCCGGTGGCCGATGAAGGGCGTGAACACCACCGCGACGATCCACGACAGCATCAGCGACAGGCCCACCACCTGGAACAGCGAGAACACGTACTCGCCCGAGCCCGACTTCGCGAAGCCCACCGGCAGGAAGCCCGCGGCGGTGATCAGCGTGCCGGTGAGCATCGGGAACGCGGTGGCGGTGTAGGCGTAGGTCGCGGCGCGGAAGCGGTCCCAGCCCTGCTCGAGCTTCAGCGCCATCATCTCCACCGCGATGATCGCGTCGTCCACCAGCAGGCCCAGCGCGATGATCAGCGCGCCCAGCGAGATGCGCTGCAGCTCGATGTCCAGGAAGTACATCGCCAGGAAGGTCAGCGCCAGCACCAGCGGGATCGACAGCGCCACCACCAGCCCGGTGCGCAGCCCCAGCGAGAAGAAGCTCACCACCAGCACGATGGCCACCGCCTCGAACAGGCTCTTCTTGAACTCGTGCACCGATTCCTCGACCACGCGCGGCTGGTCGGACACCGCATGGATCTGCACGCCCACCGGCAGGCTGGCCTGCACGCGGTGCACGGTGGCCTCGAGCGCGCGGCCCAGGCGGATGACGTCGCCGCCCTGGCGCATGCTGAGCGCCAGGCCGATGGCCGGCTGGCCGTTGAAGCGCATCGCCGACGTGGCCGGATCGACCACGCCGCGCCGCACCTCGGCAATGTCGCCGAGCCGGAACTGCCGCTCGCCGGCGCGGATGCCGATGTTGCGGATGGCCTCCACCGAATCGAACTCGCCGCTGACGCTCAGGCGCAGCTGCTCGCTGGCGGTCTGCACCGTGCCGGCGGGTTCCACCGTGTTGGTGGCGGCCAGCGTCGAGGCGATCAGCCCCGGGTCCAGCCCCAGCGACGCGAGCTTGGCATTGCTGGCCTCGACGTAGACCTTCTCGGCCTGCACGCCGTGCAGCTCGACCTTGTTGACATCGGCCACGCGCAGCAGTTCGTTGCGCGCGGCATCGGCGAAATGCTTGAGCTCGACGATCGAGAAGCCGTCGCCGGTGATGGCGTACAGGTTGCCGAAGGTGTCGCCGAATTCGTCGTTGAATAACGGGCCCTTCACGCCGGCCGGCAGCGTGTGCTGGATGTCGCCCAGCTTCTTGCGCACCTGGTACCACACCTGCGGCACCGCGGCGGCCGGCGTGGACTCGCGCAGCGTCACGGTGATCTGCGTCAGGCCGGGCTTGGCATAGCTGGTGAGGGAGTCGATCTCGGCCACCTCCTGCAGCTTCTTCTCGAGCTTGTCGGTCACCTGCTCGGCCATCGCCTGGGCCGAGGCGCCGGGCCACGCGGCCTGCACCAGCATGGCCTTGACGGTGAATTCCGGGTCTTCCTTCTGGCCCAGGCGGCCATAGGCCAGCAGCCCGCCGATGGACAGCAGCGCCAGCAGGAACATCACCATCTGCGGGTGCTTCAGCGCCCACTCGGAGAGGTTGGTCTTCATGGGGCTTCCTTCAACGCCAGCTCGCTGGCCGCGACGGTCTTCACCTTCTGGCCGGGCACCAGCATGTGCACGCCGGCGGTCACCACGGTCTCGCCTTCGGCCAGGCCCTGGCTGACGATCACCTGCTCGTTCTGCACCGCGCCCAGCACCACCGCGCGCGGCGTCACCTGGCCGCTGCGCGCATCGAGCACCCACACCTGCGGCTGCGGGCCCTGGTGCAGCACCGCGGTCAGCGGCAGCCTGATCGTGCGCGGGCCCTCGACGTCCTGGACGCTCACCGTGGCCGTCATCCCCAGGCGCAGCGACTCGTCCGCATCGCGGATCGCGACACGGGCCGAGTAGGTGCGCGTGACACTGTCGGTGTCCGGCGCCAGCTCGCGCAGCGTGCCGGTCCAGTGGCGCCCCGGCTGGGCCCACAGCGCCACCCGCAGCGCCTTGGCGCGGCGCAGTTCGTCGACGCGCGATTCGGGGATGCTGATGCGCACCTCGCGCTCGCCGTCGCCGGCCACGGTGAGCACCGGCTGGCCGGGCGAGACGACCTGGCCGACTTCGGCATTGAGCGCGCTGACCACGCCGTCGCGGTCGGCCAGCAGCTCGGTGTAGCCGCGCTGGTTGGCCTTGATCTGCTGCTGCGCCAGCGCGCCGCGCAGCTGCGATTCGGCTTCGGCCAGCGCCAGCCTCTGCTGGTCCAGCTCGGCCTGCGAGGCGAACTGCCGCGCCAGCAGCTGCTCGGTGCGCTGCACGTCGATGCGGTTCTGCGCGACGCGGTGGCGCGCGGCATCGACGTCGGCGGCGGCGGCGCTCAGGTGCAGGGTTTCCTGCGCCGGGTCCAGGCGCATCAGCACCTGGCCGCGCCGCACCACGCTGCCCAGCTCGACCAGCCGGGCCACCACGCGGCCCGAGGTCTGGAAGCCGAGCCTGGCTTCGTGCCGTGCCTGCACCTCGCCGGAGTACACCGCACCCACCGAGCCGGCCTGGGCGCCGACCACCTGGGTGCGCACCGGGCGCAGCTCGTCGTGCGGCACCGGGGCCGCGCGCTGGCAGCCGGCCGCCAGCCAGGCCGTGCCGACCAGTGTGGCCAGCAACAGGGGCCGCTTACTTGATGACATAGCCGCGTCCTTCCATGCAGGCACCAAAGGCACGCTGGTACAGCGTGCGCTGCTGGGCCTGGGCCTGCTGCTGCTGCGCCTGCTGCTGGCCCAGCTGCTGCTGCCGCTGCTGGGCCGACTGCTGGGCCTTCAGGCGCTGCGCGGCCGCACCGCCCAGGGCACCGATCGCCGCGCCGCGGCCGGCGTCGTAGCCGCTGAGCTCGCCGATCGCGGCCCCGCCCACCGCCCCACCGACAGCGCCACCGAACGCGGCGCCCGTGGTGTTGAGCCCGCTGCCATTGGCGGGCGCCGAGGCGGCGGCGGTGATAACGCCCGAGGTCAGCGTCGGATCGAAGCCGGATTGGCCCTTGGCCCATTCGTAGCAGTCGAAGCGGTCCTTCTGCTGCTGCTTCGGGTTCTGGTCGCGCGCCGGGTAGGCCACGGCGGCCGCGGCGGTGGATTGCGCATGCGCGGGCAGCGCGAGGGCGCAGGCCGCCAGGGCCAGCGCGGGGAACATCGATGTCATGGAAGGTCCTCGTGGGGGTGGTGGAGGTCAGGGCCAGTGCGCGCCATCGAGCCCCAGGCTCAGCGCCCAGAGCACGGCCACGAACAGGTGCAGGTAGAAGCCGGCGCCGCTGGTGGTCAGCGGGCTCCAGCGCGAGCCCTGCAGGAAGGGCTGGAACTGCAGCGTGGCCGCCAGCGCATTGGCGCGCTGGCGCAGCCGCTGCCAGTGCGCGGTGGCGCGCAGCTCCATCACCAGCAGCGCCAGCGTGACGACCAGGCCGCCGCCGCGCAGCAGTTCCGAGCGCAGCAGGTCGATGCGCGACCAGCCGGAGACCAGCGCGGTGACGATGCTGCCGGTGGTGCCCAGCAGCAGTGCCAGCTGGTACACGCGCAGCGTGGCGTACAGGCGCATGAACTCGCAGACGCTGCGGTACTCCTCGCCGGCGTTGCCGGACACCGGGCCGGCATCGGCCTGCAGTTCGTTGCGCAGGCGCCAGGTCGCCAGCGCATGGGCCAGCAGCGCCGGCAGCGTCAGCATCGCCGGCACGCGCTGTGTGGCGCGCAGCGGCAGCCGTGCCGCTGTGCGGCGGCCGGCCTCAGCTCGCATGGCGCGCGGGCAATGCCGCCAGCACCTCGCGCACGGCATCGCCGAGCAGCCCACCGGGGTTGGCCAGGGCCCTGTCGTCGACCCGGCCCTCGGCCACGCCGCGCCACACCAGGGCCATGCGGGCGGCGTCGACGAGGTCGATCACCAGCGTGCCTTCGCGCACCTCCACGGTCTCGACCGCGCCGGTGCGGTAGGGCCAGGGGCCGCGCGCGGCCGGCACCGCGCGCAGGTCCTGGCGCTCGATCAGCGCGGCCATCAGGTTGACGCGCAGCTCGGGCCGGGCCTCGTCGTAGCGGTAGCCGCGCCGTTCGAGCTCGGCGCGCACGGCCTCGCGCAGGCGGGCGGTGGCCAGGTCGGTGTAGCCCTGGGGCCGGGCCTGGGTGGCGTCGAAGAACGCAAAGCGCTCGTAGCGCGACAGGTCGGTGCCGGCTTCCTGCTGGTGGCGCAGTTCGGGCTGGGCGGCACAGGCGGCGAGCAGCGTGCTGCCGACGGTGACGCTGAAGGCGCTGGCCAGCAGCGCGCGGCGGGTGCGGGGCATGGGAAATCTCCTTGTCGTCCGAGGTGCGACAAGGTTAGGAATCCGCCCCGCGAAAGTCGTCTCTGCGGCGTCTGCGTTCGGTCCGGGTTCGGTCCGGACCAGGTGCGCGCCGGGTGCGCGCGGTCGGCCCGATCAGGCCGGCGGCAGCACCGCGCGCGCCTGCCGCACCAGGGCCTCGATCTGCACCGCCTGGCGGCCGCGCGCATCGGCCAGCGCGGCGTCGAAGTCGGCGGCCGCGGCGTCGGCCTGCCCGCGCGCCACGGCGATGCGGCCGCGCAGCAGCAGCAGTTCGGCCACCGAGGCGTGCTCGTCGATCTGCTGGCCGAGCCGCAGCGCTTCGTCGATGCGCTGCGCTGCCGCGTCCATTTCGCCGGCGGCCAGCAGCGCCTCGGCATCGCAGGTCATCACATGCGTCAGGCCGGCCTGCCGGCCGCTGCGCTGATGGCACTCGATGCCGGCGACGATCAGCGCATGCGCCTCGCGGGCCAGGCCGGCGCGCGTGGTCGGATCGGCATCGGCCGCAGTGTGCAGCCGCACCCAGCCGCGCAGCCACAGCGACGGGCCGGTGGCCGCCGTCAGGCCCAGTTGCTCGCTCATGCGGGCCAGTGCATCGGCATGGCTCTGCACAAGGTCGGGCCGCGCCTGCCGTTGCGCCAGCATGCCGGCGCACCAATGGGCCGCGAGCCGCGGCGTCGGATGGCCCAATGCCTCGGCCAGCGCCAGCGCCTCGTCGTTCAGGCGCAGCGCCGGCGCGGTCTCGCCCAGCGGCAGCAGGGTCAGCGCCAGCAGCGAGCGCAGCGACACGCGCGGGTCGACGACGAAGCGGGCCAGCGGCAGCGCATCGCCGAGCGACTGGCACAGCGCCAGGCCGCGCTCGAGCCACGGGCGCGCGCCGAGCCAGTCGCCCTGCTGCGCGAGCGTGACGCCCATCAGGTTGCAGGCGCCGATCTCCAGCGCCGCGGCGTCCGGGCCGCTGCTGGCCGATGCGATGTGGCGCGCCAGCGTGCGGGCCGCGGCATAGTCGGCGCGCGAGTACAGCACCCAGCCCAGGCCGTTGAGCACCCAGGCGCGCTGCGGCGTCTGCGGCAGCTGTTCGCACAGCACCAGCGCGCGCTCGAAGGCCTGCTTGGCGGGCTCGGCCGAGAAGGTGTCGAGCATCGAGCAGGCGATGCCGCGCTGGCTGACCAGCACCAGCTCCAGTTCCAGGCGATCGGGGCCTTCGGGCAGCTGCGGCAGCAGCGCCAGTGCGCGCTCGGTGAGCTGCGCCGCCTCGTTCGGCGCAAAGCGGCCCAGCGCGGCCCGCGTGGCCTCGGCGTAGTGCAGCAGCGCGGCCATCGGGCGCTGCCCGCGCTCGCAGTGCGAGGCCAGTTCGGCCGCTGCCACCGGCAGGCCGCGGGCACTCAGGTCCTCCAGCGCCTCGGCCACGCGCGCATGCAGCCGCACGCGCAGCGCGCCGCCGCTGCGCTGGTACACCGCATGCCGCACCAGCGCATGGCGGAACTCGAAGCCGGCACTCGTGGCGCGCAGCCACTGGCCCTGGCGCACGAGTTCGTCGCAGGCTTCGCGCACGGCCAGCGGTTCGCGCTGCAGCACCATCGCCAGCACCTCGGGGCGGAACTCCACGCCCTGCACGCCGGCGGCCTCCAGCAGCGCCTGCTGCTCGGGCGGCAGGCGCTCGAACTGGCGCTCGAGCACGCCGGCCAGCGTGGCTGGCACCTGGCCGGCGATGCGCTGTTCCGCATCGGCCAGCGACCCGGCGACGAGCAGTTCGTCGACGACGTTGGCCACGAACAGCGGCAGCCCGTCGGTGTGCGCATGCAGCGCCCGCACCAGCGACTCGGCCGGCGCGTGCGCCAGCGCGGGATGGCGGCGGGCCAGGTAGTCGGCCAGCTCGACTTCCGAGAACGGCTCGAGCGTGATCTCCTCGCACAGGCGCTGCAGCCGCAGCTCGTGGCGCAGCCCTTTCAGCACATGGCCCTCGGCCACCAGCTCGGCCGGCCGGTAGCTGCCCAGCCACAGCAGCCGCGCCGGGCCGCGGCGCCGCGCCACATGCTCGAGCAGGCGCACGGTGGCCTGGTCGCTCCAGTGCAGGTCTTCGGTGACGATGAGCAAGGGCGCCTGCTGCGTGTAGCGGTCGAGCAGCTCGCCGCCTTCGCGCAGCATGCGGTCGGGGTGCACGCCGGCCAACTGCTGCTGCAGCGCTGCGCGTTCGCCGGGTTCGCACAGCCAGGGCAGCTGCAGCAGCCAGGTGGGCGCCACGCTGCGCAGCAGGCTCGGCAGCGTGGCATCGTCGCGGCACAGCCCGGCCAGCGCCTCCAGCACCGGCAGGTAGGGCTCGCCGCTGCCGAACTGCTGCACGCACTGGCCATGGGCCACGCGCGCGCCGCACTGCGCGGCGAAGTGCTCGATCAGCGTGGTCTTGCCGACACCGGCCTCGCCGGCCAGCCAGACGATGCGGCGCTGCCCGGCCGCGGCCGCGGCCCAGGCCGCCTGCAGGCGCTCGAGCGTGGCGCCGCGGCCGATGGGCGCCGGGCGCGGCATGGCCGCTGCGATCGGCGGCCAGGCCGGTGCCGTGCCCGCTGCCGGGAGGGCCGCCGGTGCGGCTGCTGCCGCGACCGTCGCGCCGATGAAGCGATAACCATGGCGCGACGCGGTCTCGATGTAGCGCGGTTGCTTCGCGTCGTCGCCCAACGCGGCGCGCAGCTGGCTGATGGTGCTTTTCAATACCGATTCGCTGACATGCCGGTGGCCCCAGGTGGCGTCGAGCATCGCGTCCTTGGTGACCAGCTGGCCGGGCCGGCGCGCCAGCGTGCACAGCAGCGCCAAGGCCTTGGGCGGCAGGGGCACCGGCTGGCCGGCGCGCAGCAGGCGGGCCTCGGCTTCGTCGAGCACGAAATCGTCGAAGCGCAGGCTGATCGGCGGGGGCTCGGCCATGGCCAATGACTGTAGCCAAAGCCGGCGCGCCGGACCATCGCCAACCCGGGCCAGCCAAGCCTGGCAGACCGAAGCCGGACCGAAGCCCGACGGTTCCGGCACCCGCTGCGGCCGGCCCGGGTCTAGGCTTGCCGCACCGATTTCCGCGCCCTCACGCTGCCATGATCCTGCAAGCCACCCCGCCCTACCCCAGCCAGCGCAGCTACGTGCTGAAGCTGCACCGCGATGCCGACCCTGCCGGCGGCCGGCTGGTCGGGCGGCTGGAGCACATCGCCAGTGGCGAGCATGTCGACTTCGACAGCGGCGCCGCGCTGCTGGCCTGGCTGGCGCGCCATGCCGCGATGGCGACCGGCGCTACGCAGCGGGTGGATGGCGAAGGCAACAACCGCATGTATTGAGCGCGAAGCTCAGCCGCGAGCCCCACCCTAGAATCGTCGAATAACACAGGGAGGGAGTCGATGGCTTCTTGCAATTGGCGCCTGCCAGGCGCCCTTTTGTTGTCCTTGGTTCTGGCTGCTTGTGGCGGTGGCGGCGGGAGCAGCAGTGGCGGTAACGGTTCGCCGACGGACAGCCGCGGCACGACGTCCGAATCCGGCGTCGTGCCAAGCGCACCGGCCCTCGGCGCCACACTCGCCGCCGATGCGACGACCTTGCGGCCGCTGATCGCTGGCGCCAGTTGGGGCTATTCGGGCACGCGCAGCGTGAATGGCACCAACACCGGCTATTCCGACACCGTCACCCAAACTGCCAGCGGCGGCGCTTTCATCGAGGCGTCCAGCAACGCCTTCAACGCCGGCACCGACTCCGCCACCGTGAGTGCCAGCGGCGGCACGATCACCAGTCGCGTGCTGGCGGAACTCGTCGTTGGCCATCCCCAGGAGCTGAGCTACCCGGAGCTGCGCTCGCCGGTGCGACAGAACGACCAGGTCACGATCGTCGACAAGCACTATGCCGACATTGGCGAAGATCTCGACCGTGATGGCAAGAACGAATCGGGCGACTTCGGCGTCTATCGCATCGTGGTCGGCATGGAGGACGTGGCCCTACTCAGCGGAACGATGCTGCACGCGGTGCGCGTGGACACGATCGCCTTGGTGCGTGTCACGCTGTCGTCGACCGGAACGACCACGCCCGCTACACAGGCCGCAGTGCAATCCACCTGGTACGCGCCCGGCATCGGCATCGTCAAGCAGCGCCTGACGACGCCCGTCTCGGCGACGAACAATGACGTGGCCGAGGAAGTCCTCACATACTTCGACGGCATCACGAGGGGCTTTGGCGCCAAGGCGCCTGTGGAGGTCCGCATGGCCGCCGACGCCGCCGTCGGCGCCGGCCAGGCCATCTCGAATCTGACGGCCGTGGTCCCTTTTGCCGATCACGCGATCGTCATTGGGACCTATCAGGATCCCGCCTCGTTGCGCACCCAATACACCACATTCACCAGCATCGACACGAATGGGAAGACGCTACGCAGCAGCCTTTACACCGGTATCCCGGGGAGCGACTTTCTGGCACTGGACGGTCAGTTGCTTGCGGTGGCGCCTCGTTGGAATGCGGGCCAGTATTGCCAGGCTGAACTCTTGCACTTCGACGCCCATGGCGCGCAATTCGACGCACGCTCGAACAGCGTCGTCACGTTCGCGCCGGCCGTCGGCAAGACTCGGTGCAGCGATGTCACCCAAATGAAGAGCGCCAGCGACCGCAATCGCCTCTGGCTGGCCGTGGTCCGTCACTCGCTCGACTCCAGCGGCTGGATCACCGATCTGTTCGTCCAGCCGTTCGATGCGAACGGAGTGCCGCTGGCAGGCGAAACCACGCTGCACTCGGTCAACACCCGCCTCTCGGACTATGCCAATGCTGACGGCATTGAGCTCAGATCGCTCTCTGCGGGCCATGGGAGGGTGGTCGTCAGCTATGCCACCGATGCCAGTGGCAGCCTCAAGCTTGCGTCTGTCGCCGAAGGCGGCCTCGTGACGCGGTCCAGCGTCGCCCCCGCCACGGCCGGCACATACAGCCGCCCGGCATTCCTGGTCAAAGCCAACACCACAGCCATGCTCTGGCATGGCCCACAAGACCGCAGCACCCAACTGGCCCCAGTGAGCGGCGTGCTCCTCGATTCAAATCTCGTCCCCGTGCTGTCAAGTAGCACCAGCAATCTGGATGCGCAGAATCTGCCCGCGCCGCTGGCCAGTTGTACCGATTGCGCACTGTTCTTCAACGGCACGGGCGACCACCTTCTGGTGGCAGGAGCCCGTATCTCCGACGGGAAGCCATGGACCATGTCATTCGCGACGCTGTCGGCAAGCGCCGGTCCACTGGCATCGCAGCCCGTCTTGCCGGTACAGGTGAGCCTTGCCGATATCGATCCATACGGCTCGAACATCAGCAAACGACAGGTGGTGCCCTTTGCAGACCGCGCACTCGTTCTCGCTGTCATGAACAGTCGGCTCTACGCGAAGGTCGTCTGGCTGCCATAGTGGGCCCAAGGGCGAGGCTGACGATGGGGCCTCTCTCTTCTGGCCCGCAGTGGCTCGGGGCCTAGCCCGTGTGGCTTCTTCCGGCTGGGCTTGCCGGCCATTCGGCGGGTCGGCCCGCAGCCCAGCCGAAAGGTTGCCCAGCTGACGGAGCTCCAGACCCGGGATACTCCGCACCAGGGCCGAAAGCCCTGGAGACCCGTGGTGACGAATCCTTTCGCCCGCCTGTGGCGGGCCCTGCGCTCGCGGCCGCGCCTGCTGGCATCGGTGGCGCTCGGTGTCGCGGCCTGGCTGTGGCTGCCGGCGGCCTGGGTGCAGCATGGCCCCACCCGCGCGCTGCTGGGCTGGAATGTCGGCGCCATCGCCTACCTGGTGCTGGCCTGGCACATGATGGCCACCTCGACCGGCGAGCACATCGCGCGCCGCGCGACGCATGAGGACGATGGGCGTTATGTAGTGCTCGTCCTGGCCGTGGTGGCCGGCCTGGCGGTGCTGGCGGCGGTGGCCTCGCAGCTGGCGATGGTCAAGAGCCTGGACCGCGGGGCGCGCGGCGAACACGTCGCGCTGGCCATCGGCACCCTCGTGGTGGCCTGGCTGTTCGTGCAGACCAGCTTCGCGCTGCACTACGCGCACGACTTCTTCCTGGCGCGCGAGCAAGGCCGCCCTGACGGGCTGCAGTTTCCCGGCACGCAGAACCCGAGCTATCCGGACTTCATGTACTTCGCGTGCATCATCGGCACCTCGGCCCAGACGGCCGACGTGTCCTTCGTCGGCAGCTCGATGCGCTCACTCGGCCTGGTGCACTGCGTGCTGGCCTTCTTCTTCAACGTCGCGGTGATCGGGCTGGCCATCAACATCGGCGCCAGCCTGCTGTAGCCCGGCCCCGCCGTCCCGTTCAGGCCGGCGCCAGCGCGGTGCCGCAGTACTGCTCGACATAGCGCTGGTGCGAAGGCAGCTGCGCCAGCGTGCGGCTCACGTTCGCGCGGATCTGGTCGAGGAACTCCTTCAGCTCGCGATCGTTCATCAGCTGCGCGATGGCGTGGTGCTGCTGCGGCACGATGCCCTGGCCCAGCATCACCTGGATCCACGAGTTCTCGGCGAACAGCTCGTTGGGCATGCGGAACACGCGGCCACTCTGGCGGAAGAGTTCCAGCCGATGCTGCAGCGACTCGGGAATCGCCATCGTGCGGCAGTGGCGCCAGAACGCGCTGTCGTCGCGCTCGGTCACGTGGTAGTGCAGCACGATGAAGTCGCGGATGTGCTCGATCTCCCAGCGCGCCTGGCGGTTGTACTCGTCGATGTCGGCCTGCGCGATGCGTTCGGCCGGGAAGGTCTGCATCAGCCGGATCACGCCGCGCTGGATGAGGTGGATGCTGGTGGATTCCAGCGGCTCGATGAAGCCGCTGGCCAGCCCGATGGCCACGCAGTTGCGCTTCCACACCTCGGTGCGCTGGCCGGGCGTGAAGCGGATCGGCCGCGGCTCGAACAAGGGCTCGCCCTGCAGCCGCGACAGCAGCAGCGTGCGGGCCTGCTCGTCGCTCAGGTGCTCGCTGCTGTACACCAGCCCGTTGCCGACGCGGTGCTGCAGCGGAATGCGCCACTGCCAGCCGGCCTCGTGCGCGATCGATCGCGTGTAGGGCACGGCGTCGTCCACGCACGGCGTCTGCACCGCCAGCGCGCGGTCGCAGGGCAGCCAGTGGCGCCAGTCTTCGTAGGGCACCTTCAGGGCCTGGCCGATCAGCAGCGCGCGAAAACCCGTGCAATCGATGAACAGATCGCCTTCGATCACGCGGCCGCCGTCGAGCGTGAGCGAGCGGATGTCGCCCTCGGGCCCGGCCAGGTCCACCGACGCGATCTTGCCCTCGATGCGCTTGACGCCATACCCTTCGCTGAAGCGGCGCAGGAACACCGCGTAGCGTGCCGCGTCGAGGTGGAACGCGTAGTTCATGCCGTTGCGCGGCAGGTGCGCGAAGCGGTTCTCCTGCGCCGCGCGCAGCTCCAGGCAATAGTCGCCATAGTCAGCGGCCACGCCGCGCCGGCGCCCTTCCAGCCAGAAGTGCTGGAAGCCGGCGGTCCAGTGGTCCTTGCCGGTCAGGCCGAACGAGTGGATGTAGCTGTGGCCGGGCGCCCGCCAGCCCTCGAACTGGATGCCGAGCTTGAAGGTGGCGTTGGTCGCCGCCATGAACTCGCGCTCGTCGATGTCCAGCAGCTGGTGGAAGGTGAACATCGTCGGGATCGTCGCCTCGCCGACGCCGACGGTGCCGATCTCCTCCGACT
>CAZXLI010000058.1:0-29119 GCA_964641795.1 uncultured Bordetella sp. | reverse complement strand
CCGCATCATCGTCAGCGCCTGGAACGTGGCCGAGCTGTCGAAGATGGCGCTGATGCCCTGCCACGCGCTGTTCCAGTTCTATGTCGCCGAAGGCCGCCTGAGCTGCCAGCTGTACCAGCGCAGTGCCGACATCTTCCTGGGCGTGCCCTTCAACATCGCCAGCTATGCGCTGCTGACGATGATGCTGGCCCAGCAGTGCGACCTGGCACTCGGCGACTTCATCTGGACCGGCGGCGATTGCCACATCTACGACAACCATGTCGAGCAGGTGCAGGCCCAGCTGGCCCGCGCGCCCTACCCGTATCCGCTGATGCGCATCAAGCGCCGGCCGGCCTCGATCTTCGACTACGAACTCGACGACTTCGAGTTGCTCGACTACCAGCACCACGCCGCCATCAAGGCGCCGGTGGCGGTGTGACGATGGGCGACGTGGTGCTGATCGCCGCGGTGGCGCGCAACGGCGTCATCGGCCGCGGCAACCAGATGCCCTGGCGCCTGCCGGAGGACATGAGGTACCTGCGCGCCCAGACCATGGGCTGCCCGGTGATCATGGGCCGCAAGACCTGGGACTCGGTGCCCGAGCGCTTCCGGCCGCTGCCGGGGCGCCATAACATCGTCGTGACGCGGCAGCCCGGCTGGCAGGCTCCCGGCGCCACCGCCGTGAACTCGCTCGATGCCGCGATCGCCGCCGCCGGCGACGCCCCGCGCATCTTCGTGATCGGCGGCGGCGAGCTGTACGGGCAGGCGCTCGGCCGTGCGAACGAGCTGATGCTGACCGAGTTGGACACCGACTTCGAAGGCGACGCCCTCTTTCCGGCCTGGGACCGGTCGCGGTTCCATGAGGCCTGGCGCGAGACGCATGGCCCGACGGCCGAGCGTCCCTGGGGCTTCAGCTTCGTGCGCTACCGCCGTCACTGAGCGTCCCGCATGACCCGGCGCCTGGCCACCGTCAGCCTGCTGGTGCGTGACTACGACGAGGCCATCGCCTGGTTCACCGGCGTGCTCGGCTTCGAGCTGCGCGAAGACACGCCGATGGGGCCGGCCAAGCGTTGGGTCGTCGTCGCGCCGGCTGACGGCCGGTCCGGTGCCGCGCTGCTGCTGGCCCGCGCCGCCACGCCCGAGCAGGAAGCGGCCGTCGGCCACCAGGCCGGTGGCCGGGTGTTCCTGTTCCTGGAGACGGACGACTTCCACGCCGACCATGCCGCGATGACCGCGCGCGGCGTGCGCTTCCTGGAACCGCCCCGGCACGAGGCCTATGGCTGGGTGGCGGTGTTCGAGGATGGCTGCGGCAACAAGTGGGATCTGCTGGAGCGGCCAAGGCGCTGAGCGGATCAGGGCACGGTGGTGAACCTGTGCAGGCCGTAGTCGCCTGTGCTGAAGACCCAAGGCTTGCCCGGCACGAAGCCGACCGTGCGCCCCATGGCAGTACCGTAGTTCGCCGACTGGAAGTTGGCCGTCCCAGCCACGAACCGTTTCAGGCCGCTGCCACCGGTGCCAACCCACCAGGCGCCGGACGGACCGATCGTCACGCCCCGCGGGCCGGCATCGCCCAATTGCAGCGAACCCACTTCCGGATAGCCAGCCCCACCATCGAACTGCCGGATGCTGGTCTTTCCATTGCCCAGCCCCACGATCAATTGCTGGGCGTTGCCGTTGCTCATCCCAGTCAGCGACGTGGACTGAACGTCGATGATGGCCTGCAGATCGTGCCCGGTGGCGGTGAAGACCGACACGTCCCCGCCGTCCACCTGTGCCACCACCTCTGGACGGCCGTCGCCGGTAAGGTCGCGCGCCAACAAGTTCGTGATCGGCGACCCCAGATGCAGCGTATGCCACTTCTCCTGACCGGTCTGCATGTCATACGCGTAGACAAACAGGCCCTGATTGCCCGAGTGGGCCGCGCCCACACCGCCCAACACCTCAAGCTTGCCGTCGCCATCGACGTCGGCCACCTCGACCGACAGGAACGGAGCACCCACAGGTCGGGTGGCATTTCGCCACACGCGGGTGAAGCGGTTGTCGGAAGAGAACTTGTAGATCTCGATCAGGCCATCGTAGAGGTAGTCGGTCCCCACCACGATTTCCAGCTTGCCATCGCCGTCGATGTCGCGCAGCTTGATGTCGTGCAGCCCCGTCCAGCCGAAGTAGCCATCGGCAACGCTGGGGGAGATCGCGCGAACGGCCAAGGTCCGGCTGTCGACCACGATGATCCTTCCGCTGTCGTAGCCCGACTCGGACTTGTAGGACGCGAAGACGATTTCCGGAACACCGTCGCCGTCGAGATCGCCGACCACGGGGCCAACGAACGGCCCCGTCAGGTCGTCGTTCTGCCAGAGGATGGAACGGGTGGCCCAGCGCGCCACGTACAGATGATCCGAGCCGCTCGAGGTCGCGCCAGCGCCCCACAGCAATTCCGCGACACCGTCGCCATTGACGTCTGCGACGGCAATCGCGGTCACACCATGTTCAGGATTGGCGATCTGGCCGATCTCGCGCAGCGATTGCGGGTCGAAGGCATGCACCGATCCCCATTGGCCGTCGCCCACCAGCAGGTCGGCCCGGCCGTCGCCATCCACATCGGCCAGCGCCACGGCCGAGATGTCATGGTCCATGTGCAGCGACCACTTCGGCAACTGCTTCTCCACGTCGTAGGCCCACACCCAGTACCAGCCCTCGGCGACGATCAGCTCGGCACGGCCATCGCCGTCGATGTCGCCGGCCAGCAGCCGCCCAGGGAAGCCCTCGGTGCGAAACCACTGGACCGAGCGCGTGGCGGTATCGATCACCTTGCCGCTTGTCGTGGCGATCTCGAGGGCGGCATCATCGTCCATCTGCGCGACGACCAGGTCGTTGCCACCGACGCCTGGCAGTGTCCATCCACTGCCCGAACGCCCCTGAACGACCAGGCTTTGATCAATACAGAGCCATACCAGCTCGTCCAGTCCGTCGCCGTCGAGGTCCGCGGCGCGAAAGGCGGCCGTGCCGCTGCGCGATTGACATGGCCCGCTCGTGCCAGGTTGCAGGCGCTTGGTTTGCTGGTCGTAGCGCATCAGCGTGCCATCGCCCAGCGCCAGCGCGATCTGGTTGCCCTGGGCCGTGCGCAGCAACGCGATGCGAACGATCGGCGACGACTGGTAGTCCGACACATAGGTCTGGACCATCGCGCCCTTGGCGGTGTCCCAACGCAGCGAATACCAGTAGCTCTGGTTGCCGGTATAGACCTCGGGCACGCCCCCGACAGCGCTGGAGACGATGCCGGGCAAGCCGATTCCGTAGCCATAGGCAGCAAACGACCAGGTCGCTTCCGTAGTGTCTCCGCGTGCCGAAGGCCGACTCGCCGGCCCGACGACGGCTCTCGGATTTCGCAGATCCTGCGGGCCGTAGTTGATGCGCTGGCCGTCGCGGCCGGACACGGGCCGCCCTTCAGCATTCAGGCGGACCTGACGATCCATTGGCGTGGACTCGATTGCGGCCTTCGTGCTGGTCAGCGGCGTCAGCACCGCAGCGCACATGGCAACCCCGAGGCAGGCAAGCTGCCGAAATGACATTGACATGATTCCCTCCCTTGACAGCATGGGCGCGACCGCGCCCTGCTTCCAATGGATGCTAGCAGCCAGTGCCGCCGCCTTCCCTGATCCAGGGGCCTTCAAACGCGGGGCGCGCCTGCCTAAACTCCCGCCGTGGCACCGCGGTGCCGCGGCAGGCGGCATCGACCGCCGCCCACCAGGGAGGACAACCATGCCATTCGCCGGACTCGGCCTGCACCTGCTGGTCGCGCTCTTCTTTGCCGTGCATGCGGTACGCAGCGGTCAGCAGATGTACTGGCTGATCATCCTTTTCTCGTTTCCGCTGCTCGGCAGCGTTGTCTACTTCTTCGCCATCTACCTGCCGAACTCGCGGCTCGAGCGCGGCGCGCGCCAGGTCGTGCGCCAGGCGGCGAAGGCACTGGACCCGACGCGCGAGCTGCGCGCGGCGCGTGCCGCCATCGAGGACGCACCCACCGCGCAGAACCAGATGCGCCTGGCCGCCGCGCTGCTCGAGGCCGGCGTCGCCGAGGAAGCCGCGAGCACCTACGAGGCCTGCCTGAAGGGCCCCTTCGCCAGCGATCCCGACATCCGCTTCGGCGCCGCGCGCGCCTGCCTGGCCGCCGGCCGCGCGGCCGCCGCGGTGCAGCACCTGCAAGCCATCCGTGCCGAGCGGCCCGACTACCGTGCCGAGCAGCTGGCGCTGCTGCTGGCCCGCGCGCTGGCCGCCGCCGGCCGCGGCGACGAGGCGCGCGCCGAGTTCGAATCCGCGCTGGCCCGCCACGGCAGCTTCGAGGCCCGTGCCGAGTACGCAATCTGGGCTGCCGAGAACCGTGACCTCGCGCTCGCCACCCGCTTGCACGGCGAGATCGAGCAGGCCACGCGGCGCTGGAATCGCCACACCCGGGCGCTCAATGCCGAGACGATGCGCCGGCTGCAGCAGGCCTACGCGGGCCTGCAGCGCGCCGGCTGAGCCTACGGTCGGCCCGGCCGCCGTGGCCGGGCCCTGTCCGGCCCCTATGATCGCGGCGTGAGCCGCCCTCCTTCGCCAGATCCCGCGGTCCAGCGCGCCGCGCAGGGCCTGGGCCGCAGCCTCGCGCAATGGTGGCAGCTGCTGCACTATGGCGCGCAGCTGCTGGTGCTGGCCGGCGAGCGCAGCAGCTACCGCGGCCCGCAGTGGCCGCTGATCGCACGGCAGATCGTGCGCGCCACGCTGCCCCAGCTGTGGTGGTTCATGCTGCTGGCCGCGCTGGCCACACTGGTGATCACGCGCATCGTCGTGGTCACCGCCCTGAGCTATGGCCTGTCGCGCTACGCGCTGGAAATGGTGATCCGCGTGCTGGTGCTGGAGCTGATCCCGCTGGCGGCGGCCTTCTTCGTGGCCGTGCGCTATGCGCTGCCGGCGGGCGCCGATCTGGCCGTGCAGCGCGCCCAGGGTCACTTCGATGCACTGCGCGCGCGGGGGCTCGATCCCGCGCGGCACGCGCTGGTACCGCGCGTCGTCGGCGGCATCTGCGCGGTGGCCACGCTCGCCGCGGCGGCCGGCATCACGGCGCTTGTGCTGGCCTACCTGGTGGTGCATGGCTTCTCGCCCTGGGGTCTGGCCGGCTATGTGCGCACCGTGGGCCATGTGCTGAGCCCGACCGTGGCGCTGATCTTCGGCTTGAAGACGGTGTTCTTCAGCCTCGCGGTGGCGTTGATCCCGCCGGCCTCGGCCATGGCCGGCCCGGCGCGCCGTGGCCGCAGCAGCGCCGAGCTGCAAGGCCTGTTCCGCATGCTCGCAGCAATGGTGCTGGTGGAGCTGGCCTCGCTGATGGTCAACTACAGTTGAGCGCGATGGACGAGACCCCCCCGCCGCCCAGCCCCACCCCCGCGCCCCCGCCGCTGGCCGACGCCGTGCCGGCGCATGCGGAGGCCAAGGCCACGCTGCTGCTGGTGCTGCTGCTGGCGCTGGTGGCCGGCTCCATCCTCTTCGTGCTCTATGCCCGCGGCGCCTTCGAGCCCACGCAGCAGCTGGTGCTGGTGGCCGAAGACTCCGAAGGCGTGGTGGTCGGCATGGACCTCACCTTCTCGGGCTTCGCGATCGGCCGCGTGCGCCGCATCGAACTGGCGCCGGACGGCAATGCCCGCATCATCATCGACGTACCCCGCAAGGACGCGCACTGGCTGCGCACCTCCAGCGTCTTCACGCTGGTGCGCGGCCTGGTCGGCAACACCAGCATCCGCGCCTACAGCGGCATCCTGACGGACCCGCCACTGCCCGCCGGCGCCGAGCGCAAGGTGCTCACCGGCGACGCGACGGCCGAGATTCCTCAGCTGATGAGCACCGCCAAGGAACTGCTGCAGAACCTGAGCCGGCTCACCGCCAGCGATTCGGCGCTTGCCAACAGCCTGGCCCAGGTGCAGACCCTGACCGAGAAGTTCAACGGCCCGCAGGGCGCGCTGGGCGCCCTGCTCGGCAACGAGGCCGATGCGAAGAAGGTGATCGCGCTGCTCGAGCGCAGCAACGCACTGGTCGCCCGGCTCGACGGCCTGGTCGCGCGCATGGACGGCCTGGCGGCCAAGGCCGACCAGCAGCTGTTCGGCTCCGAGGGCGTGATGCAGGAGGCCCAGGCCACCGTGCGCGAGCTGAATGCCCTGCTCGGCGAAACCCGCGGCAGCCTGAAGAAGGTGGATGCGGTGCTCGCCGATGCGCAGGTGATAGCGTCCAATGCACGCGTGGCCAGCACCGATCTCGGCAAGCTGCGCGCCGAGGTGGAGGCCAGCCTGCGCAAGGTGGAGCAACTGGTCAATGACATCAACCGCCGCTGGCCCTTTGCCCGCGACACCGAGCTGAAGCTGCCATGAGGCCCGCGCCAATGCTTCGCCTGCCGGCGATCGCCGCTGCGGTGCTGCTGGCCGCCTGCGCCGGCCATCCGCCGCCGGACTGGCAGATGAACGCTCATGCCTCGATGGAGCGTGCGCTCGAGGCCCAGCTCAGCGGGGAGCAACGCATCGAACAGCTGGAGTTCGAGCGCGCCCGCGGCGAGATTGCGCGCACCGGCCGCCTCGACCTGATGGCCCGCGCCGAGCTGATGCGCTGCGCCGCGCGCGTCGCGAGCCTCGAGTTCGCGCCGTGCGGCGGCTTCGAACCCCTGCGCGCCGACGCGGCCGAGGCTGACCGTGCCTATGCCGCCTACCTGGCGGGCGAGCCGCTCACGGCTGCGCAGCAGGCACTGCTGCCCGAAGTGCAGCGGCCCGTCGCGGCCGCCACCGCCGCTGGTGCCGACTCGCTCTTGCCGAAGATCGACGATCCGCTGTCGCGGCTGGTGGCCGCCGGCGTGCTGCTGCGCAGCGGCCGCGCCTCGCCGGCGGTGATGTCCCTGGCCGCCGACACCGCCTCGGCCCGTGGCTGGCGCCGGCCGCTGCTGGCCTGGCTGGGCGCGCTGCGGCAGCGCGCCGAGCAAGGTGGCGATAACGCTGAAGCGCAGCGGCTGCAGCGCCGCATCGAACTCATCCTGCGAACCCCTTGAATTCCTGCCGTGCGGCATCAGCTGGTGCCGGATGCGCATCGACCTGAACTGGCGCAAGCCGCTGTTCTACTGTCTGCTGCCGATTCTGGTCTTTCTGGCCTTCGTTGGTTTCCCGCCACCGTTCGCGCCGCCGCGCGCCACGAAGCCGGGCCAGGAACAATCGGTGCCGGTCGAGCCGCGCCAGCACAAGCGCTGAGCCGGCGGCCGAGCCGGTACCATCGAAGTTCCGGCGCCGCCTCATCGCGTGACCGGGCCGATAACCGATGCCCTGGGGAGGACACCATGATTCGACACTGGCTGCTGGCCGGCGTCACGGCGCTCGTACTGGCTGCTTGCGGCGGTGGCGCCGACCGCACACCTGAACCGAGCGTGGCCGCACAGGCGGCCGAGGTGCTGCGCACGGCCGCCGCGGCGCCGGCACCGGCGCGCCGCCACGTGCTGGCGGCAGCCGGCAGCGGCAGCGTCGACCCGACCGATGCCGCGAACCAGCTGATGGACTACGCGCAGACCTACTACCCGGACTTCTTCCCGGGCCACCCGGTCACCGCCAGCGCGCTGGGCTACACCTACCGCTACTACGAAGCCACCGGCATCTACCTGGGCGTGCGCGACGGCCAGGTCTACGTGCTCGGCGGCAGCTTCGGCACCGAGGTGCAGGCCGTCGGCGCGCTGACGCAATTCATCACGCCGGCGCCGCGGGTGTTGTCGACCCTGTGCAGCGCCGCCGGCGCCGTGTTCGACAGCTTTGCCACGCCGAATGCCGCCGTTGGCAGGAACGCCGGCGTCACCGTGGCTGGCTGCAGCGGCGGCCTCACGGTGCCGCAGTGGCGCCAGACCGGCGGCCCGAGCGTGACGCTGGTGTCCGACAAGACGCAGACGCTCAGCTTCGATCCGCCTGCGGCCGGCGACTATGCCTTCGAAGCCAGCTTCACCGACGCCAACGGCGTGCCGCGCACGCAGACGGTGACGCTGCGCGCCGCGCCGCCATCCGATGCGCAGGCCCGCGTCACCGTGCGTGCCAGCCTCTCGGTGCGCATGGGGGGCAAGGTCTCGGTGCGCGCCTGGCCGACGCTGCCCGAGGGCGATGCGGTGAAGGCCGTCACCTGGACGCAGATCGAAGGCCCGCCCGTGACCCTGGACACCCGCACCAGCCGGCTCGCGCTGTTCACCGCGCCCGACGTGCCGCGCGACACGCTGATCCGCCTGCGTGCCACGCTGTACACCGAGCAGGGCCGCAGCGACAGCGACGAGGTGATGATCCTGGTCGAGCGCTATGCCCAGGCCGACGCGAACGACGACAACGCGATGTGGGCCGGCGAGCATGTGGGCCGGGTCTACGCCTACAAGGGCAAGAGCCCCTACCGCAACGTGCTGCGCAGCTGCGTCTACGACCCCGCCATCTACTACAGCGGCCCGCGCTACAACGTCTGCACGCTGGCCACGCTGCCTTTCCTGGCCCAGGAGACCAAGGGCGCGATGCCGACGGTGGACCAGGTGATGGACCGCGTGCTGGTCTCGCACGACTGGCTCGGCCGCAACTTCGAGGACTTCCTGCGCAACCGCGACCCGCAGGGCGACTTCCGCCGCATGCTCAACAGCGTGACGGCGATCGTGCTCTCCACCGAGATCCGGCCCTCGTTCTACTACTCCGGTTCGGGCGCGATCTACCTCGACGGCGACAACTTCTGGCTAACGCCCGAAGAGCGCGACACGGTGAACGAGGCGCCCGACTACCGCAGCGACTTCGGCAGTGCGCTGCAGTACCAGACGCTGTGGCGCTACGTGCAGAACAACCAGAACATCTTCGCGTACTTCAACCCGCGCGAACGCGTGACGCGCAACCTGGACGATCTGCGCAACGAATCTGCCTGGCTGCTGTACCACGAGCTCAGCCATGCGCTCGATTTCCTGCCGCCGGCCGCCTACAACGGCCTCAACCGCAACCAGAGCGTGTGGCAGAACATCGCCACGCGCTATGCCAACGGCCAGCTCACGTCCGACACCGTGCCGACGCTGTACCCGCTGGTTTCGGCCGAGATGCAGGCGCTCGGCCAGGTGCAGTTCCATGGCGAAACCGCCACCGCCGAACAGCGCGCGTACACGCCGGCGATGGTGGCCGGCTTCTTCAGCCCCGATCTCGCGACCGACGACTACAACTACTCGACCCAGTTCGAGGACATCGCGATGACCTTGGAGGAGCTGCTGATGCAAAGCCGCCTGGGCATCCGCCGCGATTTCGCGATCACCCCGCCGCGCGACAGCACCACGCCGAGCTCGGCCTCTCTGATCGTGCAGTGGGGCCAGCGCGGCCGCGTCGGCACGGCGGCGATCCGGCCGCGCGCAAAGGCCATCGCGGCGGCGCTGACGCCCTGGCTCGACGCCGGTGCCGCCGATCAGCTGCCCGAGCCGATCGAGATGCGCAGCGGCCAGTCCTGGGGCGACAACCTGACGCAGCCCAGCCTGATGCGCATCGCCCGCGCGCCGAACGCCCCGCCCACGCTGCTGGAAATGCAGCGGATGCAGCACGAACTGCAGCGCATGCAGCGCCGCGCCGGCCCGGCCAAGAAGCTGCCGCCGCTGGCTAGCGTGTGCGCGGCGATTGCCGGACCCACACCACCACGCTGCGTGGCGGCACGCTGAAGCGGCCGCTGGCCGGCTCGTAGCGCGCCTCGGCGGCCGGCCGCGGGTCGGCCGCGCCGGGTGCCGCCTGCACCGGATGCAGCCGCAAGGCGCGGCCGCGCAGCGCGGCGATGTCCAGCTGGTGCGCCTGCCGGTCGACATTGATCAGGTAGACGATCTCGTCGAAGCCGGCATCGGGCAGGCCACGGCCATCGAGCTCGCCGACGATCACGGTCGGCTCCTGCGTCGGGCCGGTGTTGTGGAAGCGCAGCCGCTGCGCGATGGCCTCGGCCGTGGGCAGGCGGAACAGGCGCGAGCTGGCCCGGATGCGCAGCAGGTCCCGGAAGGCATCGCGCGACCAGGCGATCTCGGCCGGGCCGGGCTTCATCGACCCATCGGCCAGCAGCGGCCGCAGCGCGGGCCATTGCGTGCCGTTGTCGCGCTCGGGCGGCAGGCCGCTGCCGAAGCCGTTGTCCCGGTACGACCAATCGAGCCGGTTGAACCAGTCGCCCGAATCGAAGCTGTTGGCATCCATCGACTTGCTGCGCAGGATGTCCTGCCCGGCATGGAAGTAGGCGATGCCCTGGCTGAGGGCGACCACCGCTGCGCCCAGCATCTGCACCCGCGCCCGGTCCTCGCGCGAGGTGCCTGGCGGCAGCTTCGCCGCGTTGTCGTCGAACAGCGTGGCGTTGTCGTGGTTCTCGACGTAGTTCACCACCTCGCCGGGCTCGGCCACGTAGCCGGCCGGCTGGTCGCCGTAGGCCATGCGTTCCAGCGGCACGGTGCGGCCCTCGGCATCGGTCATGCGATAACGCCTCAAAGAGCCGGCCAGGCCGGCGCGCACCAGGTCGGCCGCGTGCAGCAGTTCCTGGCGGCCGGTGCCGGCCGGCGCTTCGGGGTGGCGGTCGTAGACCAGGCCGTTCAACCAGCCCTGCGCGTGCAGCCCGCCGCGGCCGCGCAGCGCATCGCGCGCCCGGTCGCTGAAGGTGCCGATGCCGCTGCCGTTCAGCGCCAGCTGCGAGGCCTGCACGAAGCGCGCGCCGTGGGCCACCTCGCCGAAGTTCCAGCCCTCGCCGATCAGCGGCACTCCGCGGCCCGTGGCCTGGCGCAGCCGGCGCCGCAGCGCCAGCATCGCGTCGCGCGGCTGGTGGCCCATCAGGTCGAAGCGGAACGAGTCGATGCGGTAGGCCGTGGCCCAGCGCAGCACCGTGTCGATCATCAGCCGCGCCATCATGCGGTGCTCGGTGGCGGTGTTGTCGCAGCAGGTCGAGCGTTCGATCGCGCCGCGCGCGTCGAGTCGGTGGTAGTAACCGGGCACGATGCGGTCCAGCACCGATTGCGCCTGCTGCCCGGCCGCGTGGGTGTGGTTGTAGACCACGTCCATGCCGACCCGCAGCCCGGCGGCATGCAGCGCCTGCACCATCTGCCGGAACTCGAGGATGCGGCGCAAGCCATCCTCGGCATCGGTGGCATAGCTGCCTTCGGGCGCACCGTAGTGCAGCGGGTCGTAGCCCCAGTTGAAGCAGTCGCTCGCCGCCTCTGCCATCACCGCGGCCTGCTGGCGATCGCTGTCCGGCGCGGCGGCGGGCACTGCGGGCGTGCGGCAGCCGGCTTCCGGCACGCTGGCGATGTCGAACACGGGCAGCAGGTGCACGTCGGTCAGCCCGGCGCGGGCCAGCGCGGCCAGGTGCTGCATGCCCCGGCTGCCAGCCTGCGCGAAGGCCGCGTACTTTCCGCGATAGGGCTCGGGCACGCTGTCGTCGCCGATCGAGAAGTCGCGCACATGCAGCTCGTAGACGACCAGGTCGGTGTTGGCGCGCACGGTGGCCGGCGCCGCATGCCGGTCCCAGCCCGGCGGCTTGAGCGCCGGCGCGGCCAGGTCGGCGATGACGCTGCGCTGCGAATCGGTGTTCAGGCTGATCGCGTACGGGTCGGTGACCCGGTTGCGCACCAGGCCGACGCCGGGCACGAA
This sequence comes from uncultured Bordetella sp., assembly GCA_964641795.1. Classification (GTDB taxonomy): domain Bacteria; phylum Pseudomonadota; class Gammaproteobacteria; order Burkholderiales; family Burkholderiaceae_C; genus Pseudaquabacterium. The sequence goes on along the minus strand of CAZXLI010000058.1, from coordinate 17,492 downwards.
CACGTCGACCAGGTATCGGTAGCTCCGGCCTGACAGGTCGCCCGCCACCGTGGCCGACCAGCGCCCGCTGCGCGCATCGCGCTGCATGGCCAGCCGCTGCGACGCCGGTGCTCGGCCATCGGGATACAGGCACAGCGCGACCTGCCGGGCGGTGGGCGCCCACAGGCCGAAACGCGTGGCCGCGCGCGCCGGCTGCGCGCCCAGCGGCTGGCGCCCGGCCGCATCGGCATACAGCGCATCCAGCGCGCCGGCATGCTGGATCGGCGTGAAGCGCCGGACCCGGCCTTGCGCGTCCAGTTGCACCAGCAGCAGCTGCCCGCGCAACAGGTGCGGCAGCCGCGCGGCCGCGGACCTGTCCAGCACGAGGTCGGGGCCGGCCGGCACATGCCGGTAGCGCTGGGCCAGCGCGGGCGGCGTGGCATCGACCGCGGGTACCAGCGGAACGATGTCCGCTGTGCGCGGCAAGGCCTCGCCGAGGGCCGGCTGCAGTCCGCCCTCGGCGGCGTGCAGCAGCGCGTAGCGGACGTCCGCCTCACCCGCCGCGCCGGGCCAGCGCAGCCGCCGTGAATCCAGCCACACCGCCTGCCGCTCGCTCGCGCCCTGCACGGCCGGCGCCGGCTGCAGCACGGTCGCGAACGCCGGGTCGTCGCAGTCCTCGACGACCGGCGCCGCGGTCGCGATGCCGGCGCCGCCGAGCAGCAGCAGCGCGGCCAGGTGGACGCGTATCTTGCGTGTCATTCGGCTGAACGCGTCAGCGCTGCAGGCGCAACACCCGCAGCGACTGGCCGGCCAGCGCGAAGTGGATCGCACCGGCCGCGTCGGCCTGTGACAACGCGCCGCCGGCCGGGTACTCGTTGCTCCAGCGGCTGTTCGCGCCCAGGCCAGTGAGCCGGGTGGTCGCCGCATCGCGGCCGTAGTTGATCAGCACCAGCACCTGCTCGTCGCCCAGCCGGCGGCGGAAGCTGAACAGCGTGCCGTCGACCTGCGGCGACTCGTAGCCGCCGCGCGCCAGCGGCGCCTGCTGGTTGCGCAGCGCCAGGATCTGCCGGTAGAAGGCCAGCAGCGAGCGCGGGTCGGCCTGCGCGGCGGCAACATTGTTCGTCGCCGCGTTCGGTGACAGCGGCCGGAACGGCGTGCCGCTGCTGAAGCCGCTGCCATCGGCGGTCCAGCTCATCGGCGTGCGCAGCTGCGCGTCGCCCTTCAGCGTGGGCACGCCGGCCATGCCGATCTCTTCGCCGTAGTACAGGAAGGGCGTGCCGGGCAGCAGCAGGTAGCTGGCCGCGGCCAGCCGGTAGGCTGCGGTGTCGCCCTTCAGCTGGTCCCACACGCGGGCGCCGGCGAACAGGTCGTGGTTGGCCAGCATCGTCGCCATCGTCGGCGGTGCACTCGTGAAGTACGCGGCCAGCGCGCGGATGGCCTCGGGCTCGCCGCGCGCGGCGCCCATCAGCCGGTGCTCCAGGCCGAACGCGAAAGCCGCGCCGCAGGAGTCGGCCGAGGCCCAACGCTGCGGCGAGGCCGGTGCCTCGCACACCATGTAGCGGTGGCGGTAGCCGGCCAGCAGCTGCTGCACGCCGTGCAGGATGGCGTGGCTCTCGGGCTGGTCGTTCCACTGCTGTGCATCGTTCTCGACCAGGTGCGTCACCGCGTCGAAGCGGAAGCCGTCGAGCCCGCGGTTGAGCCAGAAGCGCAGGTTGTCCTCGTGCCAGGCCAGCACCGCCGGGTGGCGGAAGTTGAAGTCCGGCATCGCCGCGCCGAAGGTCGAGAAGTAATGGCCGTTGCCGCTGTCGTACCAGGGGTTGTGCTCGAAGATCGACCAGCCGGCCGGTGGCGGGTCCTGCCAGACGAACCAGTCGCGCAGCGGCGAATCCTTCGCGCTGCGCGCCAGCTGGAAGGCCGGGTGCTGCTGCGCGGCATGGTTCAGCACATAGTCCATCACCACGCCGATGCCGCGCTTGTGCGCTTCGAGCAGCAGTTCGTCGAAGTCGTCCATCGTGCCGTAGGCCGGGTCGATGGCGCGGAAGTCGGCCACCGCGTAGCCATGGTCGCCGTCGGCGCTGCGGGTGATCGGCATCAGCCACAGGCCCTTGATGCCCAGCGCCTGCAGGTAGTCCAGGCTCTGGATCAGGCCGCGCAGGTCGCCGATGCCGTCGCCATTGCTGTCGCGGTAGCCGCGCACGAAGATCTCCATGAACGGGCCGTGCTGCCAGCCTTCGCGCATCGCGCTGCCGGGGTCGGCCGCGGCCACCGGCCGGCGATCGAAGGGGATCGCCACGCGGGTGGGCATCCAGGCACAGGCGGCAAGCAGGCCCGCGATGCAGATCAGCAGCAGCGGCAAGGTGAGGCGGCGGACGTTCGGCATGGTGTCTAGTCGATCTGCAGCACCAGCACGCCGCGAGCTGGCACCGTGAGGCTGCGCGTAAGGTCGACGCGCTGGCCGCTCAGCACCTCCAGCGCCTTCGCGTCGGGCTTCAGGCGCTCGTGAAAGCGGCGCGTGTCCAGCGTCACCGGCTCGCGCCGCTTGTTCAGCACCACCATCACCGTGCGCTGGTCGTCATAGCGGAACCAGGCGTAGGTGCCGTTCTCCGGCGCGTAGTGCATCAGGCGGCCGCGGTGGATGACCGCTTGCGTCTTGCGCCAGGTCATCAGCTGGCGCAGGAAAGCCTGGGCCTCGCGCTGGGCCGGGCTCAGGCCTTCGCCGCTGATCGGATTGACCCGGTCCCCGGGCCAGCCACCGGGAAAGTCGGCGCGCGTCGCGCCATCGTCGCGCTGCGCCGGGCTGGTCATCAGCAGCTCGGTGCCGTAGTACAGCTGCGGGATGCGCGGCATCGTCAGCAGGTAGGCGATGGCCATCTTGTACAGCGCCAGGTCCTCGCCGAGCGCCGTGTACAGCCGCGGCACGTCGTGGTTGCCTTCGAACAGCACCAGGTTCGTCGGGTCGGGGTAGAGCTTGTCGTTGACCAGCGCCTCGTACAGCTCGTTGAGCCCGCCGTTCCAGCTGTCCTCGGCGGCCAGCGCGCGCCGCAGCACGTAGTGCAGCGGAAAGTCCATCAGGCTGGGCAGCGACGAGACGTAGCCGTCCGGGTTCTGCTTACCGCGCTGCCAGTAGCTCACCACCACCGGGTTGCCGCTCCACTCCTCGCCAACCAGGTTGAAGTTCGGGTACTCGGCCATCAGCCGGCGCGACCAGTCGGCCAGGAAGCGGGTGTCCGAGTAGCCGTAGGTGTCCACGCGCAGGCCCGCGAGACCGGCGGTCTCGACCCACCAGAGGGCGTTCTGCACCAGGTAGGTCGCCACGAGCGGGTTGCGCTGGTTCAGGTCAGGCATGTGTTGCTCGAACCAGCCCTGCGTGAAGTTGTCGCGGTCGTCGCGCGAGGCATAGGCGTCGCTGATCGCGGTGCGCGCATGGCGCGTCGGCACGAAGCGGCCTTCGTTCGTCAGCCAGTCCTTCGCCGGCATGTCGGCCATCCACCAGTGGCCCGAGCCGATGTGGTTGAGCACCACGTCCTGGATCAGGCCGATGCCTTTGGCGCGGGCCTCGTTCGCCAGGCGCAGGTAGTCTTCCAGGCTGCCGAAGCGCGGGTCGATCCTGTAGAGGTCGGTGGCCGCGTAGCCGTGGTACGAGTACTTTGGCTGCTTGTTCTCGACCAGCGGCGTGGGCCACAACATCGTGTAGCCCAGACCCGCGAAGTAGTCGAGGTGGCGCGCGATGCCGGCGATGTCGCCGCCGTGGCGGCCGGCGCCGATGTCGCTGCGGTTCGCGGGGTCGGGGTAACCGGGCTGGTTGTCGTTCGTGGGGTCGCCGTTGGCGAAGCGGTCGGGCACCAGGTTCAGGATCACGTCGGCACTGCTGAAGCCGCGCCGCTGCGCCGAGCCGGGCGCGCGGGCCTTCAGCTCGTAAGGCGGCTTCAGCGTGCTGGCATCGCGGCACACGAGCTGCAGGCCCAGGCTGCCCGGCGCGGCGTCGGCCGCGATCTGCAGGTCGACGAAAAGGTAGTTCGGATTGCCCGTGCGCTGCACGCCGGCCAGGCTCACGCCCGCGCGCTGCAGCGCGGGCGTGCAGTCGGCGATGCGCTCGCCATGCAGCATCAGCTGCAACGCGGGCGACTGCATGCCGACCCACCAGTTCGGCGGCTCGATGCGTTCGACCGATGGCGCGGCCGCGGCCTGCAGGCAGGCCAGCAGCACGCCGATGGCCACGGCGCCTTGTCCGATGCCCCGCATCACAATCCCAGTAACTCGAATCGTCCGCGGCCACTGGCGGCCGTGATCAGCCCCAGCACGCGCGCCGGCTCGCTGCCGACCATGCCCCAGTCGAAGCGCCAGGACCAGTTCTCGTCGCCCACCGTGCCGGGCGTGTTCATGCGGTGCTCGCTGGGCAGGCCGAGCACGTCCTGCAGCGGATAGACGGCGATGTTGGCCACCGAATTGCACGCCGCGCGGATCATCGCCCAGTGCACGTCGTGCGGCTGCGCCACCAGGTAGGTGCCGGCGTAGATGCGCTCGCGCTCGCTGGCCTTGTCCCACCAGCCGCGCGCGGTGTCGTTGTCGTGCGTGCCGGTGTAGACCACGCAGTACGGCGGGTAGTTGTGCGGCAGGAACTCGTGCGTGCCATCGCCGCCGAAGCCGAACTGCAGGATCTTCATGCCGGGGAAGTCGCAGCCGTCGCGCAGCGCGATGACATCGGGCGTGATGTAGCCCAGGTCCTCGGCCACGATCGGCAGCTTGCCCAGGCGTCGCTCGATGGCCTGGAACAGCCCGATGCCGGGGCCGGTGAGCCAGGTGCCGACCTGCGCCGTCGGGCTGCTGGCGGGAATCTCGTAGTAGCCGGCAAAGCCGCGGAAGTGGTCGATGCGGAACACGTCGGCATGGTCGAGCGCACGGTGCACGCGCGAGGTCCACCAGGCGTAGTCCTCGGCGGCCATGCGGTCCCAGCGGTACAGCGGGTTGCCCCAGCGCTGGCCCAGCGGCCCCAGGTCGTCCGGCGGCACGCCAGCCACCACGGTGGGCTGGAAATCCTCGTCCAGCTGGTACAGGTCGGGCCGCGCCCAGCAATCGGCGCTGTGGTGGGCGACGAAGATCGGCAGGTCGCCCATGATGGAGACGCCCCGCTCGTTGGCATAACGCTTGAGCTCAGCGGCCTGCTCGTCGAAGCACCATTGCACGAACTGCCAGAAGCCGATCTCGGCCGCGTGGACCTGGCGTGCCTCGGCCAGCGCCGCCGCATCGCGCTGGCGCCAGGGCGCCGGCCAGTCCCACCAGCAGCGGCCGTCCTGCGCGCTTTCCAGCGCCATGAACAGCGCGTAGTCGTCCAGCCAGTAGGCCTGGGCCTCGCACCAGGCCGCGAACGCGTTGCGCTCGGCCGCCGTGCCGTGGTGCACGAAGCCGGCACAGGCCGCGCGCAGCTGCGCCAGGCGCCACGGCACCACCTGGCCGAAGTCGACCCGCCGCGCATCGAAGCCACCGGCCGGCAGCACCGGCGCCTTCAGCCAGCCGCGCTGCACCAGCGGCTCCAGCGCCACCATCAGCGGGCTGCCGGCAAAGGCCGAGACGCTCTGGTACGGTGAGTTGGCCGGGCCGATCGGCTGCGTCGGCAACCATTGCCACAGGGTCTGCCCGGCCGAGACCAGCCAGTCGACGAAATGGAAGGCCTCGGGCCCGAAATCGCCGATGCCATGCGGCCCGGGCAGCGAGGTGACGTGCAGCAGCACACCGGCTGCGCGTTGGTGCAGGTTCATCGTGAGTCTCGTCGTTGTTCAGGGCGCGGCGCTGCGCAACACCATCAGCGCGCGGGCCGGCACCGCCAGCGTCGCCACCGCGGGCACCGGGCTGCCGCTGGCGTGCTCGCCGCTGGAATCCAGCGCCACCTGCCACAGGCCCGGCGGCAGCGTGAACGCGATCGGCTGCGGCTCGGGGTTGAAGGCCAGCAGCAGCCGCGCGCTGGCGCCGGGCGGCACCGCATCCTGCGGAGAGCCGAGGATCTGGCAGGCGAACGCGCGCTGCTGGCCATCGTGCCAATCGGCCACCGTCATGTCGCGGCCGGCCGGCGTGCTCCAGGCCAATGACCGTTCGCCGGCTGGCAGCGCATGCGCGGGCCGGCCTTCGCGCGCGGCCGCCGGCGGTGCGCGGAACCAGCGGTCGTGGCGCAGCGCGGGCTCGGCGCGGCGCAGCGCCGTCAGTTCGCCGACGAAGGCCTGCAGTGCGCGGTCGGCCCGGCTCCAGTCGAACCAGGTGGTCGGGTTGTCCTGGTTGTAGGCGTTGTTGTTGCCCTGCTGGCTGTGGGCGATCTCGTCGCCGGCGCACAGCATCGGCGTGCCCTGGGCCAGCAGCAGCGTGGCCAGCATCGCGCGGCGCACGCGGTGGCGCGTGGCTTGGATGGCAGGGTCATCGGTCGGACCTTCGACGCCGAAGTTCGCGCAGGGCTCGCCGTCGCGGCCGTCGCGGTTGTTCTCGCCATTGGCCAGGTTGTGCTTGGTCGAGTAGCTGGTCAGGTCGGCCAGCGTGAAACCGTCGTGCACCGCGATGAAGTTGATCGACGCACTCGGCCGCCGCTGGCCATGGTGGAACAGGTCGCTGGACGCGGTGAAGCGCCGCGCCAGTTCGCCCCGCCCGACGCTGAAGCCCAGTTCGGGACCGAGCCAGTAGCGCCGCACCGTGTCGCGGAACTTGTCGTTCCATTCCATGAAGCGGCCCGGGAAGCGGCCGACCTGATAACCGTCATAGCCCGCGTCCCAGGGCTCGGCGATCAGGTGCACGCGCGAGAGCACCGGGTCCTGCCGCAAGGCGGTGAAGAAGGCGGCCTGCGAATCGAAGCCATGGCGCGTGCGGCCCAGCACCGGCGCCAGGTCGAAGCGAAAGCCGTCGACACCCATCACCTGCACCCAGTGGCGCAGCGAATCCAGCACGAACTGCGTGACCCGCGGATGCGCCACATTGACCGTGTTGCCGCAACCGGTGAGGTTCTCGCAGCGGCTCGGGTCGTCCTTGTCCAGCCGGTACCAGGCGGCGTTGTCCAGGCCGCGGAAGCTGAGCGTCGGCCCGGTCTCGCCAGCCTCGGGCGTGTGGTTGTAGACCACGTCCAGCACCACCTCCAGGCCGGCCGCATGCAGCGCGGCGACCATCTCGCGGAACTCCTGGTTCACCGCGCTCGGGTCGTCCGGCTGCTGCGCGAAGCGCGGGTCGGCGCAGAAGAAGCCCAGCGTGTTGTAGCCCCAGTAGTTGACGCTGCCGCGCGCGGCCAGCGCCGGCTCGTCCAGGTGGTACTGCACCGGCAGCAGCGACAGCGTGGTGACACCCAGCGACTTGAAATGCGCAATCGCCGCCGGGTGCGCCAGCCCGGCGTAGCGGCCGCGTAATTCAGGCGGTATGTCCGGATGCTGCTGGCTGAAGCCCTTCACGTGCACCTCGTACAGCACCATGTCGGCCGGCGCATGGCGGGGCCCGGGCGGCAGCGCCGGCTGTTCATGGTCGGGCAGCGCCACCCGCGCCTTCAGCGCCCAGGCGCCGTTGTCGCGGCCATCGAGCGAGCGATGGCCATCGGGGTGGCCGAGGGTGTGGCCGTAGTGCTCGTCGCGCCAGCGGAAGTGGCCGGCGATCTCGCGCGCCCAGGGGTCCAGCAGCAGCTTGGCGCGGTTGAAGCGGTGGCCCTGCTCCGGCGCATAGGGCCCATGCGCGCGCAGGCCGTACACCAGGCCGGGTCCGGGGCCGGGCAGGAAGCCGTGGAACACGCCGTCGTGCGGGCCATGCAGCGGGTAGCGGCGCAGCTCGCGCGTGCCTTCGGCGTCGAAGATGCACAGCTCGATGCGCTGCGCATGCTCGGAGAACACCGCGAAGTTGACGCCGCCGTCGCGCGCCAGCGCGCCCATCGGCTCATGCCGGCCTTCGTCCAGTGTGTCGGGGAGCTTGATCGTCGGCATCGTGTGCGGGGGTCGAATGTCAGGCGGCCACCAGGAACACCGTGGCCAGCGGCGGCAAGGTCAGCACGACGGACTGGCCACGGCCATGCGCGCCGATGCCTTCGGTGTGCAGCGAGGCCATGCCGTTGCCCAGGTTGCTGCCGCCGTAGTGCGTGGAATCGGTGTTCAGCGCCTCGCGCCAGGCCGCCACGCCGGGCGGCACGCCCAGGCGGTAGCCCTCGCGCGGCACCGGCGTGAAGTTGCAGGCCACGATCACCACGGCGCCCGCATCGTCGCGCCGCAGCCAGGCGTAGACCGATTGCTCGGCCTCGTCCACCGCGATCCACTCGAAACCCTGCGGTTCATGGTCCAGCCGGTGCAGCGCGGGCTGCTCGCGGTACAGCCGGTTCAGGTCGCCGATCAGCCGCTGCACGCCTTCGTGGCGCGCATCGCCTAGCAGGCCCCAGGGCAGCTCGACATCGTGGTTCCATTCGTTCGGCTGCGCGAACTCCTGGCCCATGAACAGCAGCTTCTTGCCCGGGTGGCCCCACATGAAGGCGTAGTAGGCACGCAGGTTGGCGAAGCGCTGCCAGTCATCGCCCGGCATGCGGCCGAGGATCGAGCCCTTGCCGTGCACCACCTCGTCGTGCGAGAGCGGCAGCACGAAGTTCTCGCTGTACGCATACACCAGCCCGAAGCGCATCTTGTCGTGGTGCCAGCGGCGGTGCACCGGGTCCTGCGCCATGTACTGCAGCGTGTCGTGCATCCAGCCCATGTTCCACTTGAAGTGGAAGCCCAGCCCGCCGGCATAGGTGGGCGCCGAGACGCCGGGGAAGGCGGTGGATTCCTCGGCGATCGTGATCGCGCCGGGGCATTCGGTGCCGATCACCTCGTTGGCCCGGCGCAGCAGGCCGATGGCTTCGAGGTTCTCGCGTCCGCCCTGCTGGTTGGGCACCCATTCGCCGGGCGCGCGGCTGTAGTCGCGGTACAGCATCGAGGCCACCGCGTCGACGCGCAGACCGTCCACCCGATGGCGCTCGATCCAGTACAGCGCGCTGCCGATCAGGAAGTTGCGCACCTCGTGGCGGCCGAAGTTGTAGATCAGCGTGTTCCAGTCGCGGTGGAAGCCTTCGCGCGGGTCGGCGTACTCGAACAGCGCGGTGCCGTCGAAGTTGACCAGGCCATGCGCATCGGACGGGAAATGCGCCGGCACCCAGTCGAGCAGCAGGCCCAGGCCTTCGGCATGGCAGGCGCTGACGAAGCGGTCGAAGCCCTCGGGCGGGCCGAAGCGCGAGGTGGCCGCATACAGCCCCAGCGTCTGGTAGCCCCAGGAGCCGTCGAACGGGTGCTCGGTGATCGGCAGCAGCTCGATGTGCGTGAAGCCCAGTCCGGCGGCATAACGCGGCAATGCAGCGGCCAGGTCGTCCCAGCTGTGGAAGCGGCCATCAGGATGGCGGCGCCACGAGCCCAGGTGCACCTCGTAGATCGACACCGGCGCCTGCCGATGGTTGGCCGCGGCGCGCCCTTCCGGCAGCGGCTGGCGCGGCGGCAGCGCGGCCACGCTGCTGGCCGTCTCGGGCCGCAGCTGCGCGGCGCGGGCATAGGGGTCGCACTTCAGCGGCAGCACCAGGCCGCGCGCATCGACGATCTCGAACTTGTAGCGGTCGCCCGGCGCGGCATGGGGAACGAAGATCTCCCAGATGCCCGAGCCGCCGCGATGGCGCATGACATGCCGGCGACCATCCCAGGCATTGAAGTCGCCGACCACGCTGACGCGCCGCGCATTCGGCGCCCACACCGCGAAGCGAACGCCTTCCACCGCGTACGCGCCCTCGCCCACGGTCAGCAGGTGCGCGCCCAGCACCTCGAAGGGCCGCAGGTGGCTGCCCTCGGCCAGGTAGTGCAGGTCGGCATCGCCGAGCAGCGGGCCGAAGCTGTAGGCATCGGCATAGCGCCCTTCACCGCCGCCGGCCCAGCGCACCTGCAGCCGGTAGTCGAAGCGCTGGCGCAAGCCTTTGAGCTCGGCCTCGAACAGGCCGTTCGGATGCCGCAGCGCCAGGGGGGCGACGGTGGCGCCGGTCGCGGTGTCGTGCACCCACACCTGCGTGGCGCCGGGCAACAGGGCCCGCAGCCAGAGACGACCCTGGGCGTCCGCATGCTGGCCGAGCACCGCGAAGGGGTCGGCATGGCGGGCACTGATCAGCGCAAGGACATCGTCGTCGGGCAACATGAACGGATGAGCCGGTGGGGGCCGCGGTCGCGATGCAACAAGCCTGCCACACCCCGGCCTGCGCGAGCGCAGGATCTGCCCTCGGCCGGTGCCGGCTGGCACACCGCGCATCACGGAGCACAGTATCGCAGAGCACGCTCCGATATGTAGTTCTCCTACATTCGGTAGTTTCCCGATGACTGCAGCGCCGACCACAACGCCTATGAAATGACCCGATCACATCAGGGCGAACGCGGGTTGCGCGGCCTGTTGTGCCTATGTATATTGCCTACATCCCAAGACAAGCCGGCGATGCCGGAGGAGACAGCAAGCCGTGGCAGACGTCCAGCTGACGCAGGTGCACAAGGCCTATGCCGAGGTGCAGGTGCTGCGCGACATCAACCTGCAGGTGCGGGATGGCGAGTTCATGGTCTTCGTCGGCCCCTCCGGCTGCGGCAAGTCGACGCTGCTGCGCATGATCGCCGGGCTGGAAGACATCACCGGCGGCACGCTCACCATTGGGGGCCGCGTCGTCAACGACGTGCCGCCCGCCGAGCGCGGCATCGCGATGGTGTTCCAGAGCTACGCGCTCTACCCGCACATGAACCTGTACGACAACATGGCCTTCGGCTTGAAGCTCGCCAAGCTGCCGAAGTCGGAGATCGATCAGGCGGTGCAGCAGGCCGCGAAGATCCTGCACATCGACCACCTGCTGGACCGCAAGCCCAAGGCGCTGTCGGGTGGCCAGCGCCAGCGCGTGGCGATCGGCCGCGCCATCGTGCGCAAGCCCGAGGTGTTCCTGTTCGACGAGCCGCTGTCCAACCTGGATGCCGCGCTGCGCGTGAAGATGCGCTACGAATTCGCCAAGCTGCACGAGGACCTGAAGACGACGATGATCTACGTCACCCACGACCAGGTCGAGGCGATGACGCTGGCCGATCGCATCGTCGTGCTGTCGGCCGGCCGCATCGAACAGGTGGGCACGCCGATCGAGCTGTACGAGCAGCCGGACAACCTGTTCGTGGCCGGCTTCATCGGCTCGCCGCGCATGAACTTCCTGCCCGGCACGCTGGTGCGCGGCGATGCCACCCACGCCGAAGTGAAGCTGGCCAATGGCGAAACGGTGCACTGCGCGGTCGATGCCGCGCGCGGCCGGCCCGGCGACACCGTGACGCTGGGCGCGCGGCCCGAGCACTTCACGCTCGACGCGCGCGAGAACCGCATCGACACCCGCGTCACCTTCGTCGAGGCGCTGGGCAGCAGCACGCAGGCCTACTGCGACTACCCGGGCCTGCCCGAGCCCTTGACCTGCCAGCTCGACGGCCGCAGCGCCGTGCGCACCCGCGACACCCTGGCGCTGGGGCTGCCCGCCGACTGGTGCTACCTGTTCGACGACCAGGGCCGCGCCTTCCCGCGCCTGGCCCGACCGGCACAGGCCAAGGCGGCCTGACGATGTCTTTGCGCGTTAGCAGCGGGCTGCTGGCCGGCGCGCTGGTCCTCGGCTGCGCATCGAGCCCTGCCGCCACCGACCCTGCCAGCCTGAAGCTGCTGGTGTGGATCAACGGCGACAAGGGCTACAACGGCCTGCAGAAGGTGGGCGACGCCTTCACCCGCGAGAGCGGCGTGCCGGTGGTGGTGCAGCACCCCGAGGGCGCGCCGGACAAGTTCCAGGCCGCCGCCGGCGCCGGCAAGGGCCCGGACATCTTCTGCTGGCCGCACGACCGCGCCGGTGAATGGGCGCGCTCCGGCCTGATCGTGCCGGTGAAGCCGCCGCGCCGCGTGCAGCGCGAGATCGACGACGCCGCCTGGCAAGCCTTCGGCTACCGCGGCCAGACCTGGGGCTACCCGCTGGCCATCGAGGCCATCGGGCTGGTCTACAACAAGGCGCTGGTGAAGACGCCGCCGGCCAGCTTCGACGAGGTGTTCGCGCTCGACAAGCAGCTGCGCGCCCAGGGCCGTCGGGCGATCCTCTGGGACTACAACAAGTCCTTCTTCAGCTGGCCGCTGCTGGCCGCCGGCGGCGGCGAGGTGTTCGCGAAGAACGCGCAGGGCGACTTCGACCCGGCGCAGGTGCGCGTCAACGCCCCCGGCGCGGTGGTCGGCGCCGAACTGCTGCAGCGGATGATCGAACAAGGCGTGATGCCGCGCGGCGCGCGCTATGCCGAGATGGAGGCCGGCTTCGCCCGCGGCCAGGTGGCGATGATGATCACCGGCCCCTGGGCCTGGGACAACGCGCGCAAGGCCGGCATCGAGGTCGGTGTGGCACCGATCCCTTCGGTGGCCGGCCATCCGGCCAAGCCCTTCGTCGGCGTGCTCGGCTGCATGATCGCGGCACCCAGCAAGCTGAAGGACGTGGCGCGCGAGTTCATCGAGAACCACCTGCTGCGGGTCGACAGCCTGAAGACCATCTCGGCCGACGTGCCGCTGGGCACGCCGGCCAACAAGGCCTACTTCGAGGAACTCTCGAACGACCCCAACATTCGCGCGACGATGGAGAACGCCCGCCGCGGCGCGCCGATTCCCAACATCCCCGAGACCGGCCGCTTCTTCCCGGCCATGGACGCCGCGCTCGAGGCCATCACCAACGGCCGCCAGAGCGCGAAGGACGCGCTGGACGGTGCCGCCGCGCGCATGAGGCCATGAAGCACCCTGCCCTGCGCTTCGGCGTCATCGGACTGCTGGCCCTGGGCCTGCTCTGGGCCGTGCTGCGGCTGCAGGCCGGCGGTCAGGCGCTGCTCGCGCTGGCCGTGCTGGCGGGCGGCGCGGTGGCGCTGTACATCTACGGCTCGGCACGCACGCTGGCCGCGCGCTACCTGTTTCCGGGCGTGGCCGGCATGCTGCTGTTCGTGGCCTTTCCGCTGCTGTACACCACGCAGATGGGCTTCACGAACTACTCGGCCAACAACCTGCTGACCGAGGAGCGCGCCCGCGCCTACCTGCTGGACCAGGCGCTGGTCGACGAAGACCACGCCTGGGCCTTCACGCTGCAGGCCGAAGGCGCGCGCTGGCGGCTGCGCCTGCGCCCGGCCGAAGGCGAAGGGCCGCAGTTGGTCTCGGAGCCGCTCACTTTGGACGCTGGCGATCGTGCGCCGGTCGCGCTGCAGCCGCTGCCGGCGGGCACGCCGCCGGCCCCCGACATGCCGCTGCGCGAACGCGTGCGCCAGCGCGACGCGCTGATGCCGCTGAAGCTGAAGCTGCCCGATGGCACGCAGCTCAGCTACGCCGGCCTGCGCGAATTCGCGCCCTTCGAGCCGCGGTGGCAGGCCGCCGCCGACGGCGCGCTGGTGCGCCGCGCCGACCAGCATCGCTTCGTGCCGAACCGCGACACCGGCTATTTCGAAGACAGCGCGGGCGAGCGTCTGCAGCCCGGCTTCCAGGTCGGCGTCGGCTGGCGCAACTACCAGCGCATGCTGTTCGACGCGGACTTCCGCGGGCCCTTCGTCTCGATCTTCGCCTGGACCGTCACGTTCGCCGGGCTCACGGTGCTGTTCTCCACCGTCATCGGCATGGCGCTGGCCGTGCTGCTGAACTGGGAAGACCTGCGCTTTCGCACGCTGTACCGCACGCTGCTGTTCCTGCCCTATGCAGTGCCCGGCTTCATCTCGATCCTGGTGTTCAAGGGCTTGTTCAACCAGAACTTCGGCGAGATCAACGCCATCCTGAACGCGGTGTTCGGCATCCGCCCGGCCTGGTTCGCCGACCCGCTGCTGGCCAAGGTGATGCTGCTGATCGTCAACGTGTGGCTGGGCTACCCGTACATCATGGTGCTGTGCACCGGGCTGCTGAAGGCGATTCCGGCGGACCTGTACGAGGCTTCGGCGATCGCCGGCGCCGGGCCGATCACCAACTTCATGAAGATCACCGCACCGCTGATCGCGCGGCCGCTGACACCGCTGCTGATCTCGGCCTTCGCGTACAACTTCAACAACTTCGTGCTGATCTCGCTGCTCACCGACGGCCGGCCCGACTACCTGAACACCAAGCTGCCCGCGGGCACCAACGACATCCTGGTGTCCTACACCTACCGCATCGCGTTCACCGATGCCGGCGCGAACTTCGGCCTCGCGGCGGCGATCTCGACGCTGATCTTCGTGATGGTCGCGATCCTGTCGCTGGCCAACCTGAAGCTCGCGCGGCTGAACGACGAGAAACGCTGAAGCGGAAGAAAGCACACGATGTCCCTCGTCACCGGCAAGCGCCAGCGCTGGCGCGTCATTGGCGCCCACCTCGGCCTGTGGCTGCTGATCGGGCTCACGCTGTTCCCGCTGCTGGCGGTGGTGTCGATCTCGCTGCGGCCGGGCAACTTCGCCACCGGCTCGCTGATTCCCGAGCGCATCAGCTTCGAGCACTGGCAGCTGGCGCTCGGCATCCCGGTGCTGCAGGCCGACGGCACGCGCGTCGAGCCGCCGTTCCCGGTGCTGCTGTGGCTGTGGAACTCGATCAAGGTGGCCACCGTGTCGGCGCTGCTGATCGTCGCCATCTCCACCACCGCGGCCTATGCCTTCGCGCGGCTGAAGTTCCGCTTCAAGCTGCCGCTGCTCAACAGCATGCTGCTGCTGCAGATGTTCCCGATCGCCGCGGCGCTGGTGGCGATCTACGCCATCTTCGAGAACATCGGCCAGCACCTGCCGTGGCTGGGCATCGAGACGCATGCCGGGCTGATCGTCGCCTACCTCGGCGGCGTGGCCACGCACGTGTGGACCATCAAGGGCTACTTCGACACCATCCCGACCGAGATCGAGGAAAACGCCAAGGTCGACGGCGCCACGCACTGGCAGGCCTTCGTGCATGTGCTGCTGCCGATGGCGGTGCCGATCCTGATGGTGGTGTTCGTGCTGGCCTTCATCGGCACGATCATCGAGTACCCGGTGGCCAGCGTGCTGCTGCGCGAGGAGCCCAACCTCACGCTGGCGGTGGGCTCGAAGTTCTACCTGCACGAGCAGAAGTACCTGTGGGGCGATTTCGCCGCGGCCGCGGTGCTCTCGGGCCTGCCGATCACCGTGGTGTTCCTGCTGGCGCAGCGCTGGATCGTCTCGGGCCTCACCGCCGGCGGGGTCAAGGGATGAGATGAGCGCCTTCACCGCGCGCGAAGCCGATTGGCGCTGCGGTGCCATCGTCTACCAGGTGCTGGTCGACCGCTTCGCGCCCGCGGCCGCGCTGGCCGGGAAAGCCGCGCTGTACCCGCCGCCCAAGCGCCTGCGCCGCTGGGACGAGTTGCCGACCCGCGGCCCCTACTTGCCCGCGCTGCGCCTGTGGCGCCACGAGATCGACTTCTGGGGCGGCGACCTGGCCAGCCTGCGCGGCCGGCTCGATCATGTGCAGCAGCTCGGCGCGAACGTGCTGTACCTGAACCCGATCCACCTGGCCTACACCAACCACAAGTACGACGCGCTGGACCACCACGCCGTGTCGCCCGAATTCGGCACCCGGGACGATGTGATCGCGCTGGCCGACGAGCTGCACCACCGCGGCATGAAGCTGGTGCTCGACGGGGTGTTCAACCACATCGGCCGCAACGCGCCGATCTTCCGCGCGGCCGAGGCCGATGCGGCCAGCCCGTACCGCGACTGGTTCCATTTCGGCCCGCAGTACGCCGGCGGCGCGCGCAGCTGGTGGCTGGCCGAGAACCTGCCCGAGCTGAACCTCGAGAACCCCGCCGTGCGCGAGCACCTCTTCAACGGCCGGGATTCGGTCGTGCGCCGTTTCCTGCGCGACGGCGCCGACGGCTGGCGCCTCGACGTGGCGGTCGACCTCGGCTTCGAGTTCCTGCACGAGCTGACCCATGCCGCGCACGATGAAAAGCCTGGCGCCCTGGTGGTCGGCGAGATCGCCAACTACCCGAGCGCCTGGTTCCCCGCCGTCGACGCGGTGATGAACTTCCCGCTGCGCGAGATCATCCTGCGCCTGGCCGCCGGCCGGCTCGTGGCGCCAACCGCGCAGCGCATGATCGAACGGCTGATCGGCGATGCCGGCATCGAGCCAATGCTGAGGTCCTGGCTGATGCTGGACAACCACGACACCGTGCGCCTGGCCACCACGCTGCCGGACGAACCGCGGCGCCGGCTGGCGCAGCTGCTGCAGTTCACGCTGCCCGGCGCGCCGAACCTGTACTACGGCAGCGAGCTGGGCATGACCGGCGGCGACGATCCCGAGATGCGCGCGCCGATGCGCTGGGACCTGCTGCGCGACGACAACCCCACGCTGCAGTGGACGCGCCGGCTGATCGCGCTGCGCCAGGCCCACCGCGCCCTGCGCATCGGCGACTTCCGCCCGCTGACCACCACGCGCCTGCTCGGCTTCGAACGCCACACCGACCGCGCGCGCGACACGGTGCTGGTACTGGTGAACCCCAGCGACGAGGCGGTCAGCGAGACCGTGCTGGTCGCCAATTCGAGCCTGATGAACGGCAAGCGCCTGCTGGACCTGCTGGAGCCGCAGCGCCCGCCGCTGGTGATGAGCGCCGCGCTGCTCGATGTGAACCTGCCGCCGCAGGGCCTGCTGCTGCTGGCACCGGAGATCGATCCGCCCGGGGGCTACAGCGCCTACAAGCGCGTGCCCTGAGCCCTCGAGCTGGCGCGAAGGGCCTGGTTTGTGGCCTAATCGAGGGTTTTCGCGTTTCCAAGCAGGAGCAAACAACCATGGCCCAGAAATTCCGTACCGAAGCCGAGCGCAAGGCCACCCCGCGCCCCGCCGCGCCCAATGGCGTCACGTTCACGGTCAGCCGTGGCCAGAAGAAGAGCCAGGAACGCGGCTCGCACACCCGCTCGAAGAAGAACCCCGGCAAGCGCCCGCACCAGGGCTGAAGCACTCGCCCCCCGGGCCGGGCCGCACCCGGCCTGCCCTCCCGCGGGGGCCGGCGGCCACTGCGGGGTCGCATCGCACCATGCTGCGAATCACCGAACTCCGACTGCCGCTGAACCACGCCGAAGGCGCGCTGCGCCCGGCGATCGTCAAGCGGCTCGGCGTGCCCGACGCCGCCTTGAAGGATTTCACGGTCTTCCGCCGCGGCTACGACGCGCGCAAGAAGACCGCGATGGTGCTGATCTACACCATCGACTGCGAGCTCACCGACGCGAAGACCGAGGCCGCCGTGCTGGCCCGCGCGCCGGGTGACCAGCACCTGCGGCCCGCTCCGGATACGCGTTATCGATTCATTGGCCATGCGCCGGCCGACTTCTTCGCCGCCGGCCGGCCGCGTCCGCTGGTCATCGGCTTCGGCCCGTGCGGGCTGTTCGCTGCGCTGATCCTGGCGCAGATGGGGCTGCGGCCCATCGTGCTGGAACGCGGCAAGGCCGTGCGCCAGCGCACGCAGGACACCTGGGGCCTGTGGCGGCGCAGCGAGCTGAACCCGGAATCGAACGTGCAGTTCGGCGAAGGCGGTGCCGGCACCT
>CAZXLI010000057.1:0-29123 GCA_964641795.1 uncultured Bordetella sp. | reverse complement strand
ACATACAGCCGCAGGCTAGGAGTCTTCGCGGCTTCTGCCGCGCAGACTCCTAGCCGGCATCCTCAGGCGCATGGGCCACCCACCAGGCTGCGGCCTGGCCCCGCGAGACCACGCCCAGCTTGCCCAGGATGTTGGCCACGTGCCGCTTGACGGTGTGCGGGCTCAGGTCGAAGGCGCGGGCGATGAGCTTGTTGCTGTCGCCGGCGGCGATCAAGGCCAGCACTTCGATCTCGCGCTCGGTCAAGGCGGCCTCGCGCCATGCGGCGCCGGCCCGACGCGCCGCCTTGTCGGTTGCCGGTGCCGCGCCGGCCGGCACTACAACGCCCACTTTGGACGTTAGCGAACCTGCAGGCCGAGCGTCCGACCCCGACCCGGGCGCGGTTGAACGCGCGCGCTGCAAGGCCGCCTGCAGCGTGTTCAGGCAGGCCTTGTCCCTCGCATCCAGGCGGGGGCCCCAGTCGGCGGCCGCCAGGCGGCCCAGCGCCGCGGGGCCGGCCAGCAACGCGCCCGCACTCGCCTGCCCTTGGTGGACGGCATCCAGCCAGGGCCGCAGCCGCGCGGCCGCTGCATCCACGCCCCCGCGCTGCAGGTCGAGGTCGGCCAGCAGCACGCGGGCCTGGGCTGACAGGAAGAACCAATGCCGCTCCTCGCCCTCGCTCAAGGGCTGCAACAGGGACGCGGCCCGGGCGGCGTCGCCGTCGGCCAGCGAGACCAGTGCCTGCACCAGGTCCCGGTAGCCGCTGGCCGTGCTCCACTCGTGGGGATGCGCCACTTGCTGGATCAGCTGGTGCACCGCGCGCAGGCCCTGGTGGTCGCCCAGCACCCACAGCGCCCGCGCGCGCATGGACAGCATGTCGATGCCATGGGCATGGCGGTGGCTGGGCGATGCGAACTGCAGCATGTCGGCCCAGACCCGTTCACCGACGGCGTTGGCCGCCTCGGCCTCGCCGCGCAGGGCATGCAGCACCAGGTGTGCCAGCGCGTTGTCGGTGACCAGCAGCCGCGGCTGCCCGAGCCAGTGGCAATCTTCGTCGGCGCGCTGCAGCCAGTGCCAGGCGTCGTCGAGCCGCGCTTCGGACAGCGCCAGGCAGCACCGGACATGGTAGGCGGCAGCCCGCAGCGGCGTGGGCGCGTCACGCCCCACGCGGTCCACGCCGCTGACGAAGCGCGCCAGCGGCGCGGCCATGCCGGGCAGGCCGACGAAGAGGCTGAGGTTGCCACACTGGAGCCACAAGCGCAGGTCGGGCAGGCGCTCCAGCGCGTCGAGCATGGCCGACACGTTCGTCGTGACCTCGCGGCTGCTCAGCCGCGAGAAGGCATCCCAGGCACTGACGTAGTGGACAACGGCACGGGCCGCGTCGTCGAGCGGGCGTTCGCGCAGGGCCGCGAGCCCGGCGGTGGCTTCAGCCTTGCGACCTGCGTGGTGCGCCCCCGCGCAGTGGTAGGCCAGCGCCACGCTCTCGTCGCGCGTGCGGCCGGCGGCGGCGAAGGCGCGGGCCGCACGGCCCGTGACCTGGTCCAGTGCATCCCAGTCGTAGCGGATGAAGGCCACCACGCCCCGCAGCAGCAGCAACTCTGGCTGCGCCTCGAGCTCCGAGGGCGGAAAGCGCGACATCAACTGCTCGACGGTTGCGCCGGCCCCGGCCATCAACAGGTCCGGTCCGGCCGCCGCCAAGGCGCGGCCCGCCTCGACCCAGGCGCCGGCACGCGCCAGGTACTCGACGGCCCGGGCCACGTCGCCCTCCTGGGCGGCCGCCCGTTGCAGCAGTTCGGGCAGGGCCTGCGGCTGCTCGCGCAGGAGCCGGTCTTCGAGAAAATCGCGGAACAGGTCGTGCAGCCGGTAGGTCGGCTCGTCGCTGTCGAGCACGCTGACGAAAAGCCCGCGGCGCTCCAGCTCGTCCAGCCAGCGCGCGGCATCGACGTCCCCGGTGACATGGGCACAGCGCGCCGCCGTCAGCTCGGGCAGCACGCTGCTGCGCAGCAGGAACTGAACCAGGCGCGGTGGCAGCTCGGCCATCACCTCGGTGGCCAGGTAGTCGAACAGGTGCCGCTGCGTGCGATGGGGCACGGGCCGGGTGCCGCTGCCCTGCGCACCCAGGGCCAGGCTCAGGCGCAGGCCGGCAGCCCAGCCGCCGGTGCGTGCCAGCAGGTCCTCGGCCCGACCGTCGACCACGGGCTCGCCGGAGGCCGCCAGCAGCTCGCGCACCTCGGCCAGCCCGAAGCTCAGGTCGGCCTGGTCGAACTCGGCCAGTTCGTCGATGGCACGCAGCCGCGCCAGCGGCAACGGGGGCTCCACGCGGGTCGCGATCACCAGGCCCCAGTGCGCGGGGCATCGCTCCAGCAGCCGGGTCAGCAGCTCGAAGACCTGCGGGTCGGTGATGCGGTGGGCGTCGTCGATGACGATCAGTCCGCGTGTCACCTGCGCCCCCTCCATCGCGTTCACGAGCTCCGCGGCCACGGCCATCAGCCCGCGTTCGGACAAGGCCAGCATGGGCAGCGCGTCGGGCGCCACGCGCCAGGGCAGGTCCGCGCTGTCGAGCGCCGTGGTCAGACAGGCCAGGAAGCGCGGCAGCGGGTCGTCATCGGCCGAGATCCAGGCGCGCACGACCTCGGGGCCCAGCTGCTGCAGATGCTGGGCCAACAGCGCGGTCTTGCCGTAGCCGGCAGGCGCGCGCAGCAGCGTCAGGCGCGACTGCATCAGCGCACGGCCCAGCCGTTGCTGCAACGAGGCGCGTTCCAGCAGGTTGGCGCGCGGTCGAGGCGCCTGGATCTTCGCCAGGGCGAAGATCGGCGCGTCCGGCAAGTGCTGCGACATGCCGGGAATTGTGGCGCAGCACCGTGCGAAGGCTGAAGCGCCGGCGGCTCAGCGGCCGAGCCCGGTGCCCGCGGCCGATCGCGGGTGCCGCTGGCTCCTTCGGGCGATGCGGCGCTGCGCCCGGGCGCCGACACTGTCGCCACGCCCACCGCCTGCGCCTGCCTGATGCACATCGTTGACCATGCCCTGCTTCCCGTGCGCAGCGCCGGCGGCGTGCACACGCGGCAGCTGGCCGCGTGGACCAGCGAGCGCCAGGCGATGTCGCTGGCGCTGCATGTCCTGGAACCCGGGGCCCGCCTGGCCCTGGCGCCGGGTCGCCATGCGGCGACCATCACCGTGGTGCTGGCCGGCTGCGGCAAGTTGCTGCTGGACGGTGCGCCGCAGCGCGTGGCCGCCGCCTGCACGGCCAGCGTGCCCGCCGGCATGCCCCATGAATGGGTCAACAACGGCACCGAGGCCCTGCACTTGCTGACACTGGCGGGCGACTGACCGGGCGGCGGCGGGCATGGACACCGGCGACGCCGTGTCAGGGCCGGCGCAGGTCGGGGTCCCAGTGCTCGACGATCCTGCCGCCTTCGATGCGGAACATGTCGAACCAGGTCGTCGTGTAGCTTGTCGCCGGGTCCTTGGGATCCTTGCGCTCGGCGACGAAGCTCAGCACGACGATGTCGCCTTCGGCCGTGATGTTCACCAGCGGCGCGGCCACCTTGGGCGCGATGTCCTTGCGCTGGGCGAACCTGGCGAAGAACGCGACGAAGCCTGAACGCCCTGTCGGCACGTTCGGGTTGTGCTGGATGTAGTTCTCGGCCAGGTACTTCTCGGCGCGGTCGAGGTGGCCGGCCTCGAAGACCTCGCGCCAGAAGTCGTAGACCAGGCGCTTGTTGGCCGCCAGCCTGGGGTCGGGGCTGGCGAGCAGCGCCGCATGATCCGATGCGGCGGCAACCGGCACCTGCGCGAGGCAGGTGGTGCCGGACACCGTGACGAGAAGGGCGACCAGGAGCTTCAACATGGTGGACTGGGAGTCGGTCAAGGGAAGAGAGCCGTCATTCAAGCGCCGACAGCCAACGCGCGTGATACGCGGCCAATGACGAGCACCGCGCCGGCTCGATCGCCCGGGGCGGCGGCAGCGCCGCCGCGTCATGCGCCCAGTGGATCAGCTGCCAGGCGCCGCGTGCCGTGCCCTCGAGCGGATCGACGCTGGCGCGCACGCTGCGGCCGGGCAGCAGCGCCGCCAGCACGGCAGCGTAGACGGCATTGTGCGCCAGCGGGCCCTCCAGCATCACCGGCCCTGCAGCGCCCAGGTGCTCGATGATCCAGGCGGTGACCTGCGCGGCGTACAAGGCCGCGAGCGTGGCGCGTTCGGCCGGCGGCAGCCATGGCAGCGATACCGGCGCGCCGCGCTTGCCGATGACCCAGCCGGGCCGCTCGCGGAACGGCCCGCCCTGGGGCTCGAACGCCGGCAGGGCCATCACCCCACGCGCCAGCAGCGTGTCCAGCGCGGTCGGGTTCGCGAGGGCGGGGTCCGCCCCAGCGCACAGCTGCTGCACTTCGCGGCCGCCCATGAAGCGACCGGTGGGCACCAGACCGCCAGTGACCGAGACGTTGCCGAGCAGGTCGCGGGCAGGCGACAGGCGGCGCGCTTCGGCGCCCGGCGCCATGACGACGGTCCAGGTGCCGGAACTGACGAGTGTCATGGTCCGGAACTCGCGCAGGTGGCGCGCCAGGCAGGCATTGCTGTCGTGCGCGCCGACATGCACCTGCACGTCGGCACGCAGGCCCAGCCTGCCGGCCAGGCGCGCCCGCAACGGCCCCAGGGTCTCCCAGGCGGGCCGCAGCGGCGCGAAGCGGGCGGCCCAGCCCCGGCGTTGCGCCAGCGCCGAGAATCGGCCCTGCACCGGGTTCCACAGCTGCGTGTGGCAGCCGAGCGATCCGACCTCGCTGGCGGCTCGACCGCTCAACCACCAGGCCCAGTACTGCGCGTACGGCATCCACTGGCCGTGAACGCAGGACGCTGGATGGTGACGCTCCAGCCACTCGAGCTGCGTCGCGCCGTTGAGGCCTCGCGGCAGGTCGGGGCTCAGCGTCTCGTCGAAGCCATCGAGCTGCGCGGCCCAGTCGGCCGGGCGCTCGTCGAAACCCGGGAACTCGTAGTCGGCCACCGGCAGCACCAGCGCCTCGCCATCCACCAGGGCGAATGCGGCCCCATGGGCGGTCGCGATCGCGTGGCCGATGCGCCGGCGGTCTGCTCCCAGGCCCGCCAGCGTCTCGCAGAGCCAGGCCTCGGTGTCCGCGGTGTCCAGCGCCAGGTAGCCCGCCTGCTCGCGGGAGCGGCAGGCGTGGTCGGCGCTGTGCAGCACCTCGCCGGCCGCGTCCAGCAGCAGCAGCTTCGCGCGCGTCTTGCCGACGTCGAGGACGAGATCCAGTGGACCCACCTAGCCTCGCGCCATGGCACGGTCATCGGCATGCCGCGCCGTGCGCAGCGCGTTGCCGACGACCCAGTCCGCGATGCGCGCCACCGTGCGCGCCGCTGCGGGCTTGGAGAAGTCGTTGAGATAGCCGTGCCAGCTGGCTGGCTCGCGCACCACGGCCATGTCCACGCCGGCCCGCGCCAGCTGCGCCGCGAAGGCTTCTCCGGAGGGCCGCAGGTCGTCGACTTCGGCATTGACGATCAGGGTCGGCGGCAGGCCGCTCGGGTCCCCGTGCGCGGGGAAGGCATAGGGATGGCTCAGCAGGGCCGGATCGCCCACGTAGTTGAGGTTGAGCTCGCGGCAGCGCTCGAGTGGAAAGCGGGCCTCGGCCGGCAACTGCGCCAGCTGGCGCGCCAGGCCTGCGGACGGCGCGGGCAGCAGGTCGTGGAGCACCGGGTACACCAGCACCACGCTGGCCGCGGCGGGCAGGCCCGTGTCGCGCGCGCGCAGCGCCTCGGCGGCCGCGAGGTTGGCGCCCGCGCTGGCCCCGCCCAGGTGCCAGTGCCGTGCCGGCACGCCCAGCGCGGCACCCGCGCTGGCCCAGCGCCAGGCGGCGTCCACGTCGTCGCCCGGCACCGGGAAGCGCACGCCACCGACGGCCAGCCGATAGTCCACCGAGGCCACCGTGATGCCCGATGCGGCCAGCTCACGCGAGACGGTGTCGGCCTCGGGCATGTCCAGGTCGCCCAGCACGAAGCCGCCGCCGTGGATCCACAACAGGGCCTGCCCCGACGGCGCGGCCGGCTGGTAGGTGCGCAGCCGCACGTCGCCGTGCGGTCCGGGGATGACGATGTGGTCGATGGTGATCGGCATGCGCTTGCTCAGGTTCGGTGGGCGGAGAGGTGGTGGCGTCCGTGGGCCAGGGTCGTGGTGTCGCCGGTGGACCAGGGCGGCTGCAGCGCCACCTGCGCGGTGACGCCCACCGGCACGTCCACCACCAGGGTGGCACGGCCCGCGTTGCGCTGCCAGTCGACTGCCAATCGGCCGTACGGCGTGTCCACGTGCGCCCGGCAGGCCGAGAGCGGGCCGTCCAGGTCCGGGGCGATGCGCGTGGCACGGTAGCCCGGCGCGGTCAGCTCGATGCCGGCCTGCCGCCGCATGATCCAGTCGACCACGCAGCCGAAGGCGTAGTGGTTCAGCGAGACCGGCTCGACGGTGCCGTCCTCGTGCACCGCATGCCAGGACTCCCAGACGGTGGTGGCGCCCATCGCCACTTCGTAGAGCCACGAGGGCGCGCTGTCCTGCATCAGCAGCTTGCGCGCGAGTTCGCGCTCGCCGTGGTCCCACAGCACGTCCAGCAGGTAGGGCACCGACAGGAAGCCCGTGTCCAGGTGGTCGCCCGCCCGGTGCACCAGGTCCACCAGCCGCGCCAGCAGCCGCGGCCGCAGCGGCTCGGGCGCCAGGTCGAACGCGAGGGCCAGCACGTACAGGCCCTGCAGGTCGGGGCGGATGGCGCCATCGTCGTCCAGGTACTCGGCGGCGAAGGCGGCGCGTACCGCGGCCAGGCGTGCTTCGAGTGCCGCCGCCGCGCCCGGGTGGCCGAGCTCCGCCTCGGCCCGCGCCAGCAGCCGCAGCGAGCAGGCCTGGAACGCGGGGCCGACGACTTCAGACGTTAGCTTCGGTGCCCGCAGGATGGCGTCTCCCGGGTGTTCGTCGAACCCGACCATGGTCGACGGCGCCAGCCAGTCGCCGAAGTGCATGCCGCCGTTCCACAGCAAGGCGTGCCGCGCCGCGCGCTCGGGCGTGAGCGCCACGCCGGCCAGCCGCGCGGGGTTGCGGGCGGCAGCCTGCGCCGTCTGCAAGGCCACCCAGGCCCGCATGGCCTCGATGTTGTCCTCCAGGAAGCGGCGGTCGCCATAGTGCCGGTACAGCGCCCACGGCCCGATGGTGATGGCGTCGGCCCAGCCCGCGGGCGTGCGGATGTCGCCGAAGATCGTGCCCGCGCCGAAGTCGCCGCCCATCGCGGGAGGCTCGGGCACGATCACGCCCACGCCGCCGCCGCGGCGCGCCTGGTCGCGGCGGACATCGGCGAACCAGCGATCGAGGAAGGCCGCCACGCCCATCAGCGTCGCCGCAGTCTCCGCGAAGATCTGCAGGTCGCCGGTGTAGCCGGCGCGTTCGCGCTGCGGGCAGTCGGTCGGCACGGCCAGGAAGTTCGAGCGCTGAGACCAGACGGTGTTGCGGAACAGCTGGTCGATGCGCGGATCGGAGCTGTGCAGGTCTGCGGTCGTCTCGAGGTCGCTGCCGATCACGACCGCGGTGAGGTCCTGCGTGGCCGGGACGCCGGGCCACCCGATGATGCGCACGTAGCGGAAGCCGTGGAAGGTGAACTCGGGCTCCCAGGTCTCGCCGGCGGCGTCCCCCGCGAGGACGTATTCGTCCGCCTGGTCCTTCGCGAAGCCGATGATGTTGTTGGCGAGCTTGCCGTCCGGCCCCAGCGCCTCCGCGTGCTCGAGGCGGACCACGCTGCCGCGCGGCCCGCGCACGCGCAGCCGGATCCGCCCGGCGAGGACCTGGCCGAAGTCGGCGACGACGTCGCCGTTCGGCGTGGTCCACACCCGGCGCGCCGGCATCTCCATCACGCGGCGCACGGGCTCGCCATGGAAGGGGTGCACCGGCGCATCGAAGGCCACCGTCGTGCAGGGGGTCCACGCATCCGGCTCGGCCGGCGCGAAGCCGGGTGCATCCCAGCCCGGCTGCTCGCGACGCGCATCCCGCCGTTCGCCGATGAAGAGGTCGCTCCAGTCGATCGGGCCGCGCGCGGACATGACGGCAGCGCCCGTCGGCGCCAGGGTCTCGTGCGAGCCGTCGGGGTGATCGAGCTCGAGCTGCCAGCTCGCGCGCAGCAGGTCGCCGTACTGGGCGCTGCGCCCCAGGAACGAGATGCGGCCGGCCCACCAGCCGTCCGCGAGCTCGACGCCGAGGACATTGGGACCGATCGCCAACAGGGCCGTGACGTCATGCGAGACCACGGGCATCGACAGCTCGTAGCTCTCGTAGCCCGGCGCCAGCAGCGCATCGTCGACCGCCCGGCCGTTGATGGACGCACGGTGCACGCCCTGGCTGGTGATGCGCAGCACCGCCCGGCGCGGCAGCGACCCGAGGCTGAACGCATGGCGCAGCCGACGCGGTGGATGCAGCCGCTGCGCAAGCGGCAGGCCGTCGACCGCCGCGCAGGCGGCGGCCACCAGGTCGGGCCGCGGGTTGGTCGGCCCCTCCGCCACCACGCGCTGCTGGGCCGGCTCGATCCACGGCGCCACCCAGCCCCGATGCGCGATGCCGAAGCTCGACGCGGCGGAGAGCGGCGCTTCATCGCCCGCCAGCCGGACCTCGACGCGCCACAGGTAGTGGACGCCGGCCCGACCTTCGAAGCCCGGCACGCGAACGGCAATGCAGTCCTCGGACGGGACGAGGCCTGTGTCGGCGGCACGCTGTCCGGTACCCGCCTCGGTGATGACGATGCGATAGCCTGCCTGCGCGAGGCCCGACAGGCCGGGGGCCTCGATGCGCCAGGAGAACCCGGGCGAACGGCGCGCGAGGGCGAGCGGGGCGTCGAGATGGTCGACCCGCAGACGGGCCAGGCGGGGCGCGGTCGGCGCGGAGGACACGGTGTTCAAGGCCACGCAGGGCTCAACGCGCCAGGCCGCCGACGGCGTGGCGTGCCGCCTCGTGCGGCGGGGTGGATGCGAGATCGGGGACGGGCTCGATCTGGCCCTCGCGATCGAACTCGGTGCCGACCCTGCGGGAGAACACCGACCAGGCGACCGCGAGGCCGATCGCGGACAGCCCCGCGAGCACGAGGTAGAACACCCGGGCATGCCCCAGGAGCAGCGCCGGCGTGCCGATCGTCAGCAGCGCCGACGAGATGCGCGCAAAGGCGATGATGCTGCCCTGGGCCGAGGCGCGCAGCATCGTGGGAAAGGACTCCTGGGCCCACACTTTCATGATGCCCTCGAAGGCGAAGGCGCCGCCGATGGCCCCGAGCGCCAGGGACACGCTGAGCGTCACCAGGCTGAAGCCCAGGGCCGCCGGAACGAGCATGGCCGCGACCATCACGGCGGCGCCGACGAGGAAGAACGGCATGCGATGCCGCGTGTCGACGACGCGCATGAAGAGCACCGACAACAGCGCGCCGAACGGCAGCACGGCGAGCGCGATGCGGTTGAACGCTTCCACCGTGGAGCCGGCCAGGTTGACCGCGATGAAGGTGTTGAACTGGCCGCCGGTGCTGGCCGCCAGGTTGGTCAGCGTGTAGAAGGCGAGCAGCGCGAAGAAGGGCTTGGCGTAGGGACCGCGCACCAGCTCGCCCAACCCGGTGTGCTGGGCCCGTGCGGTGCGGATGCCCGCGCTGCGCTCGGCACGGGCGGCCAGCCACGACCGCGATTCGGGGATGGTGAGTCGGCCCAGCAGCACGAGCAGCGCCATGGCGCCCACCTGCCCGAACAGGATCTGTCCGCCCAGCCGCCCCAGGCCGCCGGCCGTCGCGGCGATCGCCACCGAGGCCACGATGCCGGCCAGCCACAGGATGTTCGACAGGATCAGGATCTTGCCCCGGTGGCGCTCCGAGGCCGCCTCGGCGATGGTGGCGAGCGACACCGGCAGGTCCGCGCCCACGCCCAGCCCGATGAGGACGACGCCGGCGAACAGCAGCGGAAACGACGCCCCGAGGGTATTGAGCGCCGCCCCGGCGACGATCAGCGCCATCGTCACGATGAACACCCGGCGCCGTCCGAATCGGTCGCCCGCGCGACCGCCGACGAAAGAGCCGATGGCAACGCAGACGGTCAGTGCCGCCGACATGATGCCGATCTGCTCTGGCGTGAGGCCGATGGCTGACTGGTAGATCACCAGCGCAATGCCATTGGCGATGATCGCCGCGGCGTCGATGTACGAGGCCATGCCGGCCACGATGCCGACCCACCACTCGTTGGGGGCTCTGTGCTGGTTCGCCGGCGCTGACACTGGACTCTCCGTGGGGGTTGAAGGCTGGGCGCGCGGCCGGCGCAGACGGTGTCTGTCAGTCCGTCAGTCCGGCCGCGGTGGACGACTCAGAAGCGGTACTCCGCCGTCGCGCCGAAGGTGCGGAACGAGTTGTAGCCGAACTGCTGCAGGTACGAGGCGACGTGCGCCTGCGCCGAATCGTACGAATCCGGGCTGATGCTCATCACGACACGCTTGTCGGTGCAGTTGCGGCAGTACAGCGAGAAGCGCCACTTCGAGGCGATGTCGGACAGCGAGACGGCGGCGCCGAGCAGCGAGACGCCGCCCGCGGCCATCTTCGGATCGCCGCCGATGCCGAAATTGACGCCGGTGCGGTGGTAGGCGTTGAGCTCGTAGGCCGCGCGCATGCCGCTGCCCACGGCGTGCTGGTACTCCGCCGATGCGGTGAACGTCAGCTTCGGCGCGTTGGGCAGGGTCTGGCCGCTCACATTGCAGGTACCGTCCGCATTCTGCGGGGGCTGGTTGGTGTAGCACTGCGCGTTGGTGAAGCTGGTGAACTTCGCGTCCAGCCACACCGCTGCGGCATTGAGCGTCCAGTGCTCGTCCGGCCGCGCCTGCATCGTCAGGTCGACGCCGCGGCTGCGCGACTTGCCGGCGTTCTGCGTGATGAAGGACTGCAGCGCCTGGTTGAACGACTGTGCCTGCAGGTCGGTGTAGCGCTGGTCGAACACGCTGGCGTTGAGCATCAGCCGGCGGTTCAGCAGCATGGATTTCACGCCCAGTTCGAGCGCATTGACCTTCTCCGGCCGCACCGCCAGCTCCGACAGCATGGCCAGGCTGCCGACGGAGGCATTGAAGCCGGGGCCCTTGGCACCGCGCGCGAAGTTGGCGTAGGCCATGACGTCACGCGCCAGGTCGTATTGCGTGCCCAGCTTGAAGGTGAGGCTGTTGTCGTTGGCCCGGCTGTTCATGTCCAGCGTGGGCGCGAACAGCGGCGCCAGACCGAAGGGCGCGGCGTTCTGCGTCAGGTGCAGGCTGTTGCGCTCGCGCGTGTAGCGCAGCCCCAGCAGCGCCTGCCAGTCCTTGGTGATCTTGTAGGTGCCCTGGCCGAAGATCGCGGCGTTCGAGGACTTCAGCTCGTTGCGCGCGATGCCGCCGATGTTGTATTGCGTGCCCGGCACCACCGGGCCGCCCAGGCCGAGCTGGCCGTGCAGCAGCACGTCGCCATCGGTGTGGGAGCTGAACAGGTACAGGCCGGCCTGGCCTTCGAAGCGCTCGCCGGACGGGGACACCAGGCGCAGTTCGTTGGAGACCTGGCTGAACTTGAAGTCCGTCAGGATCGTGCTCACGGCATCGATCGCCACGCCATCGCCGTCCTGGATGGCGTACTCGCGGAAGCCGCGGCTGGACAGGATGTTCACCAGGCTGTAGCCGCCGCCCAGCTCGTAGTTGACCTCGGCCTGCACGCCATGGCTGCGCGAGTGGTAGTTGTTGGTGCCGTCGGCCACGATCGTGGTGTTCTCGGGCGAGGCCACCACGCCGTAGGGCACCAGCTGCGGCGCCCCCGCGCTGCCCGGGCCGAACTCGCGCCGCGTGCGCGCGAAGGGCGTGCCGCCCGCGCCCTTGCGCTCGGCATAGTCGGCGATCAGGTAGACGCTCAGATCCGGCGTCGCCTCCACCAGGTACTTCATCTTCAGGCCGGACTGCTTCTCGCCCAGGTCGCTGCCCACCGCGGGACCGACCTGCTTGACCAGGTCGTCCTGGTGCGTGCCGAAGGCATTGATGCGCAGCGCCGACTTCTCGGAGATCGGCGCGTTGTACACGCCCTGCATCACGACCCCATTGCCGCCCGCGCCGGTGTCGCGGTGCTGCAGGTCGACGAACACGCGGCCTTCGCTGCGCCCCAGGCGCGGACGGGCGGTGACGATGTTCATCAGGCCGGCGGTCGCGTTCTTGCCGAACAGCATGCCCTGCGGGCCGTTGAGGACCTCGATGCGCTCGATGTCGGCGAACTGCAGGTTGCCCATCGAGGCGCGGGCCAGGTTGACGCCGTCGACCGCGGTGGCCACGGCGCCTTCGAGCAGCTGGTTGCCCGCGGTGTTCAGCGTGCCGATGCCGCGGATGGAGTAGCTGTTGGCATCGCCCACCTGCAGCGTGGGCGCCACCAGGGTCAGCGACAGCGGGTCGGTCACCCCGCGGGTTTCCAGCGTCGCCGGCGCGACCACGCTCATCGAGATCGGCACGTCCTGGCCGCGCTGCAGGCGCTTCTGCGCCGTGACCTGGATCTGCTGGATCTCGGTGGCCGCGGCGGGCTCGGCCGGCTTGGCCGACTCCGCCTTTTCCTGCGCCTGCGCTGGCGCGGCGACCATGAACAAGGCCACCTGGATGGCAGCGGCGACGGGGCTGATGCTCGGCTTCCTCATGTCTCCATTCCTTCTTTCGCGATGGCGAACCCGTCTTTCCACGAGTTCAGTTAACGTTATCAGACGGCTTGGCGGACCAGATTGGTGATTACCCGATTCGGGCCGGGCTGCCACGGCCCGAGAGGTGAATCAAGCGTCGGCATCGGGCAGCCCGCAGGTGGCGTCGACCGGACTGCCGGCGCTGAAGTCCGCCTCGCCCACCAGGCAGGCGACGACGGCCTCCTGCACGACGGGAATGGCGCTGTAGGCGTTGACCACGCACGGCATTCGCGGCGCATCGAACAGGTAGTACGGGTGTCCGAAAGACACCAGCACGCACGGCAGCTCGTGCCAGTGGCGCCGCATCGCGCCCTCCGGATCGCCCATCACCCGGCGCCAGTCGAGGTAGATGTTCGACTGGGTGTACAGCGACTCCTGCGCGAAGACGTACAGCACCAGGTCCGCATCGGCCGGGGTCGGCGGGCGGGCGGGGTCGTAGCGGCGCACGTCGAAGCCGCGCCGCGCCAGCAGCGGTTCGACCTCGAGCGGATGCGGCCTCGGCTGGTTCACGAAGCCGGCGCGCTCGGCATCCGTCACCAGCACGATGCGGCGGTGGCGCTCGGGGTCCAGCGGCAACAGGCCGGACACGTCCTTGACCAGCGTGACGGAGGCGCGTGCCGCACGCTCGGCCACGGCCTGGTGGGCGCTGCAGTGCACGACCCGACGCGCCTGCTCCAGCGGTGGCAGCCGCTCGTCAAGGCTCTGGCGGTGCAGCCCCAGTGCCGCCTTCAGCGCCAGCACGCGCGTCACCGCCGCGTCGACGCGCTCCAGCGGCAGCCGGCCATCATCGATGGCCCGTGCGAGCCGCGCGCGGTCGGCATCGAGCTGGAACGAGAAGAGGATCATGTCGCAGCCATTGGCCACCACCTCGGGGATCACGCGGTCGCGCGGCCCCCAGCTGCCGAGGCCCGCCATCGTCGTCGCGTCGGAAACGATCAGGCCGTTGAACCCGAGCACGCCGCGCAGCAGTCCTTCGTTGAGCAGGCGCGAGATGCAGGCGGGTCGATAACGCTCGATGCCGCTGGCGCCGAAGTGTTCGGCCCAGGCCGGCATCGCGATGTGGGCCGACATCACCGACAGCGCGCCTTCCGCGATCAGGCCGCGGTACAGGGCGCCGAAGCCGGCCTCCCAGGCCGGCACGTCGAGGGGGTTGATGGTCGTCACCAGATGCTGGTCGCGCTCGTCGTAGCCCTCGCCGGGCCAGTGCTTCAGCGTCGCGGCCAGGCCTTCGCGCTGCAGCGCGCGGACGTGCGCGCTGGCCAGGCGCCGGATGCGTTCGGGCACGCTGCCGAAGGAACGGGTGGCGACGATCGCGCTGCGGTGCCGGGCATTGATGTCCAGCACCGGTCCGAAGGCCCAGTTGAAGCCCAGCGCCCTGCCCTCGCGGGCCATCGCGCCGGCCACTGCCGCGGCCAGATCCGCCGAGTCGGCGGCGGCGACGCCCAGCTGGTTGGGCATGGGGGTCGCGCAGGGCATGCCGATGCTGCCGCCCTCGAGGTCGCCGGCCACCAGCAGCGGCACCTCGGCCGCCTCGACCAGCAGGCGAGTGGCCCGCCAGGCGGCTTCCAGGTCGGCGCCAACGAAGCGGGTGACGCCACCCAGCCGGGCCCCCGCCAGCGCGGCCACCTGCGCGGGCTCGTCGCTGAAAGACGCCTCGCAGAAGAGCTGGCGCAGCTTGTCATCCAGCCGCATGCGCGCATGCGTGCGGCGGACCCAGCCGATGGCGTCGGCATCGAGCTTGAAGGGGGCCGCCTGCAAGGCCGCGTCATCGACCTGCAAGGTGGGCCGTGCCGGCGTGAACTGCATCGAGGGATCTCCGTGCTCGGGGTAGGAAGCAGATCTCGTCATCGAGGCACTGGCGCTGTCTGCCGGCTTCGCGTCACGCCACGGCTTCAGACGATGCCGCCGCCTGCCCCGCGCGTGGCGGGCCGCTCACGGCCCATGCGCGCGCGGTAGCCGCTGGCGCGGTAGGTCGCGATGGGATCGATGGCGCCGCCGGCGTCGAGCCGCACGCGCTGGAGGATCGGCTCGACATCCGTCTGGAAGGCGCGCTGCAGGAGCCGCGCGGCGGCGAGCGCATCGTTGCCCTGCTGCGCGGCATCGAGCGCGGCGCGGTCGACCAGCAGCGCCTGCGCGTAGCTGCGTTGCACCTGGGCCGCGCTGGCGATCAGGCTCTCGATCGGGTCGGTGACGTTGTGGCTCTGGTCCAGCATGTAGGCCGGCTCGAAGTCCACGCCTTCATGGGCGGCGGCCACCAGCTCGTTGAAGACGAGGAAGAGCCGGTACGGCGAGACGCTGCCGGCATCGAGGTCGTCGTCGCCGTACTTGCTGTCGTTGAAGTGGAAGCCCGCCAGCTTGCCCGCGGCAATGAGCCGCGCCACGATGAGCTCGATGTTGACGTTCGGCGCGTGATGACCCAGGTCCACCAGGCACTGCGCCCTGGGCCCCAGCGCGCTGGCCGCGAGGTAGCTCGAGCCCCAGTCCTGGATCACGGTGGCGTAGAACGCCGGCTCGCAGAGCTTGTGTTCGAGGAACATGCGCCAGTCGGCCGGCAAGGCGGCGTAGATCTGCCGCGTACTTTCCAGGTAACGATCGAACGCCCGGCGGAAGTGCTGCTGGCCCGGGAAGTTGCTGCCGTCGCCGATCCACACCGTCAGCGCCTTCGAACCCAACGCACGCCCGATCTCGATGCAGTCGATGTTGTGTGCCACGGCCTGCGCACGCACCGCGGCGTCGGTGTGGGTCAGGCTGCCGAACTTGTAGCTGTGGGCCTGGCCCGGCTGGTCGCTGAAGGTGTTGGAGTTGATGGCGTCGAAGCCCAGCCCGGCGGCCTGCGCCGCCTGGCGCAGTTCGCTCCAGTCGCTGCAGCGGTCCCAGGGGATGTGCAGGCTGACGGTGGGTGTGGCCCGGCCCAGTTGCTGGACCACGGCGCAGTCCTGCAGCTTGTCGAACACATGGCGCGGCTCGCCCACGCCGGGAAAACGCGCGAAGCGGGTGCCACCGGTGCCCACGCCCCAGCTCGGAATGGCCACGCCGAAGTCCGCGACCGCGGCGCGCACGGCCTCGATGTCGATGCCGCGTCGCGCGAGCGAGTCGCCCAGCGCCTCGTAGTCGGCGCGCAGTGCGGAGCTCAGAGCGTCGTTGTGCCCTTCGACGAGTGCCGGACTGATCGGTGTCATGGAGTCTCCTTGGAGAGGTTCGGAGCGGCAGGCCGGCCCTCCCGAGCGGGGGCCGCGGAACCGGCATTGCCGGGCCGCGGGCGCCGCCCCCTCGAGGGGCTGGCGCCACAGGCGCTGCGGGGGTGGGCCATCAGCGCGTGAACGCGGCCAGATGCCCGGCGTCCACGTTGAGGATGTTGCCGGTGCACTTGCCCGACAGGTGCTCGGCGGCGAAGAAGTACGCGGCTTCCGCGATGTCTTCGGGCAGCACGCTGCGCTTGAGCATCGAGCGCTCGCGGTAGAAGGCTTCGAGGTCCTGCTCGTCGATCCGGTTGGCGGCGGCGCGCTCGGCGCTCCACTGGCCGGACCAGATCTTCGAGCCCCGGATCACCGCGTCGGGGTTCACGACGTTGCTGCGGATGCCCAGCGGCGCCCCTTCGAGCGCGAAGCTACGGCTGAGCTGGATCTCCGCGGCTTTCGCCGCGCAGTAGGCGCTGGCCTGGTTGCTCGCGACCATGCCGTTCTTGCTGGCGACGATGACGATGGCGCCGCCGGTGCCCTGGGCCTTCATCTGCCGGAAGGCCTCGCGGCCGACCAGGAAGTAGCCGGTGGCCAGGATGCCCTGGTTGCGGTTCCACAGCGCCAGGCTGGTGTCCTCGATCGGCGCGGCCGAAGCGATGCCGGCATTGCTGACCAGGATGTCCACGCCGCCGTACTCGATCGCTGCGCGCTCGAAGGCGGCGATCACGCTGGCTTCGTCGGTCACGTCGCAGCGCACGCCGCGCACGTGGTCTCGGCCGTGGCCGCTGGCCAGCGCCGCGGTGACCTCGTTCAATGCGTTCTGGTCGATGTCGGCCAGCACCACGCAGGCGCCCTCGGCGAGGTAGCGTCGCGCAATCGCCTGGCCGATGCCGCCCGCCCCGCCGGTGACCAGCGCCACCTTGCCGACCAGCGGCTTCGGCCTGGGCATGCGCTGCAGCTTGGCCTCTTCCAGCAGCCAGTACTCGATGTCGAACGCTTCCTGCTCCGGCAGGCCGACGTAGCGGTCCACCGCATCGGCGTCGCGCATCACGTTGATGGCGTTGACGTAGAACTCGCCGGCGATGCGGGCGGTGGCCTTGTCGTTCGCGATCGTCACCATGCCGATGCGCGGCAGCAGGATGACCACCGGGCTCGGGTCGCGCAAGGGGGGGCTGGTCGGACGCCTGCAGCGTTCGTAGTAGGCCGCGTATTCTGCGCGATAGGCCCCCAGCAACTCGCTCAGCGCCTGCCTCAGCGCCGCGCCTTCCAGCTGGTACACCGCCTCCGGCACGACCAGGGGCCGGATCTTGGTGCGCAGAAAGTGGTCGGGGCAGGACGTGCCCAGCCGGGCCAGGGCCTCGAGCTGGGCCGAGTTCACGAACGCCAGCACCTCCGGCGCGGTGTTCACGTGCAGCAGCTTGGCACGCCCGCCCTCGGCGCTGGCGCCGCGCAGCACGGGCAGCAGCCGCGCCAGTGTGCTGTCGCGGTCAGCCGCCGGCAGCGCGGCGACGCGCGGTCCGCCGAAGACGGGTGCACCGCGGCGCGTGCGCTCGCTTGCCAGCCAGGCCTGCGCGCGCGCGATGAGATCCACCGTGTTCTCGTAGCAGGCCCGGGCGCTGTCGCCCCAGCTGAAGAGGCCATGCCCGGCCAGGACGATGCCGCGCAGGCCGGGATTCGCCTCGACATGGGCCTTGAGTCGCTGGCCCAGTTCGTAGCCCGGCCGCAGCCAAGGCAGCCAGCCGACCGCGCCTTCGAACACGCGGCGGGTCACGGCCTGCGAGTCGGCCATCGCCGCAATGGCGATCACCGCGTCGGGATGCATGTGGTCGACGTGCGCAAAGGGCAGCCCGGCATGGAGTGGCGTGTCGATGGAGGCCGCCCGCGGGTTCAGGTTGAAGGTGCAGTGCGGCAGGTGGCCGACCATCTCATCCTCGTGCGCCAGGCCGCGGTACAGGCGGTCCAGCGCGCGCAGCTTGTCCATGTACAGCGTCGAGAAGCCATCCAGCTTCATCGACCCGAGGTCGCCGCCCGAACCCTTCACCCAGAGCACCTCGACCTGCTCGCCGGTCAGCGGGTCGCGCTGACGGATCTTGGCCGAGGTGTTGCCCCCGCCGTAGTTCGTGATGCGCAGGTCCGACCCGAGCAGGTTGGACCGGTACAGCAGCAGGTTCGGCTCGTCGAGCTCGCCAGCGCGGCTGTCGTCCCAACGGGGAAATGGCGTGGAGATGGGGGCACTCGACATCGTGAACCTCGGGGTCGATTCGGCTTATGATAACGGTAACAGCACAGGGCGCGATGGTAGTCACCTGCCTCGCGTCGAGCCAGGGTCGTGAACTGATCGAGGTCATCAGCATTTGTTATGAGCGCTGCATTTCCCGCCGACGAGCGGCTGCCCCGCCTGGGGCGCCAAGAGGGAGCGTCAAGCTCTGATGCGACACGAACCGCGCACGACCGCGGGAAAACGCCGAGCGCGAAGGGGCTGGTCGATGCCGGCGCCAGCGCGAGAGGTGGTGCGACGAGGCCGTTGACGCTGCGGGCCCTGACGGTCTTCGAAGCCGTGGCGGCGGCTGGCAGCTTCTCCAGGGCAGCGGACCAGCTGGACATGACGCAGCCGGCGGTCTCGATGCAGATCCGCCAGATCGAATCGGCGCTCGGCGTGGCGCTGTTCGACCGCCAGCATCGGCGCCACCTCACGGACGCCGGACGCGAACTGCGGCAACACGCACGCCTGATCCTCGGCCAGGCGCGTGCGGCGGAGGAAGCGGTCATGGCCTTTGGCCCCGCCGGCGCGGGTGACGCCAAGGGTGCGGGCCTGCGCGGGCTGCTGCACCTGGGCGTGGTCAGCAGCGCGCACTACTTCGCGCCGCCGCTGATGCAGGCCTTCAACAGCATGCATCCCCTCGTGCGCCTGAAACTGACCGTCGCACGGCGGGACGAGGTGCTGGCCATGCTGCGCGACCGTGAGCTGGACATCGCCATCAGCGGCTATCCGCCCTCGGAGGCCGACCTGGAGGCTGTCACCTTCGCCCGCAACCCGCACTGCCTGGTCGCGCACCCACGCCACCGGCTGGCGGGGCGCGATCACCTGCAGTGGTCGGACCTGCGCGACGAGACCTTCGTCTTCCGCGAACCCGGCAGCGCGACGCGCCAGTTCCTGGAGCACCTGCTGCAGGGAGAGGGCATGCAGCCCCGCGCCAGCGTCGAGATGGCGGGCAACGAGACGGTGAAGCAGGCGGTGATGTGCGGCATGGGCATCGGTTTCCTCAGCGCGCACACCTTCCAGGTCGAACTGCAGGCCGGACTGCTGACCGTGCTGAATGTGGCGGGCCTGCCCCGTTGGATCGACTGGTGCATGATCCAGCGGCGCGATCGCCGGCTGGAAGGCGTGCATGCAGCGATGCGCGATTTCGTGATCGCGCGCGGCGCAGAGTGGGCGCAGTGCCGGGTGGGCTGACGCCGGCCGGGCCGGCGCGGGCGCTCGTCGAAACCTGTCAGCGGCGCGCCGAACGCGGCGCCGCCGTCCCCGGGCCTGCGGCGACCGAGTCGCGGTATAGCACGCGGCAAGGCATGAGGACCTGCATCTCAGCGGCCTCGGCGCCCACCTCGAAGGTCGAGATCAGCTGGCGCACCGCCTGCGCCGCCATCTCGGACACGGGCAGGTTGATGGTGGTCAGCGCCGGCCAGGTCTTGCGCGACAGCCCGGCGTTGTCAAAGCCCACGACCGACAGCTCTGCCGGCAGCGACAGCTGGCGCTGATGCGCCACGGCCAGCACACCGGCGGCCACATCGTCGTTCGCGCAGACCACCGCCGTCGGCCGCAGCCGACCGCCCAGCAGGCTGCGGCCCGCTTCCAGGCCGCTTTCGAAGCCGAAGCCGGTCTGGCAGACCAGGCGATCATCGGGCTCGATGCCGGCGGCCTGCAGCGCCTCCTTGAAGGCGGCCAGACGCTCCACGCCGGCGCGTGACGAGCCGCCCCCGGCGAACGCAATGCGCCGGTGGCCCAACGCCACGAGGTGCGCGGTCACCTCGCGCACGGCGGGGCGCTCGTCTGCCGCGACCCAGGCCGCGGCCTGTTCGAGTCGCAGCGGGCTGATGGCCGCGAAGGGAATCTCGTGCTGCCGCAGCGCCTTCATCAGGCCGGGAATCTCCGTGGCAGGCGCGGGAATCACATAGCCGCCGATCACGCGCTGCCGCACCAGGCCGACCAGTTCGTCGGCCACGGTGCGCGCGCGTTGGCCCTTCACCATCACCAGGGCGTAGTGGCGCGCCAGGCACACGTTGAGCGCCCCCAGGTGCAGCGCACTGAGGTATTCGAAGCCGGTCTTGTTCTCGAGGTCGGCAGCCTCGTCCGGCACCAGCAGGCCGATGGACTTTGGCACGCTGCTGGCGAGGTTGCGGGCCGACGGCAGCGGCACGTAGCCCAGGGCCTTGATCGCCGCCTGCACCACGGCGCGGGTGTCCTCCGACACGTACTGCTCGTTGCGCATGACGCGTGAGACCGTCATGACGGAGACCCCGGCCTGGGCGGCCACCTCGCGAATGGTGATCTTGTCGGGCTTGTTCATCGTCGGTTGGGCCGCCGTTCTGCGCCTCACGAACTGTCTGCCGCCTCAGTATCGCCGGCCTGGAACCGCACTGGCGCTCCTGCCAGGCCCCTGGCCGGCGCGCCGGTCACAGCCGATCGGCAGCGGCGACGCTTCCGCCCGGATCGATTCAGAACTGCGCATCGGGCAACCCGCAGAGCGCATCGACCGGGCTGGTGCCGGTGAAGGGCTGCTCGCCCACCAGGCAGGCGGCCACCGCCCGCTGCACCGGGGCGACCGCGCTGTAGGCGTTCACGACGCAGGGCATGCGGGGCGCATCGAACAGGTAGTACGGCTGCCCGAAGGACACCAGCAGGCACGGCAGCTCGTGCCAGTAGCGCCGCATCGCGGCGTCGGGCGATCGCATCAGCCGGCGCCAGTCGAGGTAGATGTTCGCCCGCGTGAACAGCGACTCCTGGGCCAGCACGAAGATCAGCAGGTCCGTGTCGTCCGGCGTCGGCGGCTTCGCATCGTCGTAGGCGCGCACGTCGAAGCCGCGAGCGCGGAGCAGGTGGCCCAGCTCGAGCTCCTGCGGCTGCTGCTGGTTCACGAAGCCCGACCGATCGCTGTCGGACACCATCACGATGCGCCGATGCTGTTGAAGGTCCAGCGGCAGCAGGCCCCGCACGTCCTTCACCAGCGTCACGCTCGCCCGAGCCGCTTCCTCGGCCAGCGCGAGATGCTTCGCGCTGCCGATCACCCTGCGCGCGTCCGGCAGCGGCGGGACGAGTTCATCGATCGAGCGGCGGTGCAGGCCCAGCGCCGCCTTCAGCGCCAGGATGCGCGTCACCGCGGCATCCACGCGCGCCATGCTCAGGCGTCCATCGTCGAGCGAACGCTTCAGCGCCGCCATGTCGGCCTCGAGCGCGCCGGAGAACAAGATCATGTCGCAGCCGTTCTCGACGATCTCGGGCAGCCACTGCGCGCGAGGCCCCCAACTGCCCAGGCCGGCCATCATCGTCGCGTCGGAGACGATCAGGCCGTTGAAGCCGAGCGTCTCGCGCAGCAGGCCCTGGTTGAGCGGCCTCGAGATCGACGCCGGGCGGTACAGCTCCACACCCTCGGCACCGCAACGGCGCGCCCAGGCCGGGAGCGCGATGTGGGCGGACATCACGCACAGCGCGCCGTCGGCGATCAAGCGCCGGTAGATGCTGCCGAAGCTTCTCTCCCAGGCGTCCATCTCCAGCGGATTGAGGGTGGTGAGCAGGTGCTGGTCCCGCTCGTCGAAGCCCTCGCCCGGCCAGTGCTTCAGGGTGGCGGCAATGCCTTCGCCCTGCAGGCTGCGCACGCGGGAGCGGCCCAGCCGCAGCACACGCTCGGGATCGCTGCCGAAGGAGCGGGTCGCGACGATGGCGCTGCGATGCCTGGCATTGATGTCCAGCACCGGGCCGAAGGCCCAGTTGAATCCCAGCGCCCGCGCCTCGCGTGCCATCAGCGCAGAGATGCGCGCATCGATCTCCTGCGAGTCGGTGGCGGCGACGCCCAGTTGGTTGGGTACCGCCGTCGCGCAGGGCATGCCGATCGCGCCGCCCTCCAGGTCGCCGCTGATCAGCAGCGGCACCTGGGCCGACTCCGCCAGGATGCGCGTGGCCCGCCACGCGGCTTCGAGGTCCGCGCCAACGAAGCGCGTCACGCCGCCCAGCTGCTGTCGGCCCAGCGTGGCCGCATGGCGAGGGTCGTCGTCCAGCGACGCCTCGTTGAACAGCTGGCGCAGCTTCTCCTCGGTTGTCAGCGCCGCCAGCGTCCGCCGCACCCAGCCGATGCCCTCGGCATCCAGGAAGAAGGGCGAGTCCGCCAACGCCACCGCGCCGTGCACGGAGGGGCCGATGTCCGGGCGGCCGCTCACAGGGTCCGTTGCTTCCAACTGAATTGAATCCTTCATCACGATCGAATCTGGCGCACGGGCGCGCGCCGGGCCACCCATCGCGACGGCACGGCCGGTCGCCGGCAGCCGTCCTCTCGGTCTCACCAGTTAACGTTATCAGAACTGCGGATCATTGCCCAGTCGAGGAGCCATGCTCGAATACCCGGGGGCCGGCCCATGCGCGGCGGTGTCGGTGTTCGTGCGCGGCCACGGCGTGTTGCCCGCCACGCCGTGCACGCGGTACTCCTCGGCGACGCCGAGCGCGATCATCGCCATCGCGAATTTCGACGCCGTGTCGAACGCGTGCTCGCTCCATCAGCGCGGCTGCAGCGACAGCCGCGGGGGCCAGGCTCGGCAGGTGCGGGATGCGGGCCTTGAGCTGAGCGCCGATGCGAACCCGCGCTGGGGCAGGCCCGGTTCGCCCCTCTCGCCGCCGGCCCGGCGCCGCCGCGCTGCGCGCCCGCTGGGCAAGGGCCACCGACACAGGCCTCGCCACAAAGCAATTATGAGCCCCACCTCGATGCGAGACCTCAAACGTGGTCTGGCCTCTGGCAACTAAGCACAACTTCCTTGTTTTTCAATAACTTAGAAGCGCTTAGGTCGGACCCCTGAAGGCCTGCTGGGCCACGCTTCCGAGTAAGCTTGCGGTCCGATGGCCGATACAACCAGCTTGCGACCAAACAGCAACGACATCACGGGCCCGACCGTTAAGTTGAACGGTCACACACGAGTCGCCGAACTACGCCGCCTTGCTGAATTGGGCGGCGCGATCCTCCCGTTTCACAGGCTGGAGGCCTTGGCGGGCTATGACCCACGACAACTCCGAACAGCCAAGTCTGTAGGCGCTTACATATATTTTATCACGCGTCCGGAGATCTCAACGATCCTGGAGGTATGGGCTGCCGAGAACGGTTACGCGCATGAGTTGCTGACGCTGGCAGCCTGCCTGGGCGGCCGGCCGGACCTGATTCGCCCTCTCCGGCCATTCGACGAGACCGAGCGCGCCTCGAAAGCGCTGCATGGGACGATTGCTGATGAGCCGCTGAACGCCCTAGTCGCTGAGCGACGAGCCGTCGTTCCCGACAACGCGCTGGCCCACTGGATCGAGCAGCTTCGGGTTCTGTGTCTGTTGCGTGGGCTTGAGCTCCTGGGTGCGGGAGCCAGGAAGGACCGCCACCACACCAAAGTCTCTGACACGACGCGCAAGGCCTGCGAGCGAGATTCAAGCGACCAGCTGACATGGATGCGTTTGGTGGCCTCGCCATCGATCCATCTGGCCGACTTCGAAGCAGACTTGGTGCACCGATGCGACGTAGCCGCCGCAAAGCGCCAACCCCGGGATGACGACCCCCTGTCCGAATCCGGGCGGGCGTTCCTCCGCGCCCTACGCCGTCTGGCAGCCGGTGGCACCTGGTGGGACCCAAGGTCAATTAGAGACGGCCCGCGCATACAGCCGATGCCGCTGGCCGACGCCGCGCCGCGCCCTGGCGGCGTTCAGTCGGAGCCCGGGTCGGAGTGGTCGCCCGACGATGACACCGAAGGCGTCGTCTCGGGGCCAGCCAAAGCCGACCCGGACACCCGATTCATCAGCCAGAAGGTCAAGCCGGGCACAACCCAGCCCCAGATTCGCAAGCACGGAAGCGAGATCCTGCTGACCAGCATCGAAGAACATCTCCATCTAGCACCCAGCTGGCATCAGTTGAGCCTGCATGAACGCGACGCGCTGGCGAGCAGGATCCGGCACCTGCTGCTGAGCCCGAGTGCAGTTGATCGAGTCGGCGCCGCGCTTACCCTGGTGGCCTGGGTATCGGCGCGAGGCATGTTCGACGTCGAGACCATTCGCCTATCCGCCGATCTCGATGTCAACTGGTCGCTGGATCCGGCCACCAACGCGATGCGACGCCTGCCGCCGCGCTTTGCGCGTCGCGTTCGCGCCGCGTCACTGAGTCAGCAGGCACAAGATTGGCTGCATCCACTCGCCGACAGCTTGGAGGTTGCCTTGAGCGGCGACGCAGCCGCGGCTCTGCGCATCACCGAGGCGAGTGCGCAGCGCCCCACGACCGTCGCGGAACTCTGGCTGACCGTGAGCCCGGGCCTGACCCTCGACAAGTGGTACAGCGAGGTCTTTGCCAATACAACAGAGCTGAAGCGGCTCTCCGGGCCCGCAATGGCCCATGCACTCGCATCGAAGGTCTTTCATGACACGGCGGACAGCACGCTGTCTCAGCTGCTCGCCTCCCAGGACCGCACGGCACTTCCCGCGGCGAGTGCGTATGGCGCGTACCGGTTGTCCGATGTCCAGCAGGCGCTGTGCGCCGCCTTCCCGCATGCACTATGCGCCATCCCGGCTGGACCCGCCAACGCCACGACAACCAACGCAGCCGGCAGCGAACTCGACATCGACATACCACGCGTCGCGCAAGCCATCGGGCGACTCATCTCCGACTACGAGGCGGCAGCAGAAGACCCGCAGCGTTGGGTCGAAGCGCACAACTTGCTGACCTCGCTCGTCGTACTTTCGCTCCTCGCGAGCACAGGCGCTCGCCCGGTCAACTCTCCGTTCG
This sequence comes from uncultured Bordetella sp., assembly GCA_964641795.1. Lineage (GTDB taxonomy): Bacteria > Pseudomonadota > Gammaproteobacteria > Burkholderiales > Burkholderiaceae_C > Pseudaquabacterium. The sequence continues at coordinate 4,247 of CAZXLI010000057.1, read as the reverse complement.
AGAGCTTGAGCTGGTTCGATTTCGAGCGGCTCCTCGCGTACGTCGAGGACAAGCGGGCCGGTCCAACGAGCGGAGCACGCATCTGCGTGCTGCCCGAGGCGGTCGCCGCCGTGCTGCGAAACGTCTACCTGCCCCACCTAGCATCGCTCGCCACGCTGTTGGCCCCGACCTGTCCAGTAATGGCGAGCGCCATACGCCAAGCAATGAGCAGCGACCCGGATCAGGATCGCCCGCTGCCCCTGCTCTTCTACCTGCGCAGCGCTCCCGACTTTGGCTGGCTCGAGGTCACCGAAACCCAACTCAGCGTGCACTGCGGCAGCGCGTGGGTGATGCCGTGGAACGTCTTCCGGCATGTGCTTGCCACTCAACTCATCCGACGTGCGGTGCACCCCGAGATCGTCGACGCGTTGCTGGCCCATGGAGACCGAGGCGCGGAGAGCCATGGCGATCATTCTCTGCGCATCCCACGTGACGACATCGAGGCGGCACGGCCCGCCGTGGAGGATCTCCACCGGGACCTTGGCTTTCGGAGCCCGACTTGCCGTCCATCACTGCCATCGATTCTGCGAGGCGCCTATCCGGATCTCAAGGCAGACGAGGCTCCTTCGTTCGGTCGGAAGGCCCGAGCTGCGGCGCGCGACAAGCTGCATGCCGCCGCACGCGAACGCGCCATCCGCGACATCGAGCGACTCGTCGGCAACCGGGCTCCGAACGAGCTCTCCGCTGCCGAGTGGCAGGACGTTGGCAGCTGCATGCTGTTCAATGGAACGATGCCGCATCCCGCCGCCTCGTTGCGCTACGCGGCTTTTGAGGATTGGCTCGAGGCCACATGGCACAAGAAGCGCGCGCTGGTGGCCGTGCAGCGGCGCTACTCTCCACTGGAGGCACCCCTGCCGCTGTTCACGGCGGACTTCATCGTCGCCCAGAGCTCGCTCGACAAGGCCCTGCACTCGTTTCGGCGAGCAACGGCGGGCGTGGACCTCAAGGGTGACAGAGCGCCGGGTCCGATGTTGGCAGCGGTCCTCGGCGCGATCGAGCTGGTGCTGACCAGCCGCGTCGCGCATGTTCAGACGCTGCTGGATCTGGTTCACCTGCGCCGCAACGTCTGCCTGGTGCGGTTCGAGGGCAAGTTCTGGCTCGAACGGGCCAATGCCGACCTCTGGGAAGACGGCCGCCCCGTGATGCGCACTCCCCTGAGTGCACGTGCTGCACGCTGGATCGCGCTGGCCCTGGCTTCGCCTCGGCGCAATGTCAAGGATGCGCCCATCCCTTCGCTGCTCCAGCCGTGGATTGGCGAGCACCTGAAAGCAGCCAAATCCTTGGCGGCTGCGTTCCGCAGGTTGTGCAGTCTGCAGCAGCAGGTCAATGCCTGGAACTGCACGGGTGTGGAAGCGGCGCACCTGTCGGGGCGCCGCGTCCTCACAGCACTCCCGCATCACGACTGGTATCGCCTCTCACGGTCCGCGGCACCGCTGCTGAGCGAACCGCCCCCGGACGTCAGCGAGTACGAGGACGAAGATGCGTCGTTCGAAGTCCCGGTCGGCAAGCGCGACGCGGATATCAAGCAGGGTAGCGCGCAGCGCTGCGCGGATCTGCTTGACGGCATCACCAGGGCGTTCGGCGAGAAGGCCGACGCCGCCGAGATCCTGGCAGAGATCCGCCGCTTGACCGCCAAGTCCGGCTTTCAGAAGGGGGACGCCCCGCAGGTCCTGGCCCACTTCGCATGCGTGCTGTTGACCCGCAAGCGCAGGACAGGCAAGAAGGTGCGCCTTCGGCTTCAAACGGCGCGGCGCTACTGGTACTCGCTGGTCGAGCCGTTCGTGGACCTTGCTCACGACCGCTTCCTCCCGGACGAGGACGAGGAGAGCATTCGCGAGTTCTACGAGGACATCGTCCACTGGTGGGAAGCCCATCCGGAGCCCGAATCTGCAGCCAGCGGCGGCGGGGTGCAGGGCCAGCCCGGAGCCGACTCGGCAGAGGAGCGCGAGGCTGCACTGCGCCATGACGCCATGCGTCGAACCGTGGCTCAGCTTAAGGATCTCCACGACTTCGCCGTCAAGGCCTATGGCATCGAGGACGTCGACTGGAGCGGAGTCGAACTGGGCTCGAAGCTGGCCGTCGGTCGCCCCGCTCTCATCCTGTTGTCCGAGGTCGAGGCTGCACTGGCCGCCCTCGTCGGCGAGCAGTCCATCTCTGAACTAGCCGACGGGCGTCTCGCGGCGGCCTTTGTTCTCGTTGCGTGTGCGCGCTTCGGCCTGAGAGTGGGTGAGGCCGTCGGTATGTACCGCGACGACTGGCTGGACTGGAGCGGTGCGGTCGTGGTGCTGGTGCGAGCCAACCCCGTCCGCAGTCTGAAGACGAAGCACGGGCGCCGGCAGGTACCGCTGGTCGAGACCTTGGCCGAGCGTGAACGCGGCATCGTCGACGAAGTGCTGCGGCGATGGGAACTGACGCACAAGGCCGGAGCGTCCGCGCCTCTGCTCCCCGGGGTCGACAAAGAAACGTACTGGTCTATCAAAGCAGACATCTCCGAGCAACTGCTTCGGGTTCTGAAAGCTGTGACCCGCTCGCCAGCGGCACGCATCCATGGCCTCAGGCACTCATTCGCATGCCGGCTGCTGGCGCTGCTGACCGGTCGTGCGTTAGGCCCCGGGCTGCCCGTCGAGGCCGAGGCAACTCGACATGTCCGCCGGCTCCTGTTGGGGCGTGACGCATTGGACCGCCGAGCCACCTGGGCCATCGCGCGGGCCCTCGGGCATTCAAATTGCTCGGTAAGTCTCGCCTGCTATATCCACGGCATTGAACTCTGGGCGCAGCCCGTTGACTCCGCTGCAGCATGGGACGGGTGGGGCGTGTCGCCGAGCGCCTTCATAGACCTGGACGCTCTTGAAACGGACCCGGGCTACCGCGCCCCTGTCGCCTTCACGCCCGCGCCGCCGTTGCCTGCCGCAACGCTTCCGCTTCGTCGCATCAGCTTCCTGTCGTTAGTGCAGTCTGGCTACAAGCCTGATCGAGCAAGGGTGACCGCCGGCCTAGGATCTGATGAGGTGGTGGAACTCCTTGAGAAGCTGCGCCACCTGCCAGAGGACCCATCCGCTGTCGAAGGCGCGCTGCCCGGTGCCTCCGTACTGAGTACCATCTCGTTCATGCGCTGGCAGGCGCTGTCTCGTCTCGTCGGCAATGCTGAAGCCGGCGTCGTGGAGCATAGGCGGGACGATCCACTGGGAGCGCCAGTCGGGCCCAGACGCCATCTGATTCTTCACAGGCCGCATCACTTTCAGGCTGCGGCCAGGTTCATCAAGTCGCTCGGTCTAGGGACCGGTGATCTGCGGCTGGTCACTTCCAAGGACCTTCATCCGGTCAAGCAACAGTGGATCGAGGACTGCGGACTGCGCGAGTACGTCGTGACGGCCCCGTCGGTGGGCAAGGACTTCCGCCTCGACACCATTGAATGGGGTGACCCGCCCGAGCCGGTCACGCATCGGGCGGTCCTGATCCCGTCCGGCGCGGAAGGCCGAAAGGTCGTCAGTACTCAGGAGTTGCTGGTGCTCTGGGTCGTCACGCATTCGTCCGTGGCCGGGGCCGCAGATGCGGGCTCCGCGGATTGAGCATCGGCAACCTCCGGCGCCTCGGCGACGGTCAACTCCGGCGGTTCGACGAAAAGGCCTTGCCACAAGACCTCGACACGCAAAAGCTTGCCGTTCGCCTTCTCACGCGGGTCCTGCCCCGGCCTGTAGCGGATCAGACACTTGTTGCCGATGGTTGGCGCCTCCTGCCGCAGGATGGGAAAGAACACCTCCATGTCAGCAGCCAGCGCGGTACTGGTGCGCCGGCCGGGGAACAGCACGAAGGCCCGTCTTTCCGACCGAAGGTACCCAACCACTTCACCAGTCTCCTCCACGGCCTCAGTGGGGTCCTCATCCCGCGGCGGTGGCGGACCGATTCGTTCCGGCACCGCGACCGGCGCCTTGAACAAGGCCGAAGTCATGTAGAGGTTTGGTGCGACAGGCGAACGTGGCGCGGCCGTTCTGATCTGCCTGACCAGCTCGACAATCTGCGGGGCCGCTGGATCGTTCGGCAGCAGCTTCGACGCGCCGGGCTGCCAGATCTCATCGGTGGTCGAGCCCGCAAGATCCATGAGGCTGCGCAGGCGAGGCTCGAGTGCCTCCACTGCGCTCACCGCGCTTCTGACGTGCTTGAACCTGACGCAGACGGTTGGCGTGGCCGTGTGTTATGTCCGCCGCAAT
>CAZXLI010000056.1:0-29272 GCA_964641795.1 uncultured Bordetella sp. | reverse complement strand
AGATCCAGGCCTCGCGGCTGCATGCGCGCACCGATGCCGAAGGCCGCCCGGTGCTGCTGATGGACCAGGACCGCTCGCGCTGGGACCCGCTGCTGATCCGCCGCGGCCTGGCCGCGCTCGAACGCGCGGCCAGCGCCGGCGCGGCCGAGGCGTGGGGCCCGTATGCGCTGCAGGCCGCCATCGCTGCCTGCCACGCCCGTGCCCACCGGGCCGACGAGACCGACTGGCCGCAGATCGTCGCGCTGTACGACGCGCTGGCGCAGGTGCATCCGTCGCCGGTGGTCGCGCTCAACCGCGCGGTGGCCGTGGGCATGGCCTTCGGACCGGCGGCTGCGCTGGAGCTGGTCGACGAGCTGAAGCGGGACGCGTCCTTGGCGCGTTATCCCTGGCTGCCCAGCGTGCGCGGCGACCTGCTGGTCAAGCTCGGCCGTGCGGCCGAGGCGCGCGGCGAATTCGAAGCCGCGGCGGCGTTGACGCGCAACAAGCGCGAGCAGGACTTGCTGCTGGCGCGCGCGCGCGAGTGCGGCGGCAAGGCTTGATTCAGCGGCTCGCCGCCTTCAGCCCCTTCACCACCTCGAGCGCCTGCTCGACATTGGCCTGCGGCCGCACGCCGCCCACGGTGGCCGCGATGCGGCCGTCGGGCGTGACGATGAAGGTGGTGCGCTCGGCATAGTCGTGGCCGATGGCCTGGCCGCGGGTGTCCTTGTGCTCGGCGGCGCCCGACTGCAGCTTCAAGTCGTACGAGCGGGCGATGCGGCCGTCGGGGTCGGAGGCCACCGCGATCTTGCCGGCGCAGTACTCGGGGTCGGCCGAGAACTGGTTCAGCCGCTCGATGCGGTCGAGCGAGACGCCGATGATCGTGGCACCGGCGGCCGCGAAGCGGTCGACGTTCACCGCGAAGGTGTGGGCCTGGATGTTGCACCCGGTGGTGTAGGCCGCAGGGTAGAAGTACACCACCACCGGGCCTTTCTTCAGCGCCTCGGCCAGCGTGAAGTTGAAGCGCTTGCCGTCCAGCGACGCGGGGGCCGTGAAGCCCGGTGCGGTGTCACCGGCCTTCAAGGCAGCGTGTGACAGCGCAGGCAGCGCCAGCAGCAGGCAGGCGGCCAGTGCGGCCGGCAGGGCGGGGCGATTCATCGGAACGGTCCTTCTGGCGTCGGCGCGCCAACCGCGCCCAGCGAGCGAGCATACGCCGCGGCATGCCCCCACGGCGGCGCCCGGCGCACGCCCGCATCGACAATCGGGCCTTTGCTCCTTCGCCCTTCCTGCGCGCCCCGCCGATGATCCCTTCCCGCGCCACCGCGCTGCTGCTCAACGTCGCCCACACGCTGGACCACCTGTTCCTGCTGATCTTTGCGGCCGCGGTGGCCGCCATCGCGCAAGACTTCGGTTTCCAGCGCTGGGAGGACGTGATGCCCTACGGCACCGGCGCCTTCCTGATGTTCGGGCTGGGCTCGCTGCCGGCCGGGCGGCTGGGCGACCTGTGGGGCCGGCGCCAGATGATGCTGGTGTTCTTCTTCGGCATGGGCGCCTCGGCGCTGCTGTGCGCGCTGACTCAGGGGCCGTGGCAGCTGGCCGCCGCGCTGGCGCTGCTGGGCCTGTTCTCGGCCATCTACCACCCGGTGGGCATCCCGATGCTGGTGCAGGGCGCCAGGCGCCCGGGCGCGACCATCGGCGTCAACGGGCTGGCCGGCAACCTGGGCATTGCCGCGGCGGCGCTGATCACCGGCTTCCTGGTCAAGGCCTTCGGCTGGCGCGCCGCCTTCGCGGTGCCGGGCCTGGCGTGCCTGCTGCTGGGCCTGGTGTTCGCGCGCGTCGCGCCGCGCGAGTCCGAGCCGCCGGCGCAGCGTGGCCGCAAGAGCGCGGTGGCCTTGTCCCGTGCCCAGCTGGCGCGCGTGCTGGTGGTGATGACGGTGGCCTCGGCCTCCGGCGGCCTGCTGTTCAACCTGACCACCAACGGCAACGCGCAGCTGCTGCAGCTGCGCCTGGCCGGTCTGGTCAACGACCCGTCGACGCTGGGCGCGCTGCTGGCCGCGGTGTATGCGGTGGCCTCGCTGGCGCAGGTGGTGGTGGGCCGGCTGCTCGACCGGGTGCCGCTCAAGCGCCTGCAGCTGGTGGTGGTGGCCTGCCAGGCGCCGCTGCTGCTGCTGGCCTCGCAGGCGCAAGGCTGGTGGCTCTATGCCGCGCTGCTGGGCGTGATGGTGCTGATCTTCGGCGCCATTCCGTTCACCGATGCGGTGATCGTGCGCTATGTCGACGACCGCATGCGCTCGCGTGTGGCTGGCATGCGGCTGACCATCTCGCTGGGCATCAGCTCGCTGGCGGTGTGGGCGCTGGGGCCGGTGGTCAAGGCGGCGGGCTTCGAAGTGCTGCTGCTGGCGATGGCCGGCATCGCGCTGGTCACCGCGACGGTGCTGCTGGCGCTGCCGGGCGAGTCGACCGCTGCGCCGGTGCCGGCAGGCGCCACCTGATCGCGTTGCGGCCGGTGCTGTAAGGATTTCGCCGCTGGCATCGACAAAGGACATTCGTCTCGTTTTGCTGGAGTGCAACCCCATGCGTCGTCGACAGATCCTGGCCTTGCTGGCCGTATCGGCCCCCACCCTGGCGGCCCTGGCCGCTGAACCACGCAAGTACAGCCAGGCCGCCTTCGACCAGCTGGCGCGCGAGGGCAAGCCGGTGGTCGTCGACGTCAGCGCCACCTGGTGCCCCACCTGCAAGGCCCAGAAGCCGATCATCGACGCGCTGCTGCGCCAGCCGGCCTACCAGGGCGTGACCCTGCTGGCGGTGGACTTCGATGCCGACAAGCCGGTGCTCCGGCAGTTCAAGGTCAGCGCGCAGAGCACGCTGATGGCGTTCAAGGGCGGCAAGGAAGTGGCCCGCTCGGTGGGTGACACCACGCCCGAGGGCATCGAAGGCCTGTTCAAGCAGGCCCTGCGCTGATGAGCCTGGGCCTGGGCAGTCTGGGCCTGGCGCTGCTGGCCGGCCTGCTGTCCACGCTGTCGCCCTGCGTGCTGCCGATCCTGCCGATCCTGCTGGGCTCGGCGCTGGCCGCTCATGCGCGGGCCCCGTGGGCGTTGGCCGCCGGCCTGGCCCTGTCCTATGCGCTGATCGGCACGGCCATCGCCTGGGCCGGCGCGGCATTCGGCTTCGATGCCTCGAGCCTGCGCGCGCTGGGCGCGGTGCTGCTGGTGGGGCTGGGCTTGGTGCTGCTGTCGGCCCCGCTGCAGCAACGCTTTGCGGCGGCCACCGCGGGCGTGGGCGATGCCGGCCAGCGCTGGCTGGCGCGGCTGGACCCGCAGGGGCTGCAGGGGCAGTTCATCGTCGGGCTGATGCTCGGCGTGGTGTGGAGCCCTTGCGTCGGGCCGACGCTGGGCGCGGCCATCGTGCTGGCCAGCCAGGGCACCCAGCTGGCGCATGCCGCGCTGGTGATGGCGCTCTTCGGCCTGGGCGCGGCGCTGCCGGTGCTGCTGCTGGGCGTGGTCTCGCGCTCGGCCATGCTGCGCCTGCGCGGCCGCCTGCTGCAGGCCGGCCGCACCGGCAAGACCGTGCTCGGGGCGCTGATGCTGGCGATCGGCGTGCTGATCCTCAGCGGCCTGGACAAGCCGCTCGAAGCCTGGCTGGTGGCAGCCTCGCCGGACTGGCTGACGCGGCTGACCACGCGCTTCTGACCACGCGCTTCTCATCACGCGCTTCTCATCACGCGCTCCTGACCGCGCGCTCCTGACCGCGCCGCGTCGCGCGCCGCTCGCTACTGCCGCGTCATCAGCCGCGTGATGCCCAGCGCCTTCAGCACGTACTTCTCGTACACCGGCTCCGAGCTGCCGTTCTTCATCTTGTAGAGGAAGTACTTCTCGAACGCGATCTTCGCCAGGTGCACCCACTTGCCCTTGCGGAACCAGTTGACGTTGCGCGGCGGGATCTGCGGCAGCGCGACGAAGGCGGCACCGGTGTCGCCCATGTCGGCCAGGCAGATCGCGTTCCAGGTGCCTTTGGCGGTGGCCGGCTCGCCCTGGAGCTCGGCGGTGATGTTGTGCACGATGGCCGAGACCATCGATTCGATCATGTAGCCGGTCTTCGGCGCGCCGGTGGGCACCGGTGTGGCTTCGACCGGCGGAATCGCCACGCACACGCCGGCCGAGTAAATGTTGCGATATTTCCTGCTGCGCTGGAATTCGTCGATCAGCACGAAGCCGCGCGGATTGCACAGCCCTTCCACCTGCGCCACCGCGTCCACGCCCTTGAAGGCCGGCAGCATCATGCTGTACTGGAACGGCAGCTCGTGCTCGCGCTTGACCTGGCCCATGTCGTCGAGCTCGGTGACGAACATCCTGCCGTCCTCGACCTTGGTGACCTTGGCATTGCAGATCCACTTGACGTCGTGGTTGCGCAGTTCGCTCTCGAGCATGCTCTTCGAATCGCCCACCCCGCCCAGGCCCAGGTGGCCGATGTAGGGCTCGGCGGTGACGAAGGTGATCGGCACCTTGTACCGCAGCTTGCGCTTCTGCAGGTCGCGGCTGAAGATGAAGGTGAACTCGTAGGCCGGCCCGAAGCACGAGGCGCCCGGCATCGCGCCGATGATCGCCGGGCCCGGCGATTCGATGAAGCGCTGGTAGGCGGCCAGTGCATGTTCGGCATGGTCGGTGGTGCAGATCGACTGCGTGTAGCCGTTGGTCGGGCCGGAGCCCGGCACCTCCTCGAAGGCCAGGCGTGGGCCGGTGGTGATCACCAGGTAGTCGTAGGCCACGCGCGCGCCGTCCTTCAGCTCCACCGCGTTGCCTTCGGCGTCGATGCGGGTCACCGGCTGGCCGATGAACTCGATGCCCTTCTTCTGCAGCGCCGGCGCGATCGGCATCGTGATCGCCTCGCGCTCGCGCCAGCCCACCGCCAGCCAGGGATTCGAGGGCACGAACTGGAAGTAGTCGAGCGCGTTGATCACGGTGATGCGGTGTGCCGGGCCGAGCGCGGCCTTCAGCTCGTAGGCCGCCGGCATGCCGCCGAGTCCGGCACCGAGAACGACGATGTGTGCCATGGGGTGTCTCCTGTGGGTCGTGGTGGGGAGGGGCGGGTCCGGGCGCTGGCGGGCGTGGCTCAGCGCGCGGTGGGCGCGGGCAGTTGGGCATTGGCCTGCTGCAGCGCGGCGTCGTCCAGCTCGCCGGCGATGGCGGCCAGGCGCAGCCGGTCGGTGAGCTGGCGCACGCGGGCCGATACCAGCGCGAGGCGCGATGCCATCGCGTCGTTCTCGGCATTCAGCAGGTCCAGCGTGGTGCGGTCGCCGGCCTGCTGGCCGACGCGCGTGGCGTCCAGCCGCAGGTCGCTGGCGGCCTGCGCAGCGGCCAGCGCCTCGAGCCGGCTGCGACCCACCGAGAGGTCCAGCCACGCGCTGCGCGCCTGTTGTGCGACCTGCAGCCGCGCCTGCGCGAGCTCGGCGCGGGCCTGCTCCACCCGCGCACGGTGCTCGGCATGCTGAGCGCTTTGCAGGCCGCCGGTGTACAGCGGCACCTGCAACTGCAGGCCCACCGCGGCCTGCGCGGCGGTGTTGCTGGCGCGGCCGAAGTCGCCGTCACCCGAGAGCCGGTCGCGGCCCATCATCGCCACCAGGTCCACCGTCGGCGCATAGGCCGCGCTGCTGGCGTGGGCCTGGGCCTGCGCCACCTGCAGCTGCGCCTCGGCCAGCTGGCGCACCGGGCTCTGCCGTTCCGCGCGCGCCAGCCATTCGGGCAGGGTGCCCAGGTCGTCGGTGCGCGGCCCGCCTTGCGGCAGCGCCAGGCCGTCCGCCGGGCTGCCCAGGCCGGTGAGGTCCTCGAGCGCCTGCTGCGCGATGGCGAGCTGCGTCTGTGCCGCCAGCACGTCGGCCTTCAGCGTGGCCAGGCGGGCGGCAGCCTCGTGCACCTCGGTGACCGGCTTGTCGCCGAGGCGGAAGCGGTCCTGCGCTTCGGTGGCCGCACGCGCCACCGCCTGCTGCTGTTGCTGCAGCAGGCGCAGCTTTTCGCCGGCCAGCGCGGCCTCGAAATAGGCCTGCGCGGTGTGCAGCATCAGCGACTGGCGGGCCTGGGTCCATTGCAGCTCGGCGGCGCGGGCGGCCACGCCGAGGGCCTCGCCGCGCGCGCTGCGCTCGCGGCTGTAGATCGGCTGTCGCAGCGCCAACGCGTAGCGGGCCGAAGGACCACCGGTCACCGAGGTGTCGAAGGCCACGCCGGTGGCGCTGCCGAAGCCCGGCGCGGCGAACTGCGCGCCGCGCACCGCGGTCTCGTTGCGGGCATAGGCCAAGCCCGCTTCGAGCGCGACGGTGGGCTTCCACAAGGCCTCGGCCTGGCGGCCCTGGGCCTGGCCGGCCTGGCGCTGCGCCTCGGCCACCGCGGCCTCGGGCGCGTGGCGCTGCGCGGCCTGCCAGGCCTGCACCAGGTCGAGCGCGCGCGCGGGCCCGGCGGCGAGCATCAGCGCCGCGGCCAGCGCGGCAACGGTGCAGGGCAGCGGCTTCATGCGGCAGCTCCTTGCGGCGCGGCCACGGCTTCGGGCCGGCGGCGGTAGGCCACGAAATACAGCAGCGGGATCACCACCAGCGTCAGCAGCGTGCTGACGAAGATGCCGAAGATCAGCGAGATCGCCAGCCCGTTGAAGATCGGGTCGTCGAGGATGAAGAAGGCACCCAGCATCGCCGCCAGGCCGGTCAGCACGATCGGTTGCGCCCGCGTGGCGGCCGAGTGCACCACGGCCTGCTTCAACGGCACGCCCTGGGCCACCTGCAGGCCGATGAAGTCGACCAGCAGGATCGAGTTGCGCACGATGATGCCGGCCAGCGCGATCATCCCGATCATGCTGGTGGCGGTGAACTGCGCGCCCAGCAGCGCATGGCCCGGCATCACGCCGACGAGGGTGAGCGGGATCGGCGCCATGATGATCAGCGGCGTGAGATAACTTCCGAACTGAGCGACCACCAGCAGGTAGATCAGCACCAGCCCCACCGCGTAGGCGGCGCCCATGTCGCGAAAGGTCTCGTAGGTGATCTGCCATTCGCCGTCCCACTTCAGCGTGTAGCCGCGCCAGGCGTCGGCCGGCTGCCGGATGAAGGTCTCCTCGAGCGTGCCGCCGCCGGGCGTGCGGATGGCGGCCAGCGCCGGGCGCATGCGGAACATGCCGTACAGCGGGCTGTCCAGCGCGCCGGCCATGTCGCCGACGACGAAGTGCACCGGCAGGCCGTCCTTGTGGAACACCGGCTGCTCGCGCTGTGTGTCGCTGATGCGCACCAGCTCGCGCACCGGCACCAGGGCGCCGCTGGCCGAGCGCACGCCCAGCTGCAGCAGCGCATCGAGGTCACCCTGGCGTTCGGCCGGCAGCATCAAGGTGGCAGCGGCCGGGTACTTGCTGCCGTCGTGCAGGTACGTCACCGCGTCGCCGGACAGGCCGGCCTGCAGCGTGGCCACGATGGTGGCCTGCGCAATGCCCAGCTGCGCGGCCTTGCGGCGGTCCACCAGCAGCAGCTGCTTCGGCGCGTCGGCAATGCCCGAGTCGTCGACATCCACCACGCCCGGCGTGGCGCTGAACACCTGGCGCACCGCCCGGGCCACTTCGCGGCGGCCGTTGGCTTCGGGGCCGTAGACCTCGGCGACGATGGGGGCCAGCACCGGCGGGCCGGGCGGCACTTCCACCACCTTGACGTTGGCGCCGTGGCGCAGGCCGATCTTCTGCAGCTCGGGCCGCAGGCGCATGGCGATGGCATGGCTCTGCTCGCTGCGGTGGTGCTTGTCCACCAGGTTCACCTGCAGGTCGCCCACCTCGCCGCCGCTGCGCAGGTAGTACTGCCGCACCAGGCCGTTGAAGTTGATCGGCGCGGCGGTGCCGGCATAGGCCTGGTAGTCCAGCACCTCGGGCTGGCGCGCAAGGTACGCGGCCATCTCGCGCAGCGCCGCGGCGGTGCGTTCCACCGGGGTGCCGGCCGGCATGTCGACCACCACCTGGAACTCCGACTTGTTGTCGAAGGGCAGCATCTTCAGCACCACCAGGCCCAGCACCGGCAGCGCCAGCGAGACGGCGATCAGCCCGGCCACGCCGAAGCCCAGCAGCGCGCGGTTGCGGCTGCCGCGCTGCTCGTCCAGCAGCGGGCTGAACAGGCGCTCGAAGAAGGGCCCGATGCGTGCGGCCAGGCCCTTGGGCGCGCTGGTTTCGGCAGGCACGCCATGACCGTCATGCTTCAGCCACAGCCGCGCGAGCCACGGCGTCACGATGAACGCGATGGCCAGCGACAGCAGCATGCCCATGCTGGCGTTGATCGGGATCGGGCCCATGTACGGCCCCATCAGCCCGGAGACGAAGGCCATCGGCAGCAGTGCGGCAATCACCGTCAGCGTGGCCAGGATGGTCGGGCCACCGACCTCGTCGACCGCACCGGGGATCAGCTGCGCCAGCGTCTGGTCCGGGTGCAGCGCCATGTGGCGGTGGATGTTCTCCACCACCACGATCGCGTCGTCGACCAGGATGCCGATCGAGAAGATCAGCGCGAACAGCGACACGCGGTTGAGCGTGAAGCCCCAGGCCCAGGAGGCGAACAGCGTGACGGTGAGCGTGAGGATCACCGCGCTGCCGACGATGGCCGCCTCGCGCCGGCCCAGCGCCAGGAACACCAGCGCCACCACCGAGGCGGTGGCGAACAGCAGCTTCTGGATCAGCTTCATCGCCTTGTCGTTCGCGGTGGCGCCGTAGTTGCGCGTCTCGGCCACGGCCACGCCCTGCGGGATCAGCGTGTTGTGCAGGGCGCCCACGCGCGCCATCACCGCATCGGCCACGCCGATGGCGTTCTCGCCCGGCTTCTTGGTGATCGCGATGGTGACCGCCGGGCTTTCGGTCGGCTGCCCTTGCGAGGCGTGGCCCGCGGTGCCGTGCCACACGTAGCGCTGCGGCGGCAGCGGGCCGTCGACCACCTGCGCCACATCTTTCAGGAACACCGGCCGCGCATTGCGCACGCCCACCACCAGCTCGGCCACCTCGCGCGCATCGCGCAGCCAGGGGCCGGCCTCGAGGTCCACCGCGCGGTCGGCGCCCAGCGTCTGGCCCAGCGGCGCGCCGAGGTTGGCCGATTGCAGCGCCTGGCGGATGTCCTGCACCGCCACCCCGCTGCCGGCCATGCGCGCCGGGTCGAGCTCCACCCGCACCGCGCGGCCGGGGCCGCCGATCGTCGTCACCTCGCGGGTGCCGGGCACGCGCTTGAGATCCGCCTCCAGCGCATGGGCCACGCGTTCCAGGTCGAAGGCGCCGGTCTGCGGGTCGCTGGCATGCAAGGTGAGCGTCACGATCGGCACGTCGTCGATGCCCTTGGGCTTGATCAGCGGGGCGCCCACGCCCAGGGTGCGCGGCAGCCAGTCGGCGTTCGAGTTCACCGTGTCGTACAGCCGCACCAGCGCCTCGGTGCGCGGCACGCCCACCTTGAACTGCACGGTGACGATGGCCAGACCCGGGCGCGAGACGCTTGTCACATGCTCGATGCCGGCAATCTGCGACAGCACCTGCTCGGCCGGCGTGGCCACCATCTGCTCGACATCGGCCACCGCCGCGCCGGGGAAGGGGATCAGCACGTTGGCCATCGTCACGTTGATCTGCGGCTCTTCCTCGCGCGGCGTGACGAGCACCGCGAACCCGCCCAGCAGCAGCGCCACCAGGGCCAGCAGCGGCGTGATCTGCGCGGCCTGGAAGAAGCGGGCGATGCGGCCGGAGACGCCGAGGGCTTCGCTTTGCAGGGGCCCGTTCATCACTGCACCCGCGCGGCGGCCTGCGGATCGAGCACGACGCGCTCGCCGGCCTTCAGGCCCGAGAGCACCTCGACCTGCTCGCCCTGCACCGCGCCCAGGCGCACCTGGCGCAGCAGCGGCTTGCCGGCAGTGTCGAGCACGTACACCGCCTTTAGCTCGGCGCGCTGGACCACGGCCTGGGTCGGCACGGTCAGGCGCTGGGCCTGCGCGTCGGCCACCGGCAGCCAGGCCCGCGCGAACATGCCGGGGCTGGCCGCAGTGCCGGGCGGCAGATCGAGCCGCACCACCGCCGTGTGGGTGGCCGGGTCGGTGGCCGGCAGCAGCTGCCAGCGGGCGGGCACAATGCGCGCGCTGCCGGCGCCCGGCAGCTCGACCGAGAACTTGTCGGCGCTGGCGGCGCGCAGGGCCGGCACCAGCGTCTCGGGCACGGCCAGCGCGACGCGCAGCGCGCCGGGGTCGTAGATCGTCAGCAGCGCCCGGCCGGGCATCGCCATGTCGCCCAGCACCACCGGCACCTCGGAGACGATGCCGTCGTACGGCGCCTTGACGACGAAGTAGCCGGTTTCGGTGCGCGCCGCGCTGGCCGCGGCCAGCTGGGCCGCCGCCTGCGCGCTGGCCGACTTGAACTGCGCCTCGGCCCGCTCCAGCGCGGCCTGGCTGATGTACTGCTTCTGGAACAGCTGGCGCTGGCGTTCGTATTCGGTGGTGGCTGCGTCCTGCGCGGCCCTGGCGGCCAGCACCTGGGCCGCGGCGGCGCCCGCCTGCTGCTCGGCCGCGCGCGCGTCCAGCCGCAGCAGCACCTGGCCGGCCTTGACCCGGTCGCCCGCCTTGACCAGCAGCTCCACCACCGCGCCAGCCACCTGCGAGGCCACGAGGGTCTGGCGCACGGCTTCGACGCTGCCGTCCTGCGCCGACGCCTGGGGGCCGGAGCGGGTGGCCACCGCCACCGAGGCCAGTTGCGGGGCCTGGCCCGCGGCCGGACCGGCGGTAGCGGTCATCGCCCACACCACGGCCGCCATCCAGGCGACCGTCAGCGGGCGAACGGGCCGCTGCGAATGACACACCATGAAGCTCTCCTGTGATTCCATTTGTCTGGCTTGTGATGTAGTATTTAACTAAGTACGCAAATAGTCAAGCAATAAGATGACGCACGCTGCATCGATGTCCGGGCTGCCGCCGGCCGAGCTGGCGCGGGTGGCCGCCTGCTTCCAGGTGCTGGCCGAACCCACGCGGCTGCAGCGGCTGAACCTGCTGCGCGACGGCGAGCGCCAGGTGGGTGACCTGGCCCGGGCCTGTGCCTGCACGTCGGCCAATGCCTCGCGTCACCTGGTGACCGCCGACTGGGCGGCGCCTGCGCACCAGACCTCAACGCCATCAGGGTTTGCGCCAGGTCAGGGACGGCCCGGCGAGTCGCGCCGTCCAATCAAGGCCTGTCCCCTTGCGAGGAGTGAACATGCAAGCCCTGAAGGAGCTCTTCACCAGCGACGTCGGCCTGATGAGCCTGGCCACCATCGGCATCGTCCTGGGCATGGCCGCGTACTTCGTGACCTACTTCCTGCGCCACATGCACGAGGACGAGGCCAAGCTGCAGCAACGCTGAAGCGCTGCGGCATGTGGCCCTTGCGGCGGCCGCTGATGCGCGGGTAGCCGCGCGCGTCGATGCGGGCCAGGTCGCCGGTGCCGAACCGGCCCTGGACCGGGCGGTACTGCAGACCGATGCCGAGGGCACCGAACGAGTGCACGATGGGCCGGCACCGCGGCCCAATGTCATTAGTTCACGTTGACGCTCCGGGTGGGCAGGCTCACCATCGCTCACGTTTCGACGAACGGTTCTCCACCGTCTTGCAGTTCGGCGAAACGCGCCTTCCCATCACAACCCGGAGTGAGCTCATGCATCAGATGTCTTGCAGGCAGGGTCTTGCGCGCGTGTTCCTGATCTCGAGCCTGGCCGCACTGGCCAGCATGCCGGCGCAGGCCGGCAAGAAGACCGTCGTCACGTACGACAGCTTCGAAAAGGCCGGCGGCTACACGATCGTCGACTACGCCACCAAGTGGTCCAACCCCTATGGCCTGGGCGAGATGGCCTCGGCCGGCGGCGACACGCGCAACTTCGCCAACGGCCGCTTCAACATCAGCGCGGCGCCCTTCCTCACCGCGTACGACTACAGCGTGTACGACCACCTGAAGTACATGGCCGCCAGCAACCAGTCGTTCGCGGTGCCGGCGCGCGGCTCGATCACCTTCTCCTCGGTGATCGAGGCGCAGACGCCGGGCACGCAGCCCGGCCGTGTGATCGAGGGCACCTACGTGCAGAGCGGCCAGCCCTATGCCGCGGCCACGATGCAGGGCCAGCAGGCGGCCGCGGTGATGAACATGATCGACTTCACCACCGGCCAGCTGTTCGACTGGTTCATTGCCGGCAACACCGCGTTCACGCTGATCGAGCGGCTGCCTTCCAGCGTCACCGGCTCGACGCTGCCGGCCGGCCGGAACGAGATGTACACGCAGGTCATCCGCGAAGTGCCGATCAAGCCCGGCCCGCACACCGTGGCCATCACCTACACCCGGCGCATGAACGGGGCCAGCGTCGCGTTCTACCTTGACGGCAAGCTGATCTCGACGGTGAAGAACATCGGCGTACCGCTGGATGCGCAGCACCACAAGTTCACCGGCACCTACCCCTCGCTGGGCCCCGGCGCGCTGCTGGCCGACCAGATCAACAGCTTCACGATCGGCCACGGCCTGTTCAGCCTGCTCGACGCGTTCCCGTTCCAGCACCCGGACGTGCCGGAACTGAGCGTGTCCATCCCGGTGGCCAACCGGATCTTCGGCCAGGGCGTGGTGGCCAGCTTCGACAGCTTCCAGGTGACGACCGACGAGAAGATGCCCGGCGAGCCGGATGATCCCGAGATCGTGCTAGCGGACCATTGACGCGTCCAAGGGCGTCGGACCGCCGGATCAGGCCTCTTGACCTCACCCCAACGCCCGCAACTCCCGCAACGCCACCGACAGCATCGCCACATCCGGCTTGGGCACCGCGCGCAGCTCGCCGACGAGCTGCGCCGCGCGGTCCAGCGCGCGCTGGTTCTGCGCGGCCCAGGTGGCCACCAGCGTGGCGGCGTCGGCATCGGCCGGTGCGCCGGTGAAGACCGCGGTGGTGATGCTGCGCTGCAGGCTGCTCAGGTCGTCAGCCATCGCGCCGCGGGCGAGCAGGCGCCAGTGCTGGTCGGCCGGCAGTTCGCCGATGCGGTCGCGCAGCCAGGGCAGGCCCAGGCGGCTGGAGAGGTCGAAGTGCACCGCGGCCACCGTCTCGGCGCTGCGCTGCGATTGCGCGGCCACTTCGACGATGTCCAGCGCCGCGTACAAGGGGTGCAGTTGCACCACGCGGCGGGCGGTGTCCAGCGGCACGCCGCGCGACTGGTAGCTGGCCAGCGCGGCCTGTTCGCGGCTGCTCTCCTCGGGCTCGAGCAAGGCCGAGAGGCTGTTCGAGAGCGCCTGCACGCCGGGCTGGAAATGCGCGATGGTCTTGGCCATGTCGTCGCCCAGGCGGCGCGAGCGCAGGAACCACTTGGTGCCGCGCTCCAGGTGCAGCGTGATGTCGATCAGCATCTGCGCCTGCACCGCGTCGTCGACCTGGTTGTCCAGCGCCTCGATCGACAGCCACAGCGGCACGATGCCGAACACCTCGCGGCTGATCAGGTAGGCACGCACGATCTCGGGCGGGCGCGCGCCGGTGGTCTCGCACAGCCGGTGCACGAAGGTGGCGCCCAGGCGGTTGAGCGCGCTGTTCGTCACGTGCGTGGCGATGATCTCGCGCTTGAGCGGGTGGCGCGGCATGTAGGCGCCGAACTTGTCCTTCAGCAGCGGCGGGAAATAACGTTCCAAGGCCGTGGCCACCCAGGGGTCGTCCGGCAGCGTCGATTGCAGCAGCTCGTCGTACAGCCACATCTTGGCGTAGGCCAGCAGCACCGCGAGTTCCGGGCGGGTGAGTCCGGCGCCGCGCTGTCGGCGTTCGGCCACCGCGTCGTCGTCGGGCAGGTACTCGATCGCGCGGTTCAGGCGGCCGGCCTTCTCGAGCAATTGCATGAAGCGGGTCTGCGCATCCAGCAGTTGCGGCGCCACGCGGCTCATCAGCGAGAGCACCTGGGTCTGGAAGACGTTGTCGCGCAGCACCAGCGCGGCCACGTCGTCGGTCATCGTCGGCAGCAGGCTGTTGCGCTGCTTCTCGGTGAGTTCGCCTTCGCCCACCGCCAGGCCGAGCAGGATCTTGATGTTGACCTCGTGGTCGGAGGTGTCGACGCCGGCGGAGTTGTCGATCGCATCGGTGTTGATGCGGCCGCCGGCCAGTGCGTACTCGATGCGCCCGCGCTGCGTGCAGCCGAGGTTGCCGCCCTCGGCGAAGACCTTGCAGCGCAGCTCGCTGCCATTGACACGCAGGCCGTCGTTGGCGCGGTCGCCCACCTGTGCATGGGTCTCGTCGGCGGCCTTCACGTAGGTGCCGATGCCGCCGTTGTAGATCAGGTCGACCGGCGCCTTGAGGATGGCGTTGACCAGTTCGGTGGGCGTCAGCGCCTCGGCCTTCACGTCCAGCAGCGCCTGCACCTGCGGCGTCAGCGTGATCGACTTGGCCGACCGCGCATGCACGCCGCCGCCGGCCGAGATGAGGCTGGCGTCGTAGTCGGCCCAGGAAGAGCGCGGCAGCTTGAACAGCCGCTCGCGTTCGACGAAGCTGCGCTCGGCGTCCGGCGCGGGGTCGAGGAAGATGTGGCGGTGGTCGAAGGCCGCCACCAGGCGGATGTGGCGCGACAAGAGCATGCCGTTGCCGAACACGTCGCCGGACATGTCGCCGATGCCGGCGACCGTGAAGTCCTGCGTCTGCGTGTCGACGCCCATCTCGCGGAAATGGCGCTTCACCGATTCCCACGCGCCGCGGGCGGTGATGCCCATCGCCTTGTGGTCGTAGCCGATCGAACCGCCGGAGGCGAAGGCGTCGCCCAGCCAGTGGCCGTATTCGTGGCTGATGGCGTTGGCGTAGTCGCTGAAGGTGGCGGTGCCCTTGTCGGCCGCCACCACCAGGTAGGGGTCGTCGGCATCGTGGCGGCGCACGTCGGGCGGCGGCACGATGGCGCCATTGCGCAGGTTGTCGGTGATGTCGAGCAGGCCGCGCAGGTAGTCCTGGTAGCAGGCCACGCCTTCCTTCATGAAGGCCTCGCGGTCGCTGGCCGCGGGGGCGCGCTTGAGCACGAAGCCGCCCTTGGAGCCCACCGGCACGATGACGGTGTTCTTCACCATCTGCGCCTTCACCAGGCCCAGCACCTCGGTGCGGAAGTCTTCCGGACGGTCGGACCAGCGCAGGCCGCCGCGCGCGACGCGGCCGCCGCGCAGGTGCACGCCCTCGAAGCGGGTGGCGTAGACGAAGATCTCGAACATCGGCTTCGGCGCCGGCAGCCCGGGCACTTTCGATGAATCGAACTTGAACGAGACGAAGCTGCGCCGGCGCCAGAAGTTCGTGCGCGTGGTCGCCAGGATCAGGCCCAGGTACTGGCGCAGCACGCGGTCTTCGGAGAGGTTGTCCACCTTCTCCAGCGCCGTTTCGATGGCCTGCTGCAGCTGCACCGCCTGCGCATCGGCCGCGGCGCCGCCGGCGGGGTCGAAGCGGGCGACGAACAGCTCGACCAGCTGCCGTGCGATGCCGGCATGCGCCACCAGCGTGGCCTCGATGAAGGTCTGTGACAGCGCGAAGCCGATCTGCCGCATGTACTTGGCATAGGCGCGCAGCACCACCACCTGCGGCGCGGGCAGGCGCGCGGCGACGACCAGGCGGTTGAAGTCGTCGTTCTCGACATCGCCGCGCAGCACGGCACCGAAGGCTTCCTCGAACACCGCGTGCAGTGCATCGACCTCGATGTCGCCGCCGTCGGCGGACAGCCCGTCGGCCAGCTGCAGGCCGAAATCGTGGATCCACACCGGCGGGCCATCACCCTGCGGGGTGACGCGGAACGGGTGCTCGTCCAGCACCTTCATGCCCAGGTGCTCGAGCATCGGCAGGCTGACGGACAAAGTGAGCGGCCTGCCAAGGTGCAGCAGCTTGAAGCGCAAGGTGCCGGGGGCGGCCTCGAGCGGGCGGTACAGGCGCATCGCCACCGGCTGCGCCGGGCTCAGGCCGTCGATCAGCAGGATGTCGGGCACCGCGGCGCGGGCCGCGAATTCCTCGCGATAGCCGGCCGGGAAGGCGCCGCCGAACTGGCGCAGCAGCGCAACGCCGCGCGCCTCGCCGGCATGGTCGATCAGCGCGGCCTTCAGGTCGTCGTCCCAGCGCCGCGCGGCGGCGATCAGGTTCGCCTCGATCTCGCGCGCATCGAACGCGGCAATCTTGCCGGGCTCGGTGCGCACGGTGATGTGGATGCGCGCCAGCGCCGATTCGGACAGGCTGACGTTGAACTCGGAGCTCAGGCCGTTGAAGGCCCGCAGCAGGATGGCCTGCCACTTCTGCCGCAGCTCGGTGGTGTAGTTCTCGCGCGGCGCGAAGATCAGGCAGGCGACGAAGCGTTCGAACGGGTCGCGCCGCACGAACAGCCGGAAGCGCTGGCGTTCGCCCAGGTGCAGGATGCCGGTGGCGGTGTGCAGCAGTTCGTCGGTGCTGGTCTGGAACAGCTCGTCGCGTGGGTAGGTGTCGAGGATGTTGATCAGCGCTTTGCCGGCATGGCTGCCCGGCGCCAGCTTGGCGCGCGCCACCACGTCGGCCACCTTGCGCCGCAGCAGCGGAATCTCCGCCGGATTGGCGCTGTAGGCGGTGGAGGTGAACAGGCCCAGGAAGCGGTCTTCGCCATTGACCTGGCCTTGTTCGTCGAAGCGCTTGACGGCGATGTAGTCCAGGTAGCCGGGCCGGTGCACGGTGCAGCGCGCGGTGGACTTGGTGACCACCAGCAGCTCGGGCCGGCGCGCATACGCGCGCACTTCGGGCGGTAGCGCCGAGAACGCCGGCACCGCGTCGAGCGACTTCACTTCGCGCAGGATGCCCAGGCTGCTGCCCGGGATCACGCTGAGCCGGTCTTCGCCTGCGACGCTGGCCAGCGCATGGCTGCGGTGGCCGAGGAAGGTGAAGTGGTTGTCGACCAGCCAGCGCAGGAAGGCCTGGCCCTCGGCCAGTTCCTCGGGCGGCAGCGGCGGCGGATGCTTGTCCAGCCGCTCGACGATGTCCAGCGCCTGCTGGCGCATCGCGGGCCAGTCGGTCACCGCCAGGCGCACGTCGCCGAGCACGCGCGCCAGGTCGGCGGCCAGCGCCTCCAGCTGAGCGGCTTCAGGGACGCGATCGACCTCGACATGGATGTAGGACTCGCGCAGGCTGCCCTCGGCGCGCTGCAGCGTGTGGTCGGCATCGCGCTGCACACCGAGGATCGGGTGGATGATCAGGTGCAGCGTCAGCCCGTGGCGGTTGACCTCCATCGTCACCGAGTCGACGAGGAAGGGCATGTCGTCGTTGACGATCTCGACGATGGTGTGCGTCGACTGCCAGCCATGCTCGGCCAGCGTGGGGTTGAACGCCCGCACCTTGATCTGGCCGGGCTCGCGCCGGCGCGCGAAGTGCCAGTGCGACAGCGCCGCGCCGTAGAGGTCGCCGATCTCGTGCTCGGCCATGTCCTCGGGGTCGACCTGGCCGTAGTACTGGCGCGTGAAGGCCGCCAGCGTCTCGTGCTGCTCGGGCGGCAGCCGGCTCGTCAGCAGCTGGATCACCTGGTCCAGCGGCTGCGTCGTGCTGCCTGCCGGGGCTGTGGCTGTTGTTGTCGTCGGCATGTGGTTGTCTCCGGTTGCCGCTGGCCGACTCTAACTCTGCCAACGACAACCGGGTAGGCGGCGCCGCGGCCCGCCTGAGCGCAGCCCCAGGTCCGCTCAGCCTGCTGGACGGCGGCGGCGCCAGCCGAGCAGGCCGATCAGGCCTGCCGCCATCAGCCACACGCTGGCCGGCTCGGGCACCGGCAGGCTGACGAGTTCGACCGAGAGGCCGTCGAGGATCGGGTCGTTGTTGCCGGGCGTGCCGGCGGCGGCCACCAGCACCAGGCTCAGCGTGGTGCTGGTGCCGAGCGCGGTGAAGCTGAAGCCCTCGGTGCTGAACGGGCGCGTGAAGGGGTTGCCGCCGGTGGGCACCAGTTCGTAGTCGTGGCTGGCATCCCCGGCGCTGACGCGCAAGGTCTCGCTGCCGGCCCACCAGACGTTCTCGGCCGTGAGTCCGAAGCTCAGCCGGTAGGTGGCGCCGGGCACGGTGGCAAAGGTCTGGCCCAGGCCATCGCCGATCCACGACCAGCCGTTGCTGGCGTGGCCGCCGAGGGTGTACCAGTTCAGGCCCTCGTAGACCTGCAGTTCGGGCAGGGCGCTGTAGGGCAGCACGCCCTCGGTGTGGCCGTAGTTGAACCAGCCGGTGGGCGTCTGCACGTCGCTGGTCGAGTCCTCGAAGCCGCCGTTGACCAGCAGGTTCGCGGCCTGGACCGGCAGCGCCAGCATGCCCAGCAGCGTGGTCGTGGCGGCGAGGCGATGCAGGGCCGGCGTGGCGTGGTGCGTCATGGCGAACTCCCGGGCAGTGGCGCTTGGCCAGTCTAGGAGCCGGCACACCGGTGCGGGGGCCCGCGGCGGTGACGCGCCAGTGACATGGCCGCCGAGTGACTTCCGGCACCAGGACCAGGGGCCCATGGCGCGATGCCGCGCCGTACACTGGTTTCGCGCGCCACGGCGTGGTGCGCAGGAGCCCGCGATGCACACCGTTCGCATCGAGTTGTTGCAGCAGATGCCGATCTTTGGCGCCATCCGCGAGGATGCGCTGGAATACCTGCTGGAGCCTGCCACGTCGGTGTTCATGCAGGCTGGCCAATACTTCTTCCGCGAGGGCGAGCCGGCCCAGGCGATGTACGTGCTGGAGGCTGGCCGGGTGGCGGTGACCAAGCGCTGGGAAGGCCGCGACATGCTGTTGCGCCACTTCGAGCGCGGCGACTGCTTCGGCGAGATGGGGCTGGTGGACCTGTTTCCGCGCAGTGCCTCGGTGCAGGCGGTGGAAGACTGCACCGCGATCGAGCTGACCTCGGCGCACCTGCTGCGGCTGTTCGAGAAGGACCTGGAGCAGTTCGCGCTGATCCAGATGAACCTGGCGCGCGAGATGAGCCGCCGCTTGCGGCTGACCGACGACCTGCTGTTCCGCACCCGCATGGGCGAGGACCCGCCGACGCCGGCGCCGGTGTTCCGGACCACCTGACTCAGCGCAGCGCGGCGCTCAGGGCCTTCCAGGCCTGCGGATCCTGCGCCTTCAGCGCGAGCAGTTCCTCGCGCAGGCGATCGAGCCGCTGGTGCAGGGTGGTCTGCTTGATGCGCGCGACGTCCTCTGCCAGCGCGCGGAACTCCTGCAGGCGCGGGTCGCTCGCGGTCTTGGGCAGCGCGTCGGCCAGCGCCGACACCGCGTCCATCAGGCGGCCGATCTGGCGCCCGTAGCTGTGGCGGCTGACCACGCTTTGCTCGACCTCGGGCGCGCTCGAGTTCTGCTGGTTGACGATCAGGTTGCCGAAGGTCCAGCCGGGATTGATCGGCTGGGTCAGGCGGTCGGGGCCGAAGCTGATCTGCGGCAGGGGCCAGTTCAGGGGCCAGGGCCAGGCGAAGCTCGGGCTGGCGGGGTTGTCGGCGCTCATGGGATTCCTCCGGTGGGTGGCATGGACGTTAATGCGCAAAATGAGCGGTTGCAAGCGAAAGGCGAGCGCACGGCTCGGGAACCTGTCGGCGACCTTTGAACTCCACCCGACCAATGGACCACGCGATACCCCTGATCACCACCCTGGCCGCCGGCTTCGGCCTGGCTTTCGTGCTCGGCCTGGTCGCGGTGAAGCTGAAGCTGCCGGCACTGGTGGGCTACCTGGTGGCAGGCATCGTGATCGGACCGGCAACGCCGGGCTTCGTGGCCGATGTCAAGCTGGCTTCCGAGATCTCCGAGATCGGCATCATGCTGCTGATGTTCGGCGTCGGCCTGCATTTTTCCTTGCAGGACCTGCTGGCGGTGCGCCGCATCGCGCTGCCCGGTGCGGTGGTGCAGATGGTGTTCGCCACCGCGCTCGGTGCCGGGGCCGCGCTCTCCTGGGGCTGGGCCCTGCCCGGCGCGCTGGTGTTCGGGCTGGCGCTGTCGGTGGCCAGCACCGTGGTGCTGCTGAA
This sequence comes from uncultured Bordetella sp., assembly GCA_964641795.1. Lineage (GTDB taxonomy): Bacteria > Pseudomonadota > Gammaproteobacteria > Burkholderiales > Burkholderiaceae_C > Pseudaquabacterium. Next base: position 9,353 of record CAZXLI010000056.1, on the reverse strand, counting down.
GGCGCTGGAGGCGCGGCATCTGCTGGCAACGCCGAACGGCCGCATCGCGGTGGGCTGGCTGGTGGTGGAAGACCTGGCGATGGTGCTGGTGCTGGTGCTGCTGCCGCCGATCGGCCAGATGCTGGGCGCGCCGGCCGTCGCCACGGACGCCGCGCACGGGGCCGCTGCCGCCGGCACGCCGCTGTGGTGGTCGATCGGCAAGACGCTGCTGGCGGTGGCCGCCTTCGTCGCGCTGATGCTGGTGGTCGGCCGGCGTGTCTTTCCCTGGGTGCTGTGGCAGGTCACCCGCACCGGCTCGCGCGAGCTGTTCACGCTGTGCGTGGTGGTGGCCGCCATCACCATCGCCTACGGCTCGTCCAGGTTGTTCGGCGTGTCGTTCGCGCTGGGGGCCTTCTTCGCCGGCATGGTGCTACGCGAGTCGCCGTTCAGCCACCGCGCGGCCGAGGAGACACTGCCGCTGCGCGATGCCTTCGCGGTGCTGTTCTTCGTCTCGGTGGGCATGCTGTTCGATCCGGCCATCCTGCTGCAGCAGCCGTTGCAGGTGCTGGGCGTGGTGCTGATCATCGTGCTCGGCAAATCGATTGCCGCGGCACTGCTGGTGCTGATGCTGGGCTACCCGCTGAACACCGCGCTGGCGGTGTCGGCCAGCCTGGCGCAGATCGGCGAGTTCTCGTTCATCCTGGCCGGGCTTGGGGTGTCGCTGGGGCTGCTGTCGCCACAGGCGCAGAGCCTGGTCCTGGCCGGTGCGCTGATTTCCATCGCGATCAACCCGCTGGTGTTCTCGGCGATCGAGCCGTTGCAACGCTGGCTGCGCGCGCGCTCGCCGCTGGCGCGCAAGCTCGAGCAGCGTGACGACCCGCTGGCCGAGCTGCCGCAGGACACCGACCGCCGCTCCCTGGCCAACCAGGTGGTGCTGGTCGGCCATGGCCGCGTGGGCCAGCGCATCGCGCAGTTGCTGCGCGAGCAGGGCCTGCCCTTCGTGGTGGTCGACGAGAACCGCGACGTGGTCGAGCACCTGCGCACGCAAGGCCAGGCCGCGGTCTTCGGCGACGCCGCCGAGCCCGACACCTTGGTGCAGGCCCACGTCGCCGAAGCCCGCATGCTGGTGATCGCGACGGCGCAGACGCTGCTGGTGCGCCAGACGGTGGACACCGCGCGCACGCTGAACCCGCGGATCGAGGTGATCGTGCGCAGCCACAACGCGCAGGAAGCCGAACTGATCGAGCGCGACGGCCTGGGCACCGTGTTCGTCGGCGAGCGCGAGCTCGCGCAGGCCATGAGCGGCCATGTGCTGGCGCGCCTGCGCGCCGGTACGACGCCGCTGCATGGCGCGCCGCACGCGGCCTGAACGATGCCTAACGCATCAGATCAGCGGCCGCCCGCGTAGCGGATGCGGTAGATCGCACCGGCGTGGTCGTCGGACACCAGCAGCGAGCCGTCTGGCGCCACCAGCACGTCGGCAGGCCGGCCCCAGATGTTCTCGCCTTGCAGCCAGCCGCTGGCGAAGGGCGCGTACGACACCGCCTTGTCGCCCTGCAGCGTGACCACGCTCACCCGGTAGCCGATGCGGCGCGATCGGTTCCACGAGCCATGCTCGGCAATGAACACCTGGCCGCGGTAGGCAGGCGGGAACTGCGTGCCGGTGTAGAAGCGCATCCCCAGCGGGGCCACGTGCGGGCCCAGCGGCTGCGCGGGCGGCGTGAATTCGCTGCAGGCGCGCTTGCTGCCGTACTCGGGATCGGCCAGCATGCCGCCGTGGCAGTACGGGTAGCCGAAGTGCAGGCCGGCGCGCGGCGCGTGGTTCAGTTCATCGGGCGGCAGGTCGTCGCCCAGCATGTCGCGGCCGTTGTCGGTGAACCAGAGCGTCTTGCTCGCCGGATGCCAGTCGAAGCCGACGGCGTTGCGCACGCCGCGCGCAAAGGTCTCGAGCTTCGAGCCATCGGCCTGCATGCGCAGGATCGCGGCATAGCGTTCGGGGTCGGGCTCGCAGATGTTGCACGGTGCGCCCACCGGCACGTACAGCCAGCCGTCGGGGCCGAAGGCGATGAACTTCCACCCGTGGTGCGCTTCCTTCGGCAGGTCGTCGCGCACCACCGCTGGCGCCGGTGGCTTCGCCAACTGCGCGCCGATGTTGTCGAAGCGCAGGATGCGGCTGACGGCCGAGACGTACAGGCCGCCGTTGCGGAAGGCCACGCCCACCGGCCGCGTCAGGCCGCTGGCCAGCACGTGCAGCTGGCCGGCCTGCCCCTTGGCATCGAGCTCCAGCGCATGCACCTTGCCTTCCTGCATCGAGCCGACGTAGAGCACCTGGCCGCCATCGGGCCGCGCATCGCCCCAGGCCATCTGGCGCGCATTGGGCACGCGGGCCAGCAGCTCGATCGTGAAGCCGGGCGGCAGCTGGATCTGCGCCAGCGGCAGATCGGCAGCCGCGCTGGTACCGGCCAGCAGCGCGAACAGGGGGACGAGGATTGCCTTGCCGAGTCTCATCGGGGCGTGCGTCCCATCAATGCGCCGGCGGCAGCAGCCGGCGCAGCAGTTCGGCCACCCAGGGTGGCAGCGTGTGATCGAAGGCCTCTGACTTGGCGAACTCGTCGCCGTCGATCACCGCGCTGTGCGTGATCTCGCCGCGACCGTGCAGCGCCAGCTGCAGCCAGCCGCGCTCGGGCACCTCCCATTCGAGCACGATCGATCCGTCGGCCTCCACCTGCAGCTGCGGGGCGCGGGGCTGGGACTTCAGCAGCGCCAGCAGCTGGCGCGCCTCGGCGACCGCCTGTTGCGAAGGGGCGCTCCAGGCGCGGCCTTCACCCAGCGTGGCGGCTTCGGCCAGCGCCGCGGGCAGGTCGGGGGTCTCGGAGTCGGGCATCGGCGCCATTGTGGCGGGCCGCGCTGGCAACGGGCCTATGCCCCCTGCGGCAGCGCAGGCGGGCTGGCGGGCAGCTGCAGCCGTGCCTCGAGCCCGCCCTCGTCCCGGTTGTGCAGGCTCAAGCGTCCGCCCAGGGCCTGCGCCAGCTGCTGCGCGATGGCCAGGCCCAGGCCGGTGCCGCCGGTGTCGCGGCTGCGCGAAGCCTCCAGGCGGTAGAACGGCTGCATCACCCGGGCGAGTTCGGCCTCGGGAATGCCGGGGCCGGCGTCGCGCACACGGATCAGGCAGCCGTGCGGCTCGGGCTGCAGCTGCAGGTCGGCGCGGCCGCCGAACTTGATGGCGTTGTCGATCAGGTTGGTCAGCAGGCGGCGCAGGGCCTGCACGCGGGTGACCAGCGGCATCTCGGCCGGGCCTTGCAGCGTGGCGGCGTGGCCGGCATCGAGGGCATCGCAGACCAGGCCATCGAGCAGTGCGCCCAGGTCCACCGTTTGCGGCGGTTCCTGCGCGGCCTGCGTGCTGCGCGCGTAGGCCAGGCCTTCCTCGACCAGCCCCTGCATCGCCTGCAGGTCGGCCAGCAGCTTCTCGCGCGGGGCCGCATCGCCGAGCTGCTCCACCCGCAGGCGCAGCCGGGTGATCGGTGTCTGCAGGTCGTGCGAGATGGCGGCCAGCAGGTGCAGGCGCTCGGCCAGCTGCTGTGCGATGCGCTGCTGCATCGCGTTGAACGCGCGCGCCGCCTGCTGCACTTCCTGCGGGCCGGCTTCGTCGATGGCAGCGCCGCCAGCCGGGCCGGTCGGTGCCAGCGCATCGGCCGCGGCGGCCAGCTTCGTCAGTGGGCGCACGGCCAGCCGCACGCCCCACCAGGTGCCGGCGGCCAGCAGCGCCAGCTGCAGCAGCAGCAGCGCGGTGGTGGTGGGCGAGATCCACGCGCCGGGCGGATGCAGCTGCAGCGTGAGCGGGGTGCCATCGGCCAGGCGCAGCGGCAGCTGCAGGCCGCCGCGCCCGCCCGTGGCCTGCACTGCCGGGCCGACGCGCGCGGCGCCCAGCGCCTCGGCCAGGCTGGCCGTGAGCTGGCGAGCCAGCGCGCTGTCGTCGGCGGCCGTGGCATCGGGTGCGCGCAGCGCGTAGTCGTAGCCCGGCCGGGCCAGGTGCGGCAGCCACTCGGCGCGCTCGGCCGCGGGCAAGCGGTCGAGCATGGCCACCGCGCCGGCCACGTCACGCACGAGGTAGGCACTCATCATCCCGCGCATCAGCTCGCCGCGCTCGCGCAGGATCGACGCGAAGGTCAGCAGGTGCGCCAGCACCAGCGCGCCGAAGATCACCAGCGCGACGCGGCCGAACAGGCTGCGGGGCACGAGCGTCATGCCTGCCCCTCGTCCGATGAGTACATCGGCCGATCCCCCGGGGGGATGCGGGCCGGCTTGGGAGCGGCCCGGCGCTCGGCCCGCTCCCGGGTTGACACTGCATGTCTCATGCCGCGTCGACCTCGGCGCAGAACACGTAGCCACCGTTGCGCACGGTCTTGATCAGCTGCGGCTCGCGCGGGTCGTCGCGCAGGCGGCGCCGCAGCCGGCTCACCAGCAGGTCGATCGAGCGGTCGAAGGCATCGGCCTCGCGACCCTGCGTCAGGCTCAGCAGCTGGTCGCGCGACAGCACGCACTGCGGGTGGTCCAGCAGCACCTGCAGCAGCCGGTATTCCCCGCCGGTCAGCGGCACCAGCGTGCCCTGGCCATCGTGCAGGCTGCGCGCGACGGTGTCGACGCGCCAGTGGCCGAAGCGGCGCTCGCGCGGGCGGGCGGTCGGCTGCAGGTTCGGCGGCAGCATGCGCGTGCGGCGCAGCACGGCGCGGATGCGCGCCAGCAGCTCGCGGCTGGCGAAAGGCTTGCCCAGGTAGTCGTCGGCGCCCATCTCGAGGCCGAGGATGCGGTCGGCCTCGTCGGTGCGGGCCGTGAGCATCAGCACCGGCAGCGGCGCGGCATCGCGCTGGCGCAGCTCGCGGCACAGCGCCAGGCCGTCCTCGCCCGGCAGCATCAGGTCCAGCACCACCAGCGCAATCGGGTGGGCCGCCAGCTGCTGGCGCATCTGCAGGCCGTTGCCGGCGGTGCTGACGCGGTAGCCGGCCTGCTCGAGGTAAGGCACCAGCAGGCCGAGCAACTGGCGGTCGTCGTCCACCAGCAGCAGGTGGTCGGGCGGGGTTTGCATGGCGTGACCTTACCCGCTTGGCGTGGCCGTGCGGCAGCGCGGTTTTGTATCGCAGTTTGTCTGGCCCGGACCCGGACACGTGCCGGCACCGATGCGCGGGCGGCCGGACATCGCAGTGCCCGCCTTGCCGGCTGCAATGGCGCGGTACTGCACTTCCCACTGGAGATTCACGATGTTCATCGAACCGATCCGCCCTGTCCGCACGACGTTGGCACTGCTGGCACTGGCCGCCGGCGCGGCGCAGGTCCATGCCCAGGCCGCGGCCGTGACCGACCCGCGTGGGCGCTGGATCACCGCCAGCGGCAACCTCGAGGTGGAGATCGCGCCCTGCGGCAGCGCGCTGTGCGGCACCGTGACCCGCGTGCTGGGCAATCGCTCGATGGCGCCGGGCGGCGGCGAGATGAAGCCTGCGGACAGCCGTCCGGCGCTGGGCATGCGGCTGCTCGACGGCTTCGAACCCTCGGCCGGCGGCAGCGAGGGCCAGCCGGTGACCGAATGGCGCGGCACGATCTACAACCGCGAGAACGGCAAGACCTACCGCTGCACGATGAGCCTGGGCAGCGCGCACGACGCAGCCGGCGAGCTGCTGCTGCGCGCCTATGTCGGTCTGCCGATCTTCGGCCAGACGCAGGCCTGGCGGCGCGCACCGGCCCCGCCGGCGGCCGAGGCCACGGCCAGCACCGCGGTGTCGCGCTGAGCCGCGCAGGACCCACAGGAGCCGAAGCGATGCTGCAAGCCTTGTTCTCTCTGGGCGCCGGCGTGGCCACGGTGGCCAGCCCCTGCGTGCTGCCGATACTGCCGCTGATCCTGGGTGCCAGCGTTGCACCGGCCGATGGCCGCGCAGCGCGCTGGCGGCCGCTGGCCATCGTCGGCGGCTTCGTGCTGGCCTTTGCCGGCGCGGCGCTGCTGTTCGGCGCCTCGGCCCAGGTGCTGGGGCTGTCGCCGCAGCGCCTGCGCGAGGCCAGCATCGCGCTGCTGGCGGTCTTCGGCCTGCTGCTGTTGTGGCCGGGCCTGCTGGTGCGGCTGATGCAGCCTTTCGGCGGCCTGGCCGCGCGGGCCCAGGGCTGGGGCGGCGGCCCGGGCCTGGCGGGTGCGCTGCTGCTGGGCATGAGCCTGGGCGTGGTGTGGACCCCGTGCGCGGGACCGGTGCTGGCTTCGATCCTGGCGCTGGTCGCCACGCAGCAGCAGCCTGCCGAAGCGGCAGGGCTGCTGCTGGCCTACGCCGTGGGCGCCGGCGTGCCGATGCTGGCCATCGCCTACGGCGGCCAGGCCGCGACGCAGCGGGTGCGGGCGCTGGTGCGCCACGCCGAGGGCCTGCGCCGGGTGTTCGGCGTGCTGGTGCTCGCCACCGCGGCGGCCCTGGCGGCGCAGTGGGACACGGCCGCGGCCGCCTGGTTGTCGTCCGGGCTGGTGGGCCCGGCGCAGGCCGCGCCGGCGGCACCCGCAGCCGAGACCGCCGCCACCGCGCCGGAGTTCCGCGGCCTGCAGCGCTGGTTCAATGTGGACCAGCCGCGCACCATGGCCGGCCTGCGCGGCCAGGTGGTGCTGGTGGACTTCTGGACCTTCTCGTGCGTGAACTGCGTGAACACGCTGCCGCACCTGCAGCGCTGGCACGAACGTTACGCGGCCCGCGGCCTGGCGATCGTCGGCGTGCACACGCCCGAGTTCGCCTACGAGCGCGATGCCGGCCAGGTGCAGGCGGCGATCCGCCGCTTCGGGCTGGGCTACGCGGTGGCCCAGGACAACGACTACGCCACCTGGCGCGCCTGGGACAACCGCTACTGGCCGGCGCTGTACCTGGTCGACCGGCAGGGGCGCGTGGTCTTTCGCCATGTCGGCGAGGGCGACTACGCGCACATCGAGGCCGAGATCGAGCGCGTGCTGGCCGCGCGCTGACCGGGCCGCGCCGCGATGGCGGCTGCAGTCAGTGCGCCGGCAGCCGCGCCAACCAGCGGCGCAATGCCGCGGCCCCGGCGGAGGCCGCGCGTGCGCCGTGCCGCCGGGTGTCGGCACGCAGCGCGTCCAGATCGATGCCGTGCTGGCGCAGTTCGACCGCGTGGCCGACCAGCCAGGCCTCGAGCCGTGTCGGGTCGAACTCGGGATGGCACTGCAGCGCCAGCGCATGGTCGCCGCAGGCAAAGGCCTGGTGCGGCGTGATCGCGGTGGAGGCCAGCAGCCGTGCACCCGCGGGCAGCGCGAAGGTGTCGCCATGCCAGTGCAGCACCGGCGTGTCGGCCAAGGGTTGCAGCAGCGCGTCCGGCTCACCGCCGTGCAGCGTGAGCGCCGACCAGCCGATCTCCACCGCGGTGCCGCGGTGTACCCGCGCACCGAGCGCGGCGGCGATCAGCTGGGCGCCCAGGCAGATGCCCAGCGTCGGCCGCCGCGCGGCGAGCCGGCGGCGCAGGCCTTCGACCTCGCCGGCCAGCCAGGGGTAGTGGGCGAGGTCGCCGACGCCGATCGGGCCACCCAGCACGACCACCAGGTCCGGTGCCAGCCAGGCGCCCGGTGCTGGGGTATCGACGCCGGCCTGCACGCAGCCCAGCGCATAGCCGGCTTCACGCAGCACCGGCGCGAACACGCCGAGGTCCTCGAAGGCGAGGTGCTGGACCACCAGCGCCCGCCGGGTGTCCGCAGCCGGTCTCATGCTGCCCCGTGCGCTCAGGCCGCCGCGTGCCGCAGCGGCACCGCCGGGAAATCGACCGGCACCGCGAAGGCCACGTTCACGTAGTTCGTGAACAGGTTCAGCGCCACATGCGCGAGGACCTCCACGATCTCGCCGTCGGCAAAGCCGGCGCCACGCATCGCGGCGATGTCGGCCTCGGCCACCTGGCCGCGCTGGTTGACCAGCTGCAGCGCGAAGCGCAGCGCGGCGTTGGTCTTCGGGTCGGCCGATTCGCCGGCCTGCGCGGCGCGCATCTCGTCGCTGCTGGCGCCGGCCTTGCGGCCGAGCGCGGTGTGCGCGGCCAGGCAGTACGCGCAGGCATTGCGGTCGGCCACCGCCACCGCGATCTGCTCGCCCAGCTTGGCCGGCAGCGTGCCGCTGCCGAGGGCGCCGAAGGCCGACCACATCATCTGCAGCGCGGCCGGCGAATGCGCCACGGCCTTGAACATGTTGGGGGTGTTGCCGAAGGCCTGATGGACCGAGCGCAGCACCGTGGCTGCGGCGGGGCTGGCGGCGGCGGTGTCGAGCAGGGGAAGACGGGACATGGTGGATTCCTTTCGCGGGGTGGGGTTGGAGAGACCTCAGTGTTGCCCTGCCTGGGATACCATGGGTGACGTTATGTCCAAGAAAGATGATGATTCGTCCAAAGTGAGCGTCCATGCGCCGGCACTGGATCGCCTGTCGTCGTTGCTCGAACGCTTCCGGGTGCGGGCCGAGTTGTTCCATGCCGGGCCGCTGTGCGGCGTCACCCACTTCGCGCTGCGGCCCGGGCAGGGCTTTCTGCATGTGCTGCAGCGGGGCGAACTGGTGGTCACGCACCGCGCCCGCAGCGGGGCGCCGCGGCGCATGACCCTGCGCGAACCGAGCCTGCTGTTCTACGCGCGGCCCGTGGCGCACAGCTTCCACAACCCGCCGGAGGAGGGCTCGGACTTCAGCTGCGCCACGCTCGAGTTCGAGGGCGGCAGCGGCCATCCCGTGGTGCGTGCGCTGCCGCCGCTGCTGGTGCTGCCGCTGGCCCGCGTGCCGGCCCTGGCGCCGACCCTGGCGCTGCTGGCCGACGAGACGCGCGACCGTCGCTGCGGCAGCCGCCTGCTCGCCGACCGCTTGTTCGAGGTGCTGCTGCTGCAACTGCTGCGCTGGCTGCTCGACCATGGGGCCGAGGCCGGCGTGTCGACCGGCCTGCTGGCGGGCCTGGCCCATCCGGCGCTGGCGAAGGCGCTGACCGCGCTGCACGAACGGCCCGGCGAACCCTGGAGCGTGGCGAGCCTGGCGCGCTGCGCGGGCATGTCGCGCAGCGCGTTCGCCGAGTCATTCCGCGAGGCGGTGGGCGAAACCCCGGCCGAGTACCTGGCAGGTTATCGGCTGTCGCTGGTGCAAGGCCGGCTGCGCGCCGGCGAATCGCTGAAGGTGATGGCCGAGCCGCTGGGCTTCGGCAGCGCCTCGGCGCTGTCGCGCGCGTTCAGCCAGCGCCTGGGATGTTCACCGCGCGAGTGGCTGCGCGCGGCACGGGCGGACGACGGGGCAGCCGAGCCCGGCTAGCTAGCGCGCCGTCTGCGCGCGCATCAGCGTGCTCTTGCCGAACAGGCTCTCGATCAGGTCCACCGCCACCTGCGCGGTGGCATTGCGCAC
>CAZXLI010000055.1:0-29318 GCA_964641795.1 uncultured Bordetella sp. | reverse complement strand
GCCGAGGCGCGCCAGCTGGTGTCGCACCAGGCCATCCTGGTCAACGACCAGGTGGTCAACATCGCCTCCTACCAGGTCAAGGCCGGCGACAGGGTCACGCTGCGCGACAAGGCCAAGAAGCAGCTGCGCGTGCAAGACGCGCTGAAGCTGGCCGAGTCGGTGGGCCTGCCTGCCTGGGTGCAGGTGGATGCCGGCAAGTTCGAGGGTGTGTTCAAGCAACTGCCCGATCGCGACCAGTTCGGCGCCGACATCAAGGAAGCGCTGATCGTCGAGCTGTATTCGCGGTAAACGCAAACACGAGAGCGGGCTGATGTCCGGAGGACATCAACCCTTTCCGGTGGTGCTTCGCTTGCCGGGTGCGGGGCATACAACACCATCCCGGCATGGTCCATCAGCCTTATCGGTGTAACGAGCCGAGGGTATTGAGAGGAACACAGGACTGCAATGCAAACCAATCTGCTGAAACCCAAAGCCATCAACGTCGAGCCGCTGGGCGGCCATCGCGCCAAGGTCACGCTCGAGCCGTTCGAGCGCGGCTACGGCCACACGCTGGGCAACGCGCTGCGCCGCGTGCTGCTGTCTTCGATGGTGGGTTATGCTCCGACCGAGGTCACGATCGCCGGCGTGCTGCACGAATACTCCACGGTCGACGGCGTGGCCGAGGACGTGGTCAACATCATGCTGAACCTCAAGGGCGTGGTGTTCCGCCTGCACAACCGCGACGAAGTGACGCTGGTGGTGCGCAAGGAAGGCGAAGGCCCGGTCACGGCGCAGGACATCCAGGTCCCGCATGACGTGGAGATCATCAATCCCGAGCATGTCATCGCCCACCTGGCGCAGGGCGGCAAGCTGGACATGCAGATCAAGGTCGAGAAGGGCCGCGGCTACGTGCCAGGCAACCTGCGCCGCTATGGTGACGAGCCGACCAAGTCGATCGGTCGCATCGTGCTGGACGCGTCGTTCTCGCCGGTCAGGCGCGTCAGCTATGCGGTCGAGAACGCCCGCGTCGAGCAGCGCACCGACCTCGACAAGCTGGTGATGGAGATCGAGACCAACGGTGCCATCTCGCCCGAGGAAGCGATCCGCGCGTCGGCCAAGATCCTGGTCGACCAGTTGGTCGTCTTTACCGGCCTGGAAGGCACCGACATGCCGACCTACGGCGGCGAACGCGACCAGCCGCGCAAGGACAACTTCGACCCGATCCTGCTGCGTCCGGTGGACGAGCTGGAGCTGACGGTGCGCTCGGCCAACTGCCTGAAGGCCGAAAACATCTACTACATCGGCGACCTGATCCAGCGCACCGAAACCGAGTTGTTGAAGACGCCCAACCTGGGCCGCAAGTCGCTGAACGAAATCAAGGAAGTGCTGGCTTCGCGTGGTCTCACGCTGGGCGCACGCCTGGAAAACTGGCCCCCGCAAGGCCTGGACAAGCGCTGAAACGCCAATTCAGCGCCGAGTGCACCCGCCAGTACCTGATACGGCTGGCGGTTCAATAAGGAAAGGAAAGCACCATGCGTCACGGACACGGACTCCGCAAACTCAATCGCACCAGTGAGCATCGCCTGGCGATGCTGCGCAACATGTGCGTCTCGCTGCTCCAGCACGAAGCGATCAAGACCACGGTCCCGAAGGCCAAGGAACTGCGTCGTGTCGTCGAGCCGCTGATCACCCTGGCCAAGGAGCCGACGGTGGCCAATCGCCGCCTGGCCTTCAATCGCCTGCGCGACCGCGACATCGTCACCAAGCTGTTCAATGAGCTGGGCCCGCGCTACCAGACCCGTCCGGGCGGCTACACCCGCATCCTGAAGATGGGTTTCCGCGTCGGCGACAACGCGCCGATGGCTTTCGTCGAGCTGGTCGACCGTCCGGAACCGGCAGCCGACGCCGCGGCAGACAGCAGCGCCGCGTAAGGCGCGGTGCAATCGCGACGCCGCGTCGCGATACCCCTCTTCAAGGGCCAGCCAGGGTGCTGGCCCTTGTTCCGTCCGGCCGCCGCTGAGCCACAATCGCACCATGGCGCTGCATCGCTCTCTGCAAGGCCACTGGCTGGCCAGGCTGCTGGCCTTCCTTGGCCTGTGCTCGCTGCTGGTCGGCAATGCCTGCGCCGCCGATGACTTTCTGGATCCCGAGAAGGCCTTCCGCTTTTCCGCGCGGATGGCCGGCCAGAACGAGATCGAGATCAGCTATGTGGTCGCGCCGGGCTACTACCTCTATCGGGACCGCTTTGCCTTTGCGGTCGAGGGTGCCACGGCCGGCGAAGCGCGCATCCCGCCAGGCAAGGTGAAGTTCGACGAGAACTTCCAGAAGCACGTCGAGACGCTGCGCGGCGAGTTGCGCATCGCCTTGCCCCTCACGGCGGTCAGTGGCCCGTTCACGCTTCGCTCGACGGCGCAGGGCTGCGCCGACGCCGGCCTGTGCTATCCGCCGCAGACGAGCAGCCTTCGGCTGGATCCGTCTGCCGGTGCCGGCGCGCAAGCGACGCCCACCCCGGTGGCCGCCGGTGCGACCGGCAGTGGAGGTCTGGCAGCCTGGCGCGATGGTTCGATCGTGGATCAGACCCTGCAAGGCGGGCGCTTCTGGCCCGTGGTCGGTGTGTTCCTGGTGATCGGCATGCTGCTGTCGCTGACGCCCTGCGTGCTGCCGATGCTGCCGATCATGTCCTCCTTGATCGTCGGCACTGAGCAGCGTCCTTCCCGTTTGCGCGGCCTGGTGTTGGCGGCCAGCTACTCGTTGGGTATGGCGCTCGTCTACACGGCGCTCGGCGTGATGGCCGGTCTGGCTGGCGAAGGCTTCGCAGCCGCGTTGCAGACGCCTTGGGCGATTGGCGCCTTCGCGCTGCTGCTGGCGGTCTTCTCGCTGTCGATGTTCGACGTCTACGAACTGCGCCTGCCGGCTCGTTTCACCACCCAGGTATCGACGCACTGCAACCGCATGCCTGCTGGACAATTGGCCGGCGTGTTCATGATGGGCGGGCTGTCGGCCCTGATCGTCAGCCCCTGCGTCACCGCACCACTGGCCGGTGCGCTGCTGTTCATCAGCCAGAGCCGCGACCTCGTGCTCGGCGGTGGCGCATTGTTCGCCATGGCCACCGGCATGAGCGTGCCGCTGCTGGTGCTGGGGGTGTCCTCGGGCCGCTGGCTGCCGCGCTCGGGGCCGTGGATGTACGCCGTCAAGCGCCTGTTCGGCACGCTGATGCTGGGCGTCGCCATCTGGCTTGCGCAGCCCATCCTGCCTGCCGGCGTGGTGCTGGCGCTCTGGGGGGTGCTGCTGTTGCTGGCGGGCCTTTTGCTGCAACCGTGGCGAGCTGGCAGCGGCCATCGGCACGCCATGCGCTCCCTGCTGCGGCGCACGCTCGGCGTCGTGGCGCTGTTGTTCGCTGGCGTGCAGATCGTGGGCGCGGCCACTGGCGGACGCGACCCGCTGCAGCCGCTGGCCCAGTTCAGCGAGACGGAAGCCACGACGACCAAGGACCTGCCGTTCCAGCGCGTGCGCAGCGTCGAGGAGCTCGACGCGATCCTGGGTTCGGGTCGTGGGCCGGTGATGCTGGACTTCTATGCCGACTGGTGCGTGTCCTGCAAGGAGATGGAGCGCTTCACCTTCCGCAACGCGGAGGTTGCACAGCGCCTGGCGCCAGTGCAGCTGCTCAAGGCCGACGTCACCGGCAACAGCGAGGCTGACCGTGCCTTGCTGCGCCGGTTCAAGTTGTTCGGCCCGCCCGGCACCTTGTTCTTCGACGCGCAAGGCCGCGAGATCCCCGGCACGCGCGTGATCGGCTTCCAGGGACCGTCCCGCTTCCGCAGCACGCTCGCGTCCGCCGGCTTGTAGACGTCCTGCGCTGCATCTGCACGGCGCGAATTACCTAAGTCACGCCTGGCCCGGGCAGGGGCTGATTATTCTTGCCCAGGCTGACAGGAGTGCACGGTGAACTTCCATGGTGTCGCGGGGCGTGCCCGCATAGCAGGCGGGCGTCCCGAGGGGCAGCGTGCCGAAGCAGCGAGTCGACGCACGGCTCTTTCTTACCTGAGCGGCGCGGCGTTGATGCTGGCGCTGTCGGCGTGCAGCAGCCCGCCGCCAAAGCCGGTGGTCACCACGGTCAACGGCACGATCCAGGGCTCGGCCCAGCTCAATCCGAGCATCAACCAGCGTCCTGCACCGCTCGAGGTCCGGGTGTACGAGCTGAAGACGGCGGCCGCCTTCAATACCGCCGACTTCATGGCGCTCTACCGCAACGACCAGGCCACGCTGGGCGGTGATCTGGTCGGTCGCGAAGAGATGATGCTGCAGCCTGGCGAGAACCGGCCCTATCGCAAGACGGTCAGCAACGACACCAAGTTCATCGGTGTGATCGGTGCCTTTCGCAATCTCGAAAAGGCCACCTGGCGCGTCGTCGTGCCGGTGCAGACCGGCAAGACGCAGAACCTGACCGTGACGGCCGGCGACATCGCGCTGCAGGCCGACATCAAGGTCGCGCCATGAGCATCGGGGTCGAGCAGGCATGAGCTGGCGCAACCGGGTCATCTGGTCGCAGGGCATGTTCCTGCAGCCACACCATTTCCAGCAGGAAGCCCGCTTCGTCGAACACCTGGTCGACACACGCGGCCGGGCCGCCAACCCGTATGCGTGGGGCTTCTCGGAGCTGGTGCTCGATGAAGGGCAACTGGCGCTGGGCCACCTCGGGGTCGTGCGCGCGAGCGGCGTGCTGCCCGACGGCACGCCGTTCTCGTTTCCCGACATCGATGCGACGCCGGTCGCCTTCGAGGTGCCGGAGGACCTGAAGGGCGAGATCGTCTACCTGGCCGCGCCGGTCTCGCGAGCCGGTGTCACCGAGGTCGACTTCGGCGACGGCCATGGCGACGAGATGTGCCGCCTGCGGGCCGTCGACGCGGAACTGCGCGACTACACCAATGCCACCGACGATCCCGAGCCGATTCAGACCGGTGCCGTGACCTTGCGCCTGCTGCGGGGGCGCGATGCCAACGAAGGCTATGCGCTGCTCGGTGTGGCGCGCGTGGTCGAGCGTCGTGCCGATGGCCAGTTGGTGGTCGACCGGGGCTACCTGGCGCCGCAAACGCGCATCGATGCCAGCGGGCAGCTCTCGGCCATCGCCTCGCTGCTGCACGGGTTGGTGCAGCAGCGCGCGCACATGCTCGCGGCGCGCCATGGCCAGCTGAGCCATGGCACCTCGGAAGTCACCGACTTCATGACCTTGCAGTGCGTGAACCGGGCCGAGCCGCAGTTCCGCCAGTTCGCCGGTGCGCCCAGCGTGCATCCCTGGGACTTCTTCCTGGCCTGCGTGCAGCTCGGCGGCGAGCTCTCGACCTTCTACGATCCGCGCCGCCACCCACCCGAATACCCGGTCTACAAGCACGATGACCTGCAGCATGTGTTCGGCCCGGTGATCGACCACCTGCGCCAGCTGCTGAGCACCGAGCTGCAGCGCCATGCGATCCAGATCGAGCTGGTCGATCGCAGCCACGGCGTGCGCACCGCGGTGATCGCCGATGGCGAGCTGCTGCGCAGCGCGGCTTTCGTGCTGGCGGTGCATGCGCAGGTGCCGGCAGAGCAGCTGCGCCAGCGCTTTCCGGCGCAATCGAAGCTCGGGCCGGTGGAGCGGCTGCGCGACCTCGTCAACCTGCAGCTGCCGGGCGTCGTGCTCAACAGCCTGCCGGTGGCGCCGCGCCAGCTGCCGTTCCACGCCGGCTACCACTATTTCGAACTCGAGCGCCAGGGCGAGCTCTGGAAGCAGCTCGAACGCACCGGCAACCTGGCCTTGCACGTGGCCGGAGACTTCCCAGGCCTCGAACTGGAGCTGTGGGCCATCCGCCAGGCCTGAGAGGGCCCCGCCTAGCGCCACACAGGGATATCGATGGACCCGTCCTCGAACAACGATCCGTTTGCGCAGCTTGACGGCCAGCGCACCTTCATCAAGCCCAACCCGGGGGGCGGTTGGCCCGGTGCCGCGCGTGGCGCCGATACCGGCGCGATGGTCAGCGATGCCGCGGCCGGCGAGAACGTCAATGCCGAACATGGCCTGAACCCTTTGCTCGCGGTGGCCAACAAGCTGCTGATGCTGGTGCCGCAACTGCGCCGCACGCGCCAGGTGGGCGACCCGGCGACCTTGCGTGCCTCGTTGGCCCAGGGCATCCGCGACTTCGAGGCCACGGCCCACCAGCGCGGCATCCCGCCCGAGCGGGTGATGGCCGCGCGCTATGTGCTGTGCACCATGCTCGACGAGGCGGCCTCCGACACGCCCTGGGGCGGCTCGGGCGTCTGGGGCCGCAACAGCCTGCTGGCCAGCTTCCACAACGAAGTCTTCGGCGGCGAGAAGGTGTTCCAGCTGATGGCGCGCCTGGCCGAGAAGCCCGATGCCAACCGCGACCTGCTGGAGCTGATCTACGCGGCCATCGCGCTCGGGTTCGAGGGCCGCTACCGCGTGATCGACAACGGTCGCGCGCAGCTCGAAGCGGTGCGCGACAAGCTTGCGCAGATCCTGCGCCAGCAGCGCGGTGGCTACTCGCCTTCCCTGGCCGAGCACTGGCAGGGCCAGCCGGTGCAGCGCCGCCGCGCGTTGAGCTGGTTGCCGCTGGCCGTCGCCGCGGCACTGACCCTGCTGATCCTGCTGGGCATCTACACCGCCTACTCGTACCGGCTGAGCGGCTTCACCGATCCGGTCGCCGGCCAGATCCAGAGCCTGCGCCTGTCGCCCCCGGTGGCCGCCGTCGCGCAGCCCGCGCCGGTGCCACGCCTCGCGCAGTTCCTGCAGAACGACATCAAGGCCAACCTGGTGGCCGTGCGTGACGAGGTCGACCGCAGCGTCGTCACCGTGCGCGGCGACGGCCTGTTCGCCTCCGGCAGCGCCACGCTGGTGCCTGAGCGCGAGCAGCTGATGCAGCGCATCGCCGAAGCGCTGGCCAAGGTCGGTGGTGCGGTCCTCGTCACCGGCCACACCGACAACCAGCCGCTGCGCACCGTGCGCTTCCCGTCGAACTGGCACCTGTCGGAAGAGCGCGCGAAGACCGTGCGCGATCTGCTCGTCGCCCGCGGCGTGCAGGCCGATCGCATCAAGGCCGAGGGCCGAGCCGATGGCGAGCCGGTGGCCAACAACGACACGCCAGCCAACCGTGCGCTGAACCGCCGGGTCGAGATCACCCTGCTGACCACGCGCAGCGACCAGTTCGCGCCGCGGCCTGCCAACCCCGGCGCCACCGCGGCGCCGGCCAGTGGAGCGACGCGATGAAGAAGGTGCTCGGCTGGATCTTCAACCGCTGGACCCTCGGCGCGGTGCTGCTGTTCGCCCTGAGCCTGATCATCTGGTTCGTCGGGCCGCTCGTGGCGATCGGCGAGCTGCGCCCGCTGGACACCGAGCGTTCGCGCTGGATCACCATCGGCGTGCTGGTGCTGCTGTTCGTGCTCTGGGCCGTGATCAGCATCTGGCGCGCACGCCGCGGCAACGAGGTGGTGGTCAACCAGCTGCTGTCGGCGCCGCAGGGCGAGGCCCGAACGCCGCAGGAAAGCGCCGACATGGCGGCGGTGCGGCAGCGCTTCGAACAGGCGATGGGCACCTTGCGCAAGGCGCGCTTCGGTGCCGGCGGCAAGCCCGGCAGCGGCGGGCTCAGCGCGCGCCTGAGCGGCCGCTACCTTTACGAGTTGCCCTGGTACACGATCATTGGTGCGCCCGGTTCGGGCAAGACCACCGCGCTGCGCAATTCGGGACTGCAGTTCCCGCTGGCCGACAAGATGGGCGAGCACGCGGTGCGCGGCGTCGGCGGCACGCGCAATTGCGACTGGTGGTTCACCGACCAGGCGGTGCTGATCGATACGGCCGGCCGCTTCACCACGCAGGACAGTGACCAGGCTGCCGATGCGGCGACCTGGAACGGCTTCCTCGGCCTGCTGAAGAAATCGCGCCCGCGCCAGCCGCTCAACGGCGTGCTGGTCACCGTATCGGTGGCCGACCTGATCGCCAAGAGCGCCACCGAGCGGGCCCAGCATGCGGCCACCGTGCGCCAGCGCGTCCAGGAACTGCACGAGAAGCTGAACATCCGCTTCCCGATCTACCTGCTGGTCACCAAGTGCGACCTGCTGGCCGGCTTCATGGACTACTTCGGCACGCTGGACAAGACGCAGCGCGCCGATCCCTGGGGCTTCACCTTCCAGCTCGACAAGTCCGGGCTGCCCAAGCAGGCCCCCACCGCCGAGATGGGGCCGGAGTTCGACCTGCTGCTGCAACGCATCAGCGACGGCCTGATCGATCGCCTGCAGGCCGAGAACGACCCTGGCCGACGCGCCCGCATCTACGGCTTCCCGGTGCAGTTCGCCAACCTCAAGCTGGCGCTGCAGGAATTCGTCGAGCAGGTGTTCTCGCCGTCGCCGTACGAGGCCAACCCGCTGCTGCGCGGCCTGTACTTCGTCAGCGGCACGCAGGAAGGCACGCCGATCGACCGCATGCTGGGCGCCATCTCGCGCCAGTACCAGCTCGAAAAGGCCGTGCTGCCGCCGCAGCAGGCCAGCGGGCGCAGCTATTTCCTCTCGCGCCTGCTCACCGACGTGGTGTTCGCCGAGCAGGGCCTGGCCGGCACCAACATCAGCTGGGAGCGCAAGCGCGGTGCCATCGTCATTGCGGGTTATGCGCTGATCGGCCTGCTGGCCGTGGGCATGGTGACGGCATGGACCATCAGCTACGGCAACAACAAGCGCTATGTCGAGTCGGTCGCGCAGAAGGTCGAGGCCGTGCGCCTGCAGGTGCAGCAGACGCCGAACAAGGCCAATCCGGACCTGACGCCGATCGTCGGCGCGCTCGAGGCCACGCGCGGCCTGGCCGCGGGCGGGCCCGGGGGGGTCGACGCCGACGTGCCCTGGTCCTTCGGTTTCTGGCTCTACCAGGGCCGCCGGCTGGACAGCGCCGCGCGCCTGGCCTACGAGCGCATGCTGGTCGACGCGATGCTGCCGCGGCTGGCGTTGCGCGTCGAAGGACAACTGCGCAACGGCAACCAGCAGGAGTCGCTGTACGAGGCATTGAAGGCCTACCTGATGATGTACGAGCCGGAGCACTTCGATGCTGCGGCGCTCAAGGCCCACTTCGAATCCGACTGGGATGCCCGCATCGGCCGCGAGATCACTGCCGAGCAGCGCGAGCAGCTGAGCAGCCACCTCGACGCGCTGCTGGCGCAGGGCGCCGCGGTGTCGCCGCTGGCGCAGGACAAGGGGCTGATCGACGCCACGCGCCTGCAGCTGTCCACCGTGTCGCTGCCGCAGCGCGTGTACAACCGGCTGCGCCAGCGCGGGCTGGGATCCGAGTTCCCCGAGTTCACGGTAGCCAAGGCCGGTGGAGGCAATGCGCCGCTGGTGTTCACGCGGGTCAGCGGGGCACCGCTGACCAAGGGGGTGCCCGGCCTGTTCAGCTACAACGGTTACTACAAGGGCTTCCAGTCCGTCGTCGGCGACGTGACGCGACAGCTCGACCAGGAGCAGGAATGGGTGCTCGGCATCAAGTCGCCGGTCAAGACGCCTGGCGCGGTGATCAGCGACAAGCTGGTCGACGACGTGCGTCGCATCTACCTCAACGAGTACGCGGCCACCTGGGAATCGTTCATCGCCGATGTCCGGCTGGTGCCGGTGACCAGCATCGCGCAATCGCTGCAGACCACGCGCATCCTCTCCGCGCCGGACACGCCGCTGCTGCCGCTGATGAGGGCGATGTCGCGCGAGACCACCCTGCTTGCCGGCGATGGTTCGCTGCAGTCGGTCACCGAAGCAGCCAAGGGCACGATCCAGAAGCAGATCCTCGGCAAGATCGGGGTGCGTGCGCCGACCACCGGGGCACCCGAGCAGCGCATCGAGAGCATCGTGGACGACCGCTTCATCGGCCTGCGCCGCATGGTGACGGCGCCCGAGGGCGGCAAGGCGCCGATCGAGGGCCTGATCGCCCGGCTCGGTGAACTGCAGGTGCATCTCACCTCGGTCGACCAGGCGCTCAAGGGCGGCCTGGCGCCGCAGCCTTCGCCGCTGCCGACCCAACTCAAGGCCGAGGCCGCCAATTCGCCCGAGCCGGTGCGCTCGCTGCTCGAGAACCTCGGCACCGCCAGTGCCCGCGTCGCGCAGATGCAGTTGCGCGAGTCGCTCTCGCGCGAGGTGCGCGCGACGATCGGCGAGTATTGCCAGCAGGCCGTGGCCGGCCGCTACCCCTTCGATGCGACCTCGACGCGCGACGTGACGCAGGCCGACTTCGCCGCCTTGTTCGGTCCCGGCGGCAAGTTCGAGCAGATGCAGCAGAAGCTGGCACCGTACATCGACACCAGCACCCGGCCCTGGAGCTTCCGCCCGGTCGACGGCACGCCGCTGGGCACCGATGTCGGCACCCTGCCGCAGTTCCAGCGCGCCGCGGCGATCCGCGAGACCTTCTTCCCGCCCGGCGGCGCCGGCATGTCGCTGCGGCTGGAGTTCAAGCCGGTGGACATGGACCCGTCGCTCAGCCAGTTCGTGCTCGATGCCGATGGCCAGGTGGTCAGCTACAAGCATGGCCCGCAGATCCCGAGCACCGTGCAGTGGCCGGGTCCGCGGGGGTCGGCCCAGGTGCGCGTGATGGTCACGCCCTCGGGCCCGACCGGGCTGGTGAGCGACGGGCCGTGGGCGATGCTGCGCCTGTTCGACCGCGTCAACATCCAGCCGACCAATGCGCCGGAGAAGTTCCGCGCGGTGTTCGACCTCGATGGCCGCAAGACCACGTTCGACATCACCACCAGCAGCGTCCGCAACCCGTTCAGGCTGCCGGACCTGCGGCAATTCAACTGCCCCAACGGCCTGTGAACACCGACGTCAAGGACCTGCCCGGCTGGTACGGCAAGCTGTCGTCGCTGGGTGACTTCGCCAACCGGCGCATGACGCCGGAGTGGCTGCAGGTGTGCGACGACTGGTTGTCGCAATGCATCGCGATCAGCGCGCAGCAGCTGGGGCCGCGCTGGCTCGAGACCTACCTGAACTCTCCCGTCTGGCGCTTTGCCTGGTCGCCCGGCGTCGTCGATCGCGACTGGTGGTTCGGCGTGCTGATGCCCAGCTGCGACAACGTCGGCCGCTACTACCCGCTGGTCGTCGCGCAGCGCCGCGAGCGCCCGCCGATCGACCGCATCGGCTTCGACCACCTCGAGCTCTGGTGGTCGCACGTGGCGCAGGCGGCGATGCACACGCTCGGTGAGCCCTCGACGGTCGACACCTTCGAAGCTGCGCTGGCCGAGGCGCCACCCTGGCCGGCGGCGGGGCCTTTGATGGTGCCGCAGCAGCGTCCCGTGGTCGGCCACGAGCGCTTCGCGGTCGCGCGTGGCGCCTCGCTGGGGCAGATCATGCACGGCCTCGCGGTCAGCGAGCTGCACGGCCGCATCAACGGCAGCAGCTACTGGTGGCCGATGGGTGAAGTCGGCCGCGAAGGCAGCTTCAGCCTGACGCGGGGCCTGCCTGACCCCGCCGGCTTCAGCGACATGCTCGCCGCCCAGTGGTGAAAGGCGCGGCCGTCCTGGCCGCGCAGATGGCGAGTTAGCGCCGTTGCGCGCGCGGCACCGTGTCGTCGGGGCCGCATTGCGTCACCTCGGACGGGTCGCCCACCCAGACCGCCACCGCGCTGAAGTTGTCCTGCTTCGGATTGGCGCGCGTCTCGATGTGACGCTGCATGCGGTCCAGCCATTCGGCAGGCGTCTGCGAGGCCGCCATCGTCGCCACCAGCGACGCGCCATCCAGCGTTTCCCACCAACCGTCGGTGCACAGCAGGAAGGCGTCGCCGTCGCGCAGCTCGACCGGTCGCGCCACGGTGTGCGGGTACACGTCGCCCTCGATGCCCAGTGCGGCGAGCAGCTGGTTCTTCTGCGGATGGTGGGTGGCCTGCTCGGCGGTGATCAGCCCGGCGCGCACCATGCGCTGCACCACGCTGTCGTCGATCGTCATCAGCTCCGAGATGCCCTGGCGGATGCGGTACAGCCGCGAATCGCCGACATGCGTCCACAGCGCGTAGTTGGCCATCGGCTCGATCCACAGCACGACGATCGTGCAGTGCATGCGCGCATCGAGGCTGCCGGAGTCCTGGTGGCGCTTGACCTCGGCATGCGCGCTGTGCACCGCGTAGGTCAGGTTGGCCGGCGTGAAGCTCAGCGCCTGGTCGTTGAGCAAGGACTCGATGCAGGTGACCGCCCGCTGCGCCGCCTCCGCGCCGCGGCTGTGGCCGCCGGCACCGTCTGCCACGACGGCATACCAGCCGACGCTGGCATTGCCGTGGCGCAGGTCGTCCTCGTTGCCTTGCCGGGCACCTCGTTCGCTGCGGCTGGCGATATGGATGTTCAACACGCGTGGCCCCTCGATCCCTCGTTCGGCTCGCGGCAACGGGCTTCAGCCCGCACCGCCGCCCTGTTTGAGGCGTTCGAGTTGCTGATCGTAGGCCGCCAGGAACGCTTTGCCGAACAGACTGTGGAAGTCTTCCTGCGCTTCTTCACGAATCGATTCGAAATGCTGGAGGTACAGCTCCCAGAGCTTGGCCTTGCGGTTCATCGGCAACACGCTGTCGAGCAGCGAGCTGCCGACCAGCTTGGCCTCCAGCTGCCCTGGCGCGAAGCGCTCGAGCATGCCATCCAGCGCCGCGCGCATGCCGGCCACGGTGCCGATCGCATGACCCACCAGGTCGTGCATCGCATCGGTCATCGCCGCCGGGCCCGAGAGGAAACCGCGCATCGTCGGCCGCAGCAATTGCTCCAGACCGGTGGTGGCATCGGGTGAGAACTTCAGCGGGTTGTTGCCGCGCTGCTGGATGATGGTCACGGCCGCGCGCAGTTCGTGCTTGGTGGTCGCGCGCACCGACATCAGCTGCAGCGTGCCCTGCACGGCGCTGCGCAGCAGCGCGCCGATGTCCTGCATCATCGCCTCGTCCAGCCCGGCGGCCAGATGGGGGTCGATGCCGGCACCCTGGCAGAAGGCGGCCCACAACGCGTCGGGGGCCGCACCCGCCGCAGCGGCCGCGGGTGCCGGCATCGGTGCCGGCGCATACGCGGGTGCCGGTGCCATCGGCGGCGCGACGGGTGGCGCCACGGGGGGCGCCATCGGCGGCGTCGGCGGCAAACCGAACATGGCGCCGGGGGTCGGCTTGCGCATGCCAGAGGTGGTCGTGAACTCCAGGTCCAGGTCGGAGGGCGGCAGGGCCGAAGGCAATGGGGGCACGACGGCCCGTGCGCCACCCGGCGCGGCCGGTGGTTGCGGTTGCACCGTGGGTGGCCGGGTCGGCGGCACCGGATTCACCTGCCAGTCGAAGCGGGCAGGCAGGCCCGCACCGGCGACCGAGGGCGGGGGCGGCAAGGGCGGCGCCGCCGGCGCCAGGCTCGGTGCTGCGGGCAGCATTGCCGGTGGGCTGATCGGCCGTGGCGGGACGAAGCCGGCCAGCAGGTCCGGCGTGTGGTCGTGCACCGCTGGGCCACTGGGTGCGGCCGGCTTGTCGGTGCCGCCAAACAACGCGAGCGGGTCGGTCGACACGCCGCCCGCGGCGGCCGGCACCGGCGCCCCCCCGGGTGCCGGGCCGCTGGGCAGTCCGGCCATGAAGGCAGCCAGCGGGTCTGCCCCGGCTGCCGGCTTCAGCCCGAAGGCATCGTCGATCGACGAGGGTGCGGCGCTTGGGATCAGGCCGCCGAAGGGGTCGCTGCCCATCGGTGACGGTGCCGGAGGGGCCGAGGCCGGCCTGGCGGGCGTCGCGAACACGTCGAGGTCGTCAGGCAGGAACGGGCGATCGCTCGGGGCGGGCTTGGCACCCAGGGCCGATGAACCTGCGCGCACGCCAGCGGGCGCCGGCATCAGGTCGGCGAAGGTATTGCCCGACGGGGGAGGCGCCCCGAAAGCCGGCGCCGGCGCGGGCGAGCCCATCAGATCGGCGAACGGATTGCTGCTTGACAGGGGCGGCGTGCCGCGCGCCTGCGGCGTGCTGCGCGGCGGTGGCGTGGTGCTGCCAGGATTGCCGCCCAGCAGGCCCCAGGGGTCAGGCTGCTGCGGAGCGGGCTGCGCGCTCACGGCGGCCACGGCGGCGCGGCCGCGGGTGATGTCGGCGCCGCGCATGTCGTCTTCGGGGTCCACCACCACTTGAAGCAGGTAGCCACCGATGCGCACCTGGTCGCGATCGGTCAGCGGTGCACTCTCGCCCTGCGCCAGTGAACGCGAGCCGACCACGATCGGGTTGGCCGCGCCGACGTTCTTGATCATGTAGCGCGAGCCGGTCGAGATGATCTCGGCCTGCAGCCGCGAGATATGGCGCTCCGGATCGGGCAGTGCCATGGTGTTGTGGTCCGCGCGGCCGATCGTGCCGCCATTCGCATCGAAGCAGGCGGTGATGGGCTGGGACAGCGGCTGCTCGTTGAGCGACACCGCGAGCAGGGTGATGGTCATGGCCGATGTGGAGGAGGGGCTGCCGTGCGGCGGGATGGCGCCGGATGATGACAGGCCATCGTCGGATGCCCTTGGCATGGCTTCAATGACCGAAAGTCATCCCGGCGTGGCGCAAATCACGCGCACACTGGCTGTCGATACCCCCGCAGCCGAGTGTGGTGCCGTACCCCTGGTTACCAAGCCGTGTGTTGGGCGGTCGAGCGTGTCCATTGCCTCGGAAAACCGGCGGTCACCGGCCAGAAACGGGTGCACGGCCGGACCCGGGCTGGCTTGTTGGCGCGCTTCACGCTGGTGAATAATCGACCGTTACATGGGAAACGGCGCTTCACCGTGGGTGCCGCACGACGACAAACCAAAGGTGACCAACGCGATGAATGCCCGCCGAGACCTCCGTCGACTGTCGCTGCTGATGGCAGGCGTCGGGCTCGTCGCCGGCTGCGCGCAGCCTCCGGGCGGCAGCCCGTCGCCCAGCCCGGCCCGGCCGGCGTCGCAAACCCCCGCGGCCCCTGTTGCGCCGGCACCGCCGACGGCACCGGAGCCGCCGCCGGCACCGCTGGTGCCGATGACGCCGCAGGCCATCCAGAAGGCTGTCGCCAGTGCCATCGAGCTGCTCGAAGCCGGCAACGAAGACCAGGCGACCGCCGAACTGCAGCGCGTGCTGCAGGCCGAGCCCAACCACCGGCTTGCCCAGAGCCTGATGCGCCAGATCAAGGACGACCCGGTCGCAGTGCTGGGCCGCGAGTCGTTCAGCTACCGCGTGCAGCCCGGTGAGTCACTGTCCCGCATTGCCGGGCGCTTCCTGAATGACGTGCACCAGTTCTACATCCTGGCGCGCTACAACGACATCAAGGTGCCGCGCCAGCTGGCCGGCGGGCAGATGATCCGCGTGCCGGGCAAGGCACCGCCGCCATCGGCAGCGCCGCCCGCGCCCGTGGCGCAGCCCAAGGCGGCGCCGGCGCCCGCCCCGGCAGCCTCGCCCGCCCCGGCCCCGGAGCCAGCGGCCGCCCCGGCGCTGGATGCCAAGGCCAAGGCCGACGCGATCACCCGCCACACCCGTGCGGCGCGCAGCGCGTTTGCCAAGCAGGACCTGAACGGCGCGATCCGCGCCTGGGACGCGGTGCTGGAGATCGACCCCGACAACCGCACGGCGCAGCTCGAACGGCAGAAGGCCGTCGACCTGAAGGAAAAGCTCACCAAGGTGAAGTGAGCAGCGCCGCCGTCGTCGATCAGGGCGCCTTCGCGCGGCCCTGACCTTCCTTCAAGGCCAGCAGGTCGGCCAGCATGCGTTTGGCGTCGGCATCGTTACGTTGCGCCACCAGGTGGGCCTGCAGCAGCGCGATCGCGTCGTCCAGCTCGCCCTGCGAGGCCAGCATCGCAGCGTGTTCGAGTTCGTTGCGGTCGCCGGTGGCCTTTGGCGCGGCTTTCGCAGCCGGACGCTGGGCTGTGCCATTGGTCTTGGGTGGCTCGACCGCCGGACGCCGCACCAGCGTGTTGCGCGCCAGCTTGCCAACGTACTGGCGCTTGTTGCGTTCGCGCTCCACGGCGCGCAGGCCCTCGGCGGCCGCTTCGTGCTCGGGATTGAGCGCCAGCACGCCGAGGTAGAGCTGGGCGGCCGTGTCGAGATCGCCACGCTTGTGCGCAGCCGCTGCCTTGGGCAGGCGCTCGGCCACCTGGGCCTGCACCTGCCGTTGCAACTCGGCCCGTGCGGCGCGGTACTCCGCCTGGGCCGGGCGCAAGGTGAGCAACACGTCCCAGGCTTGCAGCGCCTCGGCCAGGCGCCCCTGGCGAGCTGCCTGCTCGGCACGCTCGCGCTGGCGCTGCTCGAACTGCTCGACGGCAGGGTCGCCTGCGGGTGCGGCGACTGGCGCTGGCGGCGCCGGCGCTGCGGCCGGGGGAGGCCGCGTGCCGGCGCAGCCGGCGAGCAGCAGCGCGACGATTCCTAGCGCCTGAAAGGTGCGGCCCATTGGCTGCGCGATGTCGTTCATGGCGCGCCCAGGCTGCGGCTGGTCTGCAGCTTGCCCTTGAAACCCTCGAGGTCGAGGTCGCCGAAGATCATCGTCCGCCGCAGCATGGTAGGCTGCGAGAAGAAGCCGTTGCCGCCCGGGTAGACGGTGACACCCAGCTGGTACTGCTGCCGCGCCATCGTGTCGAGCACCACGTCGCTGGCATCGCCGAAGGGATAGGCGAAGTGGCGCACCTGCACCCGGGCCTGCGCCAGGCGCTTCTCGAGCAGCTCGCGCGGCACGCGCAGCTCGGCCTCGATGTTCTGGCGGTAGCGTTCGTCGCTTTCGCCCGGCAGGCGCTCGACCAGGTTGCGATGGGTCTTCGAATGGGCCTGGATGTCGACCAGGCCCGAGTTCGCCATCTCCAGCAGTTGCCCCCAGCTCAGGCCGTCGCCGGTGCCGATGAAGTCGGTGTAGACGAACAGCGTGGCCGGGAAGCCGTACTTCTTGAGCAGCGGGAAGGCGTGGCGGTGCACCGACTCGTAGCCATCGTCGATGGTGATCACCACGGACTTCTGCGGCAGTGGTTCGTGCCCGCCGAGGAAACCCAGCAGCTGCGAAAGCCGGATCACCTTGTAGCCATTGCGCGCGAGCCAGTCGAGCTGCTGCCCGAAGTTCGTCGGCGCCATCAGCATCTTGTTGTTGCCGGTGCCGAATCGGTGATAACACAGGATCGGCACGGTCTGGAATTCGTTGGCCCGCACGCCGATCGCATTGGCGGGCTGCAGCGGCACGATGAGCGGCTGGCCTGCCGTCAGAACCGTGGTGCCCGGCGGCAGGGCATTGGCCTCCGCGATCTGCCACTGCCGATCGGTCTGGCCCAGGAAGCGGGCGGCCACCGCGGCCAGCAGGTCGCCAGCGCGGGGGCGGTAGATCAGCAACTTGTCGCTGCGGCCCAGCACCTCGCCGGCGGCCTGGGGCCAGGGCGGTGGACCGTCGTCCGGGGCCACCAAGGGCGGGGCCGTCGGCGGCGTGCCCTCGGCGGGCACTGGCGCTGGCGTGCCGCAAGCGGCCAGCCAGGCAGCCACGATCAGCAGCAGCGGCACCAGCCGCGCAACCGGCCGCACCGCTTCAACCCGGACGGTGGCGTTGCGTCTCGGGGCCGCCGCGCCGCGGCACTTGCGTTGGCGGCGAGGGCATGTCCAGCCCGGTGGTGGCGCGGTCCTGCAGGGCCTGCGCCATGCTGTCGAAGGCAGCGTAGAGCTGGCCGAACTCGTCCTTGCGCTGCTCGTTGATGCGATGGTCGAAGCGGCCCTTGCCGATCTCGACCATCGAATCGGCCACCAGCTGGATCGGCTTGGCGAACCAATTGGCGACGAAGTACATCGCGATCGCCACCGCCAGCACGGTGACCACCGCCAGCACCACCATCAGCGAGATCGACAGCCGGGCCACCTGCGTCAGCGGCCGTTCGGCGATGCCCAGCGCGACGCGGCCGACCTGCTTGTCCTGGAACAGGATCGGCGCCTCGAAGCCGAGCACCGATTCGTTCTGCGCCTGGTAGCGCGAAGTGGCGATGCCGGCGAGCTTGCCCAGCGACTCGCTGCCCTCGGGCTTGTAGGGCTGGCCCACCAGCGCGGCCTGGCTGGAAACCCGCACCGTGCCGCCGTTGTCGATGACGGTGACGCGCTCGAAATTGCCGGTCTTCATGACCTCCTGCACCGCCACCTCGACCGCGGCCCAGTCGTCGCCCAGCACCGAGGCGGCGTTCTGCTGCGCGATGAAGCGCGCCAGCGAAGCCCCGTAGTCGCTGACCTGGTTCATCATCGCCGCGTACTGCCGCTGCGTGATGACCGCTGCGGTCAGGCCCATCACCACCGCGACGATCAGCGCCATCATGGCCGCCCACTTCACGCGCAAGGGCACGATGCGCGGGCGGTTCTTGGCCAGGGCCGCCTCGTCGATCTCGTTGAGCACCTTGCTCAGTGCTTCCGACAGCTCCCGGCCGGTCTGGAAGCGGTTCGCCGGCTGCTTGGCCAGGCAGCGGTCGATCACCCGGCGCAGCGACGCAGGCACCTCGGCGCGCTGCTTGTTGATCGGCGTCGGGTCTTCGGTGGCGATGCGCGTGGCCACGGCCACCAGCGTGTCGCCGCGGAACGGGCGCTTGCCGGTGAGCATCTGGTACATCACGATGCCGGCGGAGAACAGGTCGGAGCGGCCGTCGAGCTTCTCGCCATTGGCCTGCTCGGGCGACATGTACTGCGGCGTACCGAGCACGTCGCCGACGCGGGTGTGCTGGGCATCGCCGAGGTCGTCGACGTGGGCGATGCCGAAGTCCATCACCTTGATCGTGTGGC
Source organism: uncultured Bordetella sp. (assembly GCA_964641795.1). Classification (GTDB taxonomy): domain Bacteria; phylum Pseudomonadota; class Gammaproteobacteria; order Burkholderiales; family Burkholderiaceae_C; genus Pseudaquabacterium. Next base: position 10,618 of record CAZXLI010000055.1, on the reverse strand, counting down.
TGCCCTTGAGCCGCATGATGTTGCCGGGCTTGATGTCGCGGTGCACGATGCCCTTGCCATGGGCGTAGTCGAGCGCGCGGGCGAGCTGCATGCCCATCACCACCACGTCGCGGATCGGCATCATCCGCTGCTGCTCGACCTCGTCGGCCAGCGAGGTACCGTCGATCAGCTCCATCGCCATGTAGGGCCGGCCATCGATTTCACCGACGTCATGGACGATCACGATGTTCGGGTGCGACAGGCCGCCGGCAGCGCGCGCTTCGCGCAGGAAGCGGTCGCGGTATTCGGCGTCCGCGCACAGCGAGGCGTGCAGGAACTTGATCGCGACGTCGCGGTTCAGCGTCGGGTCATGGGCCTTGAAGACGGTGGCCATGCCGCCGCGGCCCAGCCGCTCGCGGATCAGGTAGCGGCCCACCTGCTGCATCGAGCCGTCGCCCGGCGTGCCTTCGCTGCCGGGCAGCGTGGCGGCCTTCTCGCGCCGGCTCATGTCCGGCAGGGTCATCGTGCGCGGCTTGCTCTTGCCCGTCTGCAGGATCATCGTCGGCTCGTAGCCGGCGGAGGCGAGCGTCGGCGCAATCTGCGGGCCGAGGTCCGAATCGATGACCGGGTCGACCCGGCGTTCGATGCGGGTGTGGGGTTCGGCTGCCGACGGGGCGGGGGCGCGCGGGGCAGGCGGGACCGTTGCGGCTGCGGTGGGCGGCGGCGCGACCGGCGGCAGCGGCGGGATAGGCGGCAGCGGCGGGACGGGCGGCAGCACCGGGCTGTCCACCGGCGGCATCGCGGCACTCGGCCGCGGTGGCAGCGACAGCGCGGGCCGGGCGGCAACCGTGCCGGGCGGCAGCGCGGTGCTGGCTCCGGAAGACCCTGCCGGCACCCCGCCGGGCGGGATCGGCATCATCTGCGTGGCCTCGTTGTCCGGCAGGCCCGGCAGATGCGGCGGCAGCTGCAGCGAGATCCGCTCGATCGAAGCGGCCGGGGCCGGGGCCGGTGCCAGGCCGGGCGGCAGCTTCGGCGGCGTCATCATCACCTGCGTGACCTCGTTGTCCGGCACCAGCGCCGGCGTGGGCACGGGCGCCGGCGCCGGCGGCGTGCCGGTGAACGGCGAGGCGCCTTCCGGCTTGGCGGCGTCGGGGTTCTGGCTGGTCATGGCGATGGGCGCTGCGCAGGCTGCAATCGTGTGGCCGGGATGATGCCTTAGAAGCCCGACTGCAGCGAGCGTTGCACGGAGCGCATGAACGCCTCGCGCACCACCTGCTGGTTGCGGCTTCCCAGGCGTGCGGCCACTGTCATCAGGCCCTCGCGCTTGAAGGTGCCGTCGGCCATCACCACCGCGCAGGCTGCATTGGTCCCGCGATTGCACTCCTCGAGGGCGCGCTCCTGCGCCCAGTCGCTGCGGCGCTCGCCGCTGATGTGGCTGTACACCAGGTAGCCGTTGCGCTCGCCCATGGCCAGCGCGCTGTTCCAGCGCATCAGCCTGGCGGCGCTCTGCAGCTTGTCCAGCCGTGTCAGGTCATCGGCCGCGGTGACATGCAGCAGCGTGGCCAGGCCCGAGGCCAGGTTGAACTGGCTGTCGCTGCGCAGCCGGGCGAGTGCTTGCGACCAGTCGTTGCGCGCCAGGTCGGCCGGCGTGGCCTCGGTCGCCCGCGACGGCGCAGGCGCGGGTGCGGGGGGCGGTGCCGGCGTGGGGGCCGGTGCCGGTGCAGGTGCGGGCGCCGACGGGGCACGCGCCTGCAGTGAAGCGGCATCGGCCTGGCGCCATTCGCCCAGTGTGCGCTCGAACGCGCGTATCACCCGCTGGCGCACCGCGGCCGGCGGCTGCGCGCCCAGCTCGCGCGCCGCGGTCAGCAGGCCTTCGCGCTTGGCCTCGCCGTTGACGATCAACACGCCGCAGCCGCTGGCCGGCATCTCGCCGCAGCGTTTGCGCGCCAGCTCGACCGCGCGCTCGGCCGAGGACGCACGGGTCTGCCACGTGTAGCGGAAGTAGCCGTCGGGCCCGACACCCACCAGCAGCGCGCTGGCCATCGGCCGCAGCTTGAACTGGGCCTCGAATTCGGCGATGGTCGCGCGCTCTTCCGGTGACATCGGCTCCAGCAGCACGGCCAGTTGGTTGGCCAGCGTGACCGGTGCACGCGAAGCCTCGAGCTTCGCGACGCGCGGCGCCCACTCGTTGACCGGTGGCGCCGGCACCGGCGCCGGAGCGGGCGGCGGCGCTGCGGGCACCGGCACCGGCTTGACGGCGCTCGTCTCGATGCGTGGCGCCGAGGGCTTGGTGGCCGGCCCGGTGGCCACCGCAGCGGCCGACGGTGCGGGCTTGATCACCGGCGGCGGTGCCGGGCTGGGCCCGGCCACCGGCTTGGGTGCTGACGCCACCGGCCCTGTGGCTGGCGCCGCTGTGCCGGCCGATGCCGGCGTGGGCGAGGGCGGCGCCACGGGCGCCAGGCCCGGACTGGACGCCAGGACGATCGGGCTCGATGCGCCTGCCGGTGCCGGCCCGGTGGCGACGACCGGCGCCTTGTCCCCCTTGCCGGACAGGCCGAAGTAGGCCGCGAGCCCGGCGCCCCCCAGCACGGCCGCGGCGATCGCGACGGTGGCCGGCTTGATGCCGCCGCGCTGCACCGGTGCGGGCAGTGGGGCCGGCGCCGGCGAAGGCGGCGGCGGCGCGGTGATCGGCGGCGCTGCGAAGCTCGGCGGCGCGGCCGGCACCGAAGGGTAAGAAGGATGCGTGCTGCCCGGCCCGCGCCCGACCGGCGGCACCGAAGACGAAGCCGGTCCGCCGGGCGGTGTCGCGGGGGGCACCGGCAGCAGGATCGTCACCTCGTCGTCCTGGGCGGCCGCGCTGCCGCCCGCGGGCGCATAGGCCGCGACCCGGATGGCTTCGGCCATCTCGGCGGCGCTCTGGTAGCGTTCCTCCGGCCGCTTGGCCAGTGCCCTGCGCAGCACCGCATCCCACACCGGGTGCAGCGCGGTGTTGATCTGCGTGGCCGGTACCGGGTCCTGGTGCAGCACCTTCTGCATCACCGTGGTGATCGAGCCGGTGAAGGGCTTCTCGCCGGTGAGGAACTGGTACAGCATCACGCCGCAGGCGAACAGGTCGGCGCGGCCATCCACCGTCTGTCCGAGGATCTGCTCGGGCGCCATGTACATCGGCGTGCCGATCATCGTGCCGGCCTGCGTCATCTCCGACGAATCGAGCCGCGCCACGCCGAAATCGGCCACCTTCACCGCGCCGTTGCGCAGCAGGATCACATTGCTCGGCTTCACGTCGCGGTGCGTCACGCCGCGCTCGTGCGCATGCTGCAGCGCCGCCAGCACCTCGCCCATGATGCGCACGATGTCGGCCTGGCCGAAGCGATGGTCGCCGTCGAAGTAGTCCTTCAGCTCGTGGCCGTCGATCAGCTCCATCGCGATGTAGGCCAGGCCCGAGCCGCCGAGCGTGGCGTCTTCGCCGTAGTCGTAGATCGCGACGATGCCGGGGTGGTTGAGCCGTCCGGCGGCCTGCGCCTCGCGCCGCAGGCGCGCCAGCAGGTCGCGGGTCTGCGATGGGCCGAACTGGTCCTGGCGGATGATCTTGATGGCGACGCGGCGCTCGATGTAGGGATCGAAGGCCTCGTAGACAACGCCCATCGAGCCTTTGCCCAGCTCGCGGCGGATCTCGTACTTGCCCAGGTGGGTGGGAACGGACATCGGGACTGCTCTACCGGATGGCGTCAACGCGGCACGGCGCGCCGGACCTTCGATTCAAGCATGGCTCGGGCCGGCTTCGCACTGATTCGAACCCTTGTTATTCACTCAATGGACGGGCGGCGGCGGGCACACCGGCTGGCCGGCCAGCGCCGCGCGCGCGCCGATGTCCCAGCGCAGCTCGAGATCGACGTCGGCCAGCAGCGCGGGCGTCGACTCGCCATCGAAGCGTCGGCCGCGGCACCAGCGCGCGCCCTCCGCCCATGCGGCCCCGTGCCGGTCCATCAACGCGCGAGCCTTGTCGACATCTGGCAGCCAGACCAAAGGCGCCATCTCGCGGTCGAACTCGTCGGCATCCTGGGCTGCCGGCAGCTGGCGGCGCTCGCCATGGATCTCGATGCCGGTGATGCGTTCGAATGCCTCGCCGGCCGCAGCGGCGCGCGCAGCATCGTCGGCCTCCATCCAGCGTACCAGCGCGTTCAGGCCGGAGGGATGGCCGAAACGTGCCAGCACCCGGCAGCGCGCCGCCGGGTCGTCCAGCGCCAGCGCGGCCTGCTGCACCAGCGGCACGTCGTCCACCGTGCCCAACACCGTGAGCCAGTGCAGCGCCACCGCATCGCCGCGTTCGGCGAGGTGGCGCAGCAAGGGCAAGGCCTGGGCCTGGCCCGTCCAGGCCGAAGCCGCCCAGGCCGCATGGCGCACGCGCGCCGACGGGTGGTTCAACGCATGCTGATAGGGCCGGGTGTGGGCGGGCGCGGCGTCGCGTGCGTCGGTCACCGTGGCGGCGCGCCACGCGAGCTCGCAGACCTGCGGATCGTCGTGCAGCAGCAGCTCGGGCAGCCGGGCACTCTGGCTGGTCAGCAGGCGGTGATTGGCCAGCACCACCGCTGCCGCCACCGCCGTGCGTGGCTCGGCGCGGTCGAACACGCTCTGCAACTCGCCGATGAAGGCACCGAAAGGGGCGGCGCTCAGCGCATCGCACAAGCCATCGAGTGCCGCGCCGTGTGCACTCTCGAAGGCATCGAGCACCAGCGCGGTGAGCATCGGCTGGTTCGTCCGCAGCAACGTGAAGCCCGCGGCAAACGCTTCGCCGCGGTCTTCGGCCGCCAGTTGCGGTCGCATCAGCGCCAGCAGTGCATCGGGCGGCGCGATCAGCAGCCCCTGCAGATGCGCCTCGATGCGCTCGTTCAGTTCGCCGAACGCGCGCAGCGTGTGCCGGCGTGAGGCCATCGCGTCGCGCCGCTGGTCCCACAGGAAGGCCAGGTCGGCCGCGTGCACCTCGAGCAGCTCGGGGATGTAGCGCAGGCGCGGCGTGGCCATGTTCTTTGGCTGCCAGCGATTCAGTTGATCGCCACCGTGCCGGCACGGATGCGCTGCGTGCCTTTGGCGCGGATCACAACATCCTCACCCTTTATCAAGACTTTGCCGTTTGCCTTCATCTCGATCTTCGATTGCCCGCATTGCAATGACAATGATTCGCTGGCCACGAGATTGACGACCTGACTGATGCAGGCGTTCGGGTCGCCGCAAACCTTTCCAAGCACAACGGCCCGGCCTCCCGTGGCGGTGTCGGGTATCCAGATGAGAACGTCGTCACCCACTTGAATGGTGGATGCGGCGGAAGCCAAAAGGTCGCACACGAGCGGTTCTGAAACCGTGAGCAGCTTCGCCTGCAGTCTGCCGGCCTCGGTGAATCCGACACACTCGGCGCGGGCCAATCCTGCGGGGCGTTGGTCGTTCGCGCTGGTTTCGGCGACGTCAATTCTCTTGATGTCAAGCTTCATCACTCGCCTTTCAGGTGGCGACGGCCACCGGTTCGAATCCGACGCTGGTCAATCCGCAGGATTCAATGGCCTTGCGAATGCGGTTCGACACAATGACGGTGCTGACGCTCTCGGCCATCCTGAAAAGGTCGAGACTGGAAATCGCGCCGCGATCGAGCACCAGCTTTTCATAGACGTCAGCACCTGGTACCCCCATGACGCGATGAAACTCGCTTTTGCTGGGGTCGGCAGCCATGACGGATCCGACGACGTTGAATGCCCGGTATTCGGGGCAGTCGGGCGGTGCGGACAGAATCCGGACCTCATACGTTTCGATATTCGAAACGCCCGCCGCGCTCAGGCAATCGGCAAGTTTTTTGGTCATCAGCGGTACTGGCGTATTGGAGTAGTCTGGGAACTCGCTGGCCCAGCCATTCATGTCGTTCAAGGTGAGCTCGATCGTGTGGATCCCGAGATCGGCAAGCGATACGCCGTCGTACCAGCGCAAACTCACGATTTCCCTGTTCGTGATGTTGAAATCGAAGTAGCCCCGCTCTTCGTCGTCATCGTCGAACGAGGGTTGGATCGTGAGGGCAAAGTATTCCACGTTGGTCTTTCAGGCGAGTACAACGACGGCGATCAATCAACCATGCCGGGTGCTTGTTTTCTATTCGCTGTATTGCTCCAGTTGGACGTGTAGTAGGTTTCATGGTGCGTCTTGCCGCAAACCATTGAGTGCATGATCCTGGACAGGTTGTTCATCAAGCCCAGCAGCCCGGCCGGTGAGGGCTTCTTCGCATCGGGTTTGGAGCACTCCTCGCAGGAATACTTGACGGCGGGCGTTCTGCAGCGCTCAAGCAAGACACCCATTTCGTTCAAGCGATCCTTGACTTTGGTGTAGTAGACCGTGTGCGAATCATGAAACTGCCGCTTAGGGCTCGCCAAATGAGTGGCCTTCTGGACATACAGCCATTTGAGATTTCGCTCGTGGAATACCTCGTGCATGGGAGAATTGCTGCTGTCGCTCGGGGTGTCGCCGCCGAGCGGAACGAATTCCTCGCGGGCGTCAGAATACTTGCCAGTTTCAAGGTCCTTCTCGATTCGAGTGACAGCGCGACGGGTGGCGTACTCTGCATCGGGCAGACTGCGTGTGGCCACTGAAGAAGACCAAAGCTTGATGCCAAGGTCACCTCCCGCCACCGCGCTCTTCCCCGGCAACCACACGCCATTCTCCTTGCCATCCACGTTATAGCCGAGGTCGCAACAGATCACGGAAGAGCCATCCTTCTCGATGAATTGCAGCAGCTTCGCGGCGCCTTTGAGCGAGCCGTCTCCTGGGATGAGGTGATGGGCCTGAAAAACAACTGGGTACCAAGTCTTTTCGTTCCCCGGAATCAATTGAACCCAGTTGTACCAATCGGGATGTGAGGGCGGCGGAACCCAGGGATATTCTTCGCACTTGGCTTCTTGGGTGTCCTTGACATATTGTGAATAGGGGGCCTCGGTCGCCCTCTTAACCACTGTCCCATCCTTGCCCGTCTTTTCGAGGTTCTTTCCCAGCGCGTCGGCATCACCCGACACCTTGTTGCCTGCCTGACCACACTTGTGCTTCACGTGCTCGAAGGGACACTCGACTGTGGTCTCCGAGATAAGGCCGATATGAACCAATTCCGCGAGTTCAGTCATGACATCACCCGCAGATGTTCTTCTTGTTGTGCCACAGCGGATCCCCCATGCGGCACACGTTCTTGCCTTCGAGCATCACGTCGAAGGAGTACATCAGGAACTCGCATTCGCTCTTGAAGGTGTTGCTGATGATGCCGCCGATGCTGCCGGGCTCGTCGCCGATGCTCATCATGTACTTGGCGCTCTTGACCATGATCATGTTGCCGTCGGCTTCGACTTTCGTCGTGCCCTGGCTGGTGTCGGCCGATTTGCCGGTGTTGGGGTACGGAATCGGGATCGGCGGGGCCGGGGGCGCAGGGGTCTTGCAGACATCCGGGAAGACCAGGCTCATGCCGCCGCTGCCCTTGTGGGCGAAGCCTCGGATGTTGTGGACGGTGCAGGGCATGGGGACGCTCGCTTCGTGAGTCAGCTCAATGCATCGACGATGGCGGCGGCGCGCTCGCCGCGGTCGGACGAGGCGTAGACCAGGCTGGGCGCGCGGCGGTAGCCGTGCGCCACGCCATGCGCGGCCAGCGCGGCCAGTGCCGCACCGTGGGCCGAGCCCAGGTCGCCGAAGCATTCGGCCGGGTGCTCCATCTGGTGCTCGGGGTCGAAGGCCTGCGCCTGGCGCAGGCGGGCGACGCCGAACTCGCGCGCCCAGTAGCGTTCGCCGTTGAAGCTGCAGAACACGCTGCCGATCGGCTGGGCCGGCGGCGTGGCCAGCAGTTGGGCGAAGGTGGCGGCCAGACCCTCGCCGAGGTACGGTGCCTCGGAATAGACATGGCCTTCTTCATGGCCGCGTGCAACAGCCGTTAGCATCGCCAGCGGCGCGAGGCCCTGCGATCGGGCGGTGTCGGCGCGCGCCAGCAGCAGCAAGGCCGCGCCTTCGGCGGGGCTGAAGCCGTCGCTGGTCACTTCGTTGCGGATGCGGCCCTCGAGGTCCAGCGTGCCCAGCACGTACAGGTCGACCAGGCAGTCGACGCCGCCGACGAGCACGAACTCATGTTGCCCCGACGCCAGACTCGCCATCGCCAGGTCGATGGCCGCCAGGCCCGCGGCGCGGCCGATCGGCGCAGCCATGCTGGCGGCCACATCGATGCAGCCGGGCACCTGCAGGTCCAGGTGCTGCAGGAAGCGGCCCGGGTCCAGCGGAATCGTCGTGTGGTGCTCGGGCAGCCCCAGCAACAGCGGCAGCGGCCGCGCGGCCGGTGGCACTGGCGCCACGGCCTCCTCGATCGCGGCGTGGGCCAGACGCAGCATGCGCGCTTCGCGGTACTGCAGCGGCAGGTCCGCCAAGGGCTCGGCCAAGTCGGGCAGGGCGGCCTCGGGCACGCTGCCGACCACGAAGGGCTCGAAACGCCGATCGCGCCACTCGATTTCGCGCAGGCGCGCCACGCGTGCGCGGGCCGAGGCGGCGGTCTCGGCCAGGCTCAGGCCGATCGGCGTGACCAGGCCGGCGCTGACGATCACGACCTCGGATCCGTTCACGGCGCCACCGCGATCGTCGCGTCCTCGTCGTCATCGGCATAGCTGCGCGGCAGGCCCTGCAGCCGGGCCAGCGGCGGCGGCGGCCGGCCATCCTGGCCGTACTCGGCGCAGCGCACGCTCAGTTCGCTGAGCTTCAGCAGCTTCTTGTCCACCGGCTGCGCTGCGCGCCACAGCATCTGCAGGCGCCCATGGTCGGGCTCGAACAGCACGGTTTCCAGCCGCGCCGGCTGCGGGATCGGCTGGCCTTCGAAGCGGAAGCTCAGCTGCAGGTGGATGGCCGGCAGCGTGAAGCGCAAGGGCCCGCCGAGCGTGAAGCCGATCAGCTCGACAGGCTCACCGCCCTGCAACAGGCCCGGTGCGACGAGGCCTGCGGGCGCCAGCTGGAAGTAGCGCGCATCGAAGTCCAGCGGCAGGTAGGGCGCGCGCTGCCGGGTCCAGGCTTCGTCGTAAGTGCCGGCGAAGGCGCGGCGCGGCAGCCAGGTGGGTGCGATCGGCGCGAAGCAGGCCGGCGGCGGCCGGTCGGCCGCGGACTGGATCGGTGCGGCGGGGTCTTCGAGGTTCGGCACTGGCTGCTGCTTCAGCAGCGCCCACTGGCCGCCGGCGATGCCGCGGCCGACCGGATTGCGCGGCTCGTGCTGGCGCGTGGCCGGGTCCTGGCCGTCCACTTCGGGCGCCAGGCCGCCGAAGGCCAGTTCCCACACCAGCGGCATGCGCTCGAAGGGCTGCGGCATCGACGGCTTCATCGCACTGCCCGAGCCTTCCCAGTGCCGTTCGCCGAACACCCGCACGGTCTTGTGCACCGGGCCGACGCGCAGGCTCACGTCGGCGACCCGCGTGCCCGGCGCCTGGGCCACCGCGCGACCGACCAGCAGCACGTCGGTGGCCGGCTTCAGCAGCGCGAACTCGCCGGCCGCGCGCAGGCTGCTGCGCTGCGGGTCGCCCCAGAAGACATCGGCCGCCAGCAGCGGCAGTTGCGTCTCGGCCAGGGCGGGTTCGTCGCCGCCCAGCGTGAAGGTCGCCTTGACCACGGCATAGGCCGTCTCGACACCCTGCGCATCGGGGAACACCGACAGCGCGGCGGCAAACGGGGTCTGGTTGTCGACCTGCAGCATGGGGTGCGCCTGATCAGTTCTCGGCGATCTTCGAGCCCTTGATCGTCACGTCGCTCGAGGCCTTGATGCCGATCTTGCCGCTGCCCGAGATCGTGATGTCCTTGCCCTTGATCTGGATCGTGCCGTCCTTCTTCATCGTGATGCTGGCATCACCGGTCTTCAGCGTGATCTCGTCGCCGGCCTCGAGGTAGAACTTCTTGCCCACCTGCATCAGGTCGTCCTTGCCGACCTTGGTCTCGCGCTTCTCGCCGACTTCCACCGTCACGTTCTTGGCGATGGTGTGCTTCAGGTGCTGGCCGACGCTGATGGTTTCGTCCTTGCCGACGGTGTGCTCGCGGTTCTTGCCGACGCTCAGCGTCTCGTTGTCGGTCACGTCCATCGTGCGGTTCTTGCCGATCGAGACGGTCTCGTTGGCGCCGACGCTCTCGGTGCGGTTGTTGCCGATGGTGATCGATTCGTTCTTGCCGACGCTTTCGGTGCGGTTCACGCCGATGGTGATCGACTCGTTGTTGTCCACCGTCTCGGTGCGGTCGTGGTGGACCGTGATCGTCTCGTTGTGGTCGACGGTCTCGGTGCGGTCATGCTTGATGTGGCTGGTCTCGTCGTGGTCGATGGTCTTGTCGCGGTCGTGCCCGACCCAGTGCGTCTCGTCGTTCTCGACCTCGATGTCCTGGTTCTTCTCGGCATGCAGCCACACCTGCTCGCTGCCCTTCTTGTCCTCGAAGCGCAGCGCATTGGCATTGCTGTAGGCGCCGCCCTTGCTGGAGCGCGACAGCACGCCCGATTGCGTGGCATCGGCCGGCAGGTCCCAGGGCGGCATCTGTTCGGCGTTGTAGACGCGGCCGGTGATCAGGGGCTGGTCGGGGTCGCCCTCGAGGAAGTCGACGATCACTTCCTGGCCGATGCGCG